>DPHD01000051.1:27935-37354 GCA_003523085.1 Oceanospirillaceae bacterium | reverse complement strand
GGTTTAGGCACCATTGTTGCGCCCTTCTGGAACCCTGTGCGGTTGGCCAGCGAAGCCTCATTGGTCGACATGATGAGCAACGGCCGCTTGGATTTTGGAATTGCTCGGGGTGCTTATCAGTCTGAATTTGACCGCATGACCGACAATATGCCCGCCAAAGAAGGCGGCGGCCCATTGCGAGAAATGATCCCAGCCCTACAAAAATTATGGACCGGTGACTACGCCCACGAAGGCGAGCATTATTCATTCCCAACCTCTACAGCTATTCCTCGAGTCACGCAAACACCTTTCCCTCCCATGTGGGTGGCAGCCCGTGAGCAAGAGTCCCACGACTATGCGGTGAGCAGCGACTGTAACGTCATGGTGACGCCGCTGATCGCAGGTGATGCGGTAATTGAAATGGCCAGCCAACGCTTTAAACAGGCGTGTATCAACAACCCAGACAAACCCAAACCGCAATTATTAGCCCTACGCCATACGTGGGTACACGAAGAACACGAAGATTGGCGTAAAGGTGCCCAAGCCTTACGCGACTGGTACGGCTATTTTTATGCCTGGTTCAAAAATGACCAACAGCCGGTGGATGGTTTTATAAAACCCCTTAGCGATGAACAAATGAGTGAAATGCCAGGTTTTGGTCTGGACGAACTACACGAAAACTTACTCATTGGCACGCCTACGGAGGTGACCAAACGTATCAAACACTATGAAGCCCTTGGCATTACCCAATTTAGCTTCTGGAGTGACAACGGCCTACCCCATGCCGAAAAGAAAAAGTCTTTGCAGCTATTTATAGACAAAGTTATGCCTAACTTTAACCAGGAATAAGACCATGTATTTTGAAGTCAGAAAAGTCGTTACCCACATCGAAGAAACCCGCATTGAAGGCGGCAAAGCAGCGGTTACACCGATTAAAATGGTAGGTGTTGCTTATGTGATTAAGAACCCATGGGCTGGCCAAGGTTTTGTAGACAATCTACGCCCAGAAATCACCGCCGGTTGTTCGCAACTGGGCGAAGAAATGGTGGCGGCTATCCTGTCTCACTTCCCCAGTGGCGACGCCATTGAAGCCTATGGCAAAGCTGCTGTAATTGGACTTAATGGCGAAATTGAACATGCATCCGGCATCATTCACACCTTACGTTTTGGCAACCACTTCCGCGATGCGGTGAATGCCCAAAGCTACTTAAGCTTCACCAACAAGCGCGGCCCCGCTGGCACCTCTATCCAGATCCCCATGATGCACAAAGATGATGCGGGTTTCCGTTCTCACTATATTACCTTAGAAATGCATATTGAAGACGCCCCAGCAGCCGATGAAATCATCGTCGTATTAGGCGGTTCGGATGGCGGCCGTGCACACCCACGCATTGGCAACCGCTACATGGACTTGGAAGAAATCGCTGCAGAAAAAGCCTAATGACTGTCGAAGGCCCTGTAGGTTTGCCACTTCAAATGCACCAAGGCACCCATTACCAAGTATTTGGAGATGCAACCAAACCCACCTTAGTACTGATCCATGGGGTGGGTTTAGACCACACCATGTGGCACAGCCAAGTGCGCAGCCTTGGCTTAAACTACCAAGTACTCACCTACGACCTCACCGGCCATGGCATGAGTCATCATGCAACGTCAGAAACGGATTTAGCGAGCCTAGGGCAACAGTTACTGCAGCTAATAGATCATTTACAGTTAGGCAAGGTAAACTTAGTCGGGTTTTCTTTAGGAGGTTTAGTGGCCCGAGTATTTGCCACTGCCCACAATGAGCGGCTCAATAGCCTAGTCATTATGAACTCCGTGTTCAACCGCAGCAGCCAACTGAGGTCCGCCATTCTCGATCGCATCGCCCAGGTAGAAGAACATGGCCCCAGTGCCAATATTGATCAGGCTCTAGAACGTTGGTTTAGCCCAGAGTATGCTAGTGCCAACCCAGTGTATATGATGCACCTGCGTGACAAGGTACTCAACAACCACCGACCGAGTTACAGCCGTTGTTACCGTCTGTTTGGCGAAGGTGACAATATTGCTTTGGCGCAGCTAGAGCAAATCAGCTGCCCCACGTTAGTGATGACAGGGGCCTTAGACCCTGGCTCAACGCCTGCCATGAGCACTGCACTGGCAGACAAGATTGCCAGTGCCAGCACCCAGATTATCAGCGAGGCTCGGCACATGATGCCCGTAGAGAACGCAGATCAAGTCAACCAGTGTTTAGAGCAATTTTTGGAGCGGCATAATGTCCATCACACAGTCCCTTAAACAGTATCAAATGTTCATCAATGGCCAATGGCTAGATGCTCAAGACGGCGGCCGCTTTGATAGTTTAAACCCGGCTAACGCGCAACCTTGGGCAAGTTTTCCACACGCCCAAGAAGCCGACGTAGATGCCGCCGTACAAGCGGCACAAAACGCCTTTGAAAACCCAGCGTGGCGTAATTTACACGCCACGGCGAGGGGTAAATTATTACGCAAGCTGGGGGATTTGATCGCCGCCAGCAAACAACGTCTAGCGCAATTAGAAAGCAACGACAACGGCAAACTGATACGCGAAACCCTCGGTCAAATAGGCTACATGCCCGAGTTCTTCTATTACTATGCCGGCCAAGCCGATAAGCTAGAAGGCCAAACCCTGCCGTTAGACAAAAGCGACATGTTCGCCTACACCACCCACGAGCCATTGGGCGTGGTCGCAGCCATCATCCCGTGGAACTCACCCATGTACCTAACGGCGGTTAAACTAGCTCCCGCCTTAGCGGCTGGCAACACGGTGGTACTGAAACCGTCCGAACATGCCTCTGCCACTATTATTGAGCTCATGCATTTAGTCAAAGAAGCCGGTTTTCCAGACGGCGTGGTTAACGTGGTTACAGGTTTTGGTGCCGATACGGGCTCCGCCCTAACCAAACACCCCTTGGTGCGGCGCATTGCCTTTACCGGCGGTGGCCAAGGGGCCAAAGCTGTGGTTAAAAACAGTGCCGAAAACTTAGCCCAGCTAAGCTTAGAGCTGGGTGGCAAATCCCCCAACATCATCTTTGATGATGCTGACATCGGCAGCGCCGTTAACGGCGTGATTGCGGGCATTTTTGCAGCCTCGGGCCAAAGCTGTGTGGCAGGTAGCCGTTTACTCGTGCAAGACGCGGTGTACGATGAGTTTTTGAGCGCCCTAAAAACACGGGTGGCAAACATCGTCATTGGTGATCCTATGGACCCTAGTTCAGAAATGGGCCCTATGGCAACCCAAGCCCAACTGGCTTTAGTGGAACGGATGGTGGCTGCTGCCTTGGCCGAGGGTGCCCAGTTAATACACGGAGGCAAACGCGCCTCAGTGGCTGGCGAGGGCTGGTATTATGAGCCTACCATCCTTGCCGTGGATTCCAGTCAGTGCAGCATTATGCAAGAGGAAGTCTTTGGCCCGGTAGCCAGCATCATGCGCTTTAACGACGAAGCCCATGCCCTTGAACTAGCCAACGACAGTGAGTTTGGTTTAGCTGCTGGCATTTGGACTCGCGACAACGCCCGCGTGCACCGCATGAGCAAAGCCGTACAAGCCGGCATTATTTGGGTCAATACCTATCGAGCAGTATCGCCCATGGGCGCCATAGGTGGTTTTAAGGCCAGTGGTTATGGCCGAGAGAGCGGCATTGATGGTGTTAAAGATTACACGCAACTAAAAACAGTATGGATCAATACGTCTAGCGAACCGATGGCGGACCCATTTACAATGCGGTGATGACAGGCGGCATTAATTTAGTTAACATGTTAATCTAAATATCATGCCGAAATGTTTAATATATTGAACGCTTTGATGTAATATAAAGCACACTTAGCAACTTGCTATTTTTAACTACAGGATTGACCCAATGCAACTAGCCAACCCCGCCCTATTCCGCCAACAAGCCTACATCAACGGTACTTGGCTAGACGCTGATTCGAGCGCCACCATAGAAGTCACCAACCCAGCCAACGGTGAGGTGCTGGGTAGCATTCCAGATATGAACGGGGTAGAAACTGCGCGTGCCATAGAAGCAGCACGCGTAGCGATGATTAGCTGGCGTAAGCGTACAGCCAAACAACGTGCGGTTATTTTGCGCAACTGGTTTGACCTAATTATGGCCAACCAAGAAGACCTGGGTAAAATCATGACCTTGGAGCAAGGCAAGCCCCTCAATGAAGCCAAGGGCGAAATCGCCTATGCCGCTAGTTTTATCGAATGGTTTGCCGAAGAAGGCAAACGCACTTACGGCGATATTATCCCCACCCATAAAGCCGACGCACGTATTGTAGTGACTAAGGAGCCAATTGGTGTAGTCGCCGCTATTACCCCTTGGAACTTCCCTTCTGCCATGATCACCCGTAAGTGTGGTCCGGCATTAGCAGCGGGCTGTGGTTTTGTTGTACGCCCTGCGGCAGAAACGCCTTTCTCCGCCTTAGCCTTGGCCGTACTGGCAGAAGAAGCGGGCATTCCTGCTGGCGTATTTAACGTCATTACCGGTAAGTCTCGCCCCATTGGTGCCGAGCTCACCAGCAACCCTACAGTACGCAAACTCACCTTTACTGGCTCAACACCTGTGGGCAAATTGTTGATGCAACAATGTGCGCCAACCTTAAAGAAAGTGTCGTTAGAACTGGGCGGCAATGCGCCCTTTATCGTCTTTGACGACGCCGATTTAGATGCCGCTGTGACTGGAGCTATTGCCGGCAAATACCGTAACGCTGGCCAAACCTGTGTGTGCGTTAACCGCTTTATTGTACAAGAAGGTGTGTATGACGCCTTTGTCGAAAAATTTGCCGCCAAAGTGGCTGAGTTGCAAGTTGGCAACGGCATGGACGAGGGTGTAACCCAAGGCCCTATGATCAACCAAGGCGCCATTGATAAAGTAAAAGAACATATTGAAGATGCCCTTAGCAAAGGCGGCAACTTGGTGTGTGGCGGTGACAGCCACGCCTTGGGCGGCAGTTTCTTTACGCCAACCATCATTGGTAACGTTACCACCGACATGAAAGTCGCCACCGAAGAAACATTTGGCCCCTTAGCGCCCATCTTTAAGTTTAAAGACGAAGCCCAAGCCATCGCCATGGCCAACGACACCGAGTTTGGTTTGGCGGCGTACTTCTACACCCGCGACATTGGCCGCGTATGGCGTGTCGGTGAAGGCTTAGAATATGGTATTGTAGGCATCAACGAAGGCATAATTTCTACCGAAGTGGCACCATTTGGTGGCGTCAAAGAATCTGGCATGGGCCGCGAAGGCTCCCATTACGGCATCGAAGACTTTTTAGAAATCAAATACATGTTAATGGGTGGTTTATAACCACCTGACACTATCATAATGAGAAATCCAGATGACAGACCCGCGACACCGTTCACAAAAGTTTGAAGCCGGACTAAAAACCCGTAAAGCAGTGTTAGGTGACGCCTATGTAGACGCCTCCATTGCTGCTGCAGATGACTTTACCTGGCCCTTGCAGGAGCTAGTGACCGAATATTGCTGGGACAGCATCTGGAACCGAGAGGGTTTGCCTAAGCAAACCCGAAGCCTCATTAACCTGGCTATGATTACTGCGTTAAATCGCCCCCATGAATTAAAACTCCACATCCGTGGCGCCTTTAACAATGGCTGTAGCCAAGATGAAATTCGTGAAGTGTTATTACAGTCTGCAATTTACTGTGGTGTGCCGGCCTCCATTGATGCCTTTCGCACTGCAAGGGAAGTCATCAACGAGATGGCCGCTGAAACACAGGCAGAGTGTTAACCCATGGTTGCCAATCTCACCAACCTAAAAGTCACCCGTAATACCATCACCCTACGCCAAATTGTATTGGATAAGTTACGTGATGCTATTATCAGCACCCAACTAAAACCAGGCCAACGGCTGGTCGAACGCGAATTATGCAAAGTGCTCGACGTCAGTCGCACCTCCGTACGCGAGGCCTTACGTCATTTAGAATCCGAAGGTTTAGTACAATACGCCGGCCAACGCGGCCCCAGCGTGACTGTACTTGACGCCGTAGATGTAAAGAACATTTATGAACTCAGGGCCGCTTTAGAAGGCCTTGCAGGCCAGTTATTTTGTAGCCGAGCAACGGATCAACAAGTACAGCAGTTACAAGCCACCACCAATGCCCTAAAAGCCGCCTTTGACCGCTCTGAAGTGAGTGAAATTTTGGCTTGCACCAAAGATTTTTACGACCAGTTACTCGAAGGCAGTGGCAACGCAGAACTTGGCACTAGCCTCAACCGACTACTGGCGCGCATCATGGTATTACGAGCGGGTACCATCGCCCAAGCAGGACGTTGGCAAGACAGCCTCACTGAAATGCAAAACATTATGCAAGCCATTGCCAAGCGCGACCCCGAAGCGGCTCGCCAAGCCTGCGTAGCCCATGTTCAAGCTGCAGGCGCCATTGCTCTTAAACAAATAAATTACACCTGAGCATGAATTTCTGCAGTCACTGTGGTTCTGACCGTCTGCAGCTGCAAGTGCCCGATGGAGATACCCACCCACGGCTCACGTGTGCAGCCTGCCAGCAAGTCCATTACCATAACCCCAGTATCATTTGTGGCTGTATCATTGAACGCGATGACGAGATTGCCTTGTGCCTTAGGGCCATTGAACCACAAAAAAACACCTGGACTGTGGCCGCTGGATTTATGGAAAATGGCGAAAACACAGAAGCTGCTGCGCAGCGAGAAACCCTAGAAGAAACCGGTATGCAGGTTAAGATTTTGGACCTGTATTCGGTATTCAATGTTATCCATATGCATCAAGTGTATGTTATTTACCGCGCCCAATTTATTGCCCAAGCCCAGCCCATGGGACCAGAATCAAGTGCAGTTAAATGGTTTAAAACAAACCAAGTGCCTTGGCATTTGCTGGCCTACCCCGCCATAAAAACCATGCTCAAACGCCATGCGAGTGAACGTCAAAGTGGCCGCTTTAACTTATACTTAGGCGACGCCGACTCTGGACGCACCACCCCCATTGGTTAAACCATAACTAAAAACTTGTATCAGATTCAAATATGCCGGTGACGCTTGCAAAATCAATAAATTGCCTCATTATTAATGCTTAGAGACCTTTGCATAATACGGCGACAAAAGGGAAATGAGATAAAATGACTCTGGTTAAGGCGGGAAACGCAGGTAATAGCGAGCTATTGCCAAGTTTCCCAACGAAAAACAGGGCTATTTTAGCCATTTAACTTGGCGTTCGTATTGTGCAAAGGTCTCGCTCAATCAAAGAACCTTTGGATCTCGTTTATGCCCTCTTTAAAACGCTTGAGCCTCGTGCTCGCTTTAGTCATCGCAAGTTTTACCTTGACCGCCTGCGGTGTAAACAACATTCCTACCTACGATGAACAGGTCAAATCGGCTTGGTCACAGGTAGAAAACCAATACCAACGCCGCGCCGACCTAATCCCTAACTTGGTGAGCACAGTTAAAGGCTATGCCGCCCACGAAAAAGACACCCTCACTGCAGTCACCAACGCGAGAGCTAAGGTGGGTTCTATTCAGGTCAACAAAAACCTGCTTGAGAACCCTCAGGCCATGCAGCAGTTTCAACAAGCGCAAGGTCAGCTGGGCAGTGCCTTAAAGCGTTTGTTAGTAGTGAGCGAGCGTTACCCAGACCTCAAGGCCAACCAAAATTTTTTAGCACTACAGTCACAACTTGAAGGCACTGAAAACCGTATTAGTGTCGCCCGTAGGGACTATATTACCGCCACCGAACGCTTTAACACCGAGATTCGCACTTTTCCAGGCAAACTTTGGCATAGTTTCCTCTACAGCGATTTAAAATTACGTGAAGCCTATACCGCCACCACCCAAGACGCAGAAACAGCTCCAAAGGTAAGCTTCTAATGGCTCGCTCTTGGTTTAAAGGCGTATTGGTAAGCACTATCTTGAGTCTTACGCTTGTGTCTTTGCCGAGCTGGGCCGAGTTTCAAGTACCCAAACTCACGGGTCGTATACTCGACCAAGCCCAGTTGATTGATGGTGCGACGCAGCAGCGCATTAACAAACTACTGGCAGGCCACGAACAAGCCTCCTCCAATCAAGTTGTGGTAGCCACGTTTAAAGACTTACAAGGTTATAGCATCGAACAGGCCGGTGTCGACATGGGCCGCGTTTGGGGCGTGGGCCAAAAAGAGGCCGACAATGGTATCGTGCTCATCCTCGCAGAAAAAGAACGCAAAGTGCGTATTGAAGTCGGCTACGGTTTAGAAGGCATTATGACCGACGCTGTCAGTGCCAGCATTGTGCAACAAATCATGTTGCCCATGTTTAAAAAAGGTGACTTTAGCGGTGGTTTATTGGCTGGCACCGAGGCCATTGTGCTGGCTTTAGGCGGGCAATATGCTGCACCTTCTGCCAGCGGTAAAGGTGCAGATTCAGGCTCTGGATTACCTAGCCTTATTTTCCTATTCATCTTTATGTCTATAGGCGCCATGAACCGCCTTGGTGGCCGCCGTAGTGGTAGCAGTTTATGGATGTTACCGCTATTGCTTCTTAGCGGTGGCGGTGGCGGCGGTCGCAGCTCAGGCGGCGGTTTTGGTGGATTTTCCGGCGGTGGCGGCGGATTCGGAGGCGGCGGTGCGTCGGGAGGTTGGTAACATGACATTAATAAACGAACAACAACAAATCAAAGTACAACAAGCCATTGAACAGGTCGAACGCAATACCGATGCCGAGTTAGTCACGGTACTGGCAGGGCAAAGTGATGACTATTATTTTATTCCGACCATGTGGGCTGCGCTCATCGCCTTGATCACCCCTGCTGTACTGTTGCAGACCCATTTATGGCTAAACCAAACCGATATGTTATGGATTCAGTTGATCGAGTTCGTGGCCTTAACTATCGTGTTTCGTTGGCAGCCGTTAAAACTGGCCCTAGTGCCTAAACAAGTAAAGCATGCTCGCGCATCGCTGGTGGCTAAGGAGCAATTTTTAGCCCAAGGTTTGCACCACACCCAAGCAGAAACTGGAGTGCTAATCTTTGTCTCAGAAGCCGAACACTATGTGGAAATACTCGCCGATCGAGGCATTAACAAGCTGGTAGCCGATGACGCATGGAGCAACATCGTCAATGACCTACTAGGCCAAATAAAGGCGGGCAATACCGATACTGGGCTCACGGGCGCCATCAATGCCTGCGGTGAACTATTAGCCGACAAGGTACCCTCAACCCACGACAAGGACGAATTACCCAATCACTTGGTGATTATATAACCCGACTACCGCTGTCATTCTGACGCAACACTAGTCTGTCATTCTGACGCAACACTAGACTGCCATTCAGACGCAACACTAGACTGCCATTCTGACGCAACACTAGACTGTCATTCTGACGCAGGTCAGAATCTAAGATCCCAGCCTTCGCTGGGATGACTAATCGAGCTGGGATGACTAATCGACCTGGGA
>DPHD01000051.1:0-27741 GCA_003523085.1 Oceanospirillaceae bacterium | reverse complement strand
GATGACTAATCGACCTGGGATGACGAATCGAGCTCAGGTGAGGTACCGTTAGCTAAACAAACTGCACCACACTGGTGTGTGGGTCTCGGCTTTGTTTGGCTTGGTTCAACGCATCTAGGTAATCGGCCCAATGCTGGGCTTGATTAACACTCAGGTCACGCAAGTAGTTCCACGTGTAGAGCCCCGAATCATGGCCGTCATCATACTCAAGCTTGACGGCGTAATGGCCCACGGCCTCAATACCCACCAATTTCACCTGGCTTTTGCCTACCTGCAAAACCGCCTGGTCGGGGCTGTGGCCCCGCACCTCTGCACTGGGTGAGGAGATGCGCAGATATTCTGCATTGAGGGTATAACTGACTTCGCCTTGGGCTTCCGCATAACTTAGCTCTAGGGTATTGCTACTTTTGTGTAGTTTGATTTTAGTTGGGTTCACGGGGAGTATCTCAGTTAACGTTTACGGCGAATTAAATCACGAATTAGGAATCGATTAGGGTCCAAGGCCCATGCCACGCATTGTGCCACAGGCAAGGCCTGATTAGCCATTTGGCTGGCCAATATTTCGGCACTTAAGGGTGCGCTAATTAAGCCTTTAGAGCCGTGACCCGCATTAATATACAGGCCCTGCAAGTAGGGCATGGTGTGTTTGAATTGATAGTTAGCGTCTTTTCTGAGTTTGCCAAAGCGCTCAATCACGGTGTTTTCATCGGCGATCTGACCCACCATGGGCAAATAGTCCGGCGTTACCGACCTAAAGCCTACCCGCCCGCCCTGTACGTCGCCTAAGCCTTTGTTTGACGTTTGAGGTAACACATCGGCCATGCGTTGTAAGTTGTCGAGATGATCTTGCTCTGATAAGCCCACGTCGTCCGTATGCAGGTTGTAGCTAGCTCCCGCCGCTAACACGCCTGATTGCGCCGGGGTTACGTAGCCTTCGCCACACACCACTAGATCGGGCCCTTGCTGCGTTTGTACGTAACTCACTTGGCCACGAATGGACTTAAGCGCCAGCTGGTGCTGAGGCACCAAGGTTTTTGCATCGTTGGCATTGGCTAACACCACGGCATCAAAATGATGCACGCCTTGGTGATCACCTTGCACCTGCAGTTGCCATCCTTGGTGCTGGGTTAATGCTAGCACTTGGCTGCCGCTCCACAAGCGGGCACCACTGTGCTCAAACAGGGCCTGACACCAGTGCGCAGGTGATACCCAACCACTGGCAGGAAACAACAATCCACCGGCAGTGAGGGATTGCTTAGCAATGGCCTGAGCATCTTCCAAACTCAAGAGCTGCAACCACGACGAGGGATAGGCACGTGCCATTACAGCCTGCATTTGTTGCTCTTCGCGAGGGGACTTGGCCAACTGCAATAGGCCACAAGCCTGCCAATGTTCGCTACTCAAACTACGTTTGAGCAAGGCCATACTATGCTGTAAACCTTGTTGATGGTATTGCCCCGACACCGTTGGGTTGTCTGGCAGTTTGGCGTAAAGCATACCTTGCCGGTTGCCAGAGGCCCCGCTAGCAAGGCTTTGACCTTGCTCTATGATGGTCACATCAAAACCCCGCTGGCTCAAACTATAGGCCGTAGCTGTACCACTGATGCCACCGCCTATAACAGCCACGCGGCTAGCTAGTGCCATGGCGTGAGGCGGCCGCTGCCACGGCTGTTGGGAGCTAGAACTGGAGCGCTGTGCTTGTAAGTCTGGCGCACGCTGATCAAGGCAGACATCAAACTCTGCACTTATCTGTGCCATGGCTTCAGCCTTAGGCGCTTGAACTAAGATCAGTTTGACCACGCCAAAATCGAGCTGGTAAAAGCCTTTGATGGCTCCCGGGTACTGCTCTTGTAGGGCCAGTGATAGGCTTTGTAATTGTGGCCATTGCTGTTGGGTTTGGCGCAACTGGTCTAGGGTTAACGGCTGTTCACAGATGGCCAGGTAAACTAACGAACCACCGCTGTTAACAGTGTCCCACCATTGCCATGTGAGCAAAAAATCCAAACCACTGCCAAACTCACCGTCAAACACCTGCACCGCCACTTGCGGCTTACTTACCTTGTCTAAAACTCCGCTGGCTGCATACTGCGCCTTGAGTTCGGCTAACCGCTGTTTGGCACAGGTTTTGGAGAGGTGCCAGTCAGGGCTAGCAGCCAAACACTGAGGGTCGGCGAAGGGCCGTTTATTGGTGTTTGGCTTCATAGGGCAAGGTTTATTTATTCAGGTGGTAGGCGTTGTATAGGTACACTGGTTCCGCTGGCCAATCACGGTACATGCCGTGGGTTTTAGTCGGCACTTGGGTAATGCGATCTACAATATCCATACCCTTAATCACCTTACCAAAAACCGCATAACCGGCGCTACTGGCACTTTTATCGAGAAATGGATTGTCTTGATGATTAATAAAAAACTGCGCTTGAGCGCTGTCTGGTGCGCTGGTCCTGGCCATAGCAATGGTGCCACGCAGGTTAGACAAGCCATTTTTTGCTTCATTAGCAATCGAAGGCTGGCTACTTTTCTTAGGCTTTTCATTGGTACCAAAACCACCGCCTTGCACCATAAACCCAGCAATTACCCGATGAAAAATGGTGGACTGGTAATAACCTGAATTCACATAATACAAAAAGTTTTCAACGGTGACCGGCGCTGCCTCTGGGTTTAACTCAACCACAATACTGCCATGTACGGTTTCTAACTCTACCTGCGGGTTTTGGGCCCAAACATTTAGGCTAAGGCCCATGGCTAACCAGGCTATCAGTAATGGTTTGATCAATTTCATGGTATTAGGCCCTATGCTGGCAAGACTTTGTTAAACGGTTTAACGGTAACTTTGTGGTATACACCCGCGCTGATGTAAGGGTCCAAATCGGCCCATGCTTGGGCGCTAACCAAGTCGGCAAATTCGGCCACAATTAAGCTGCCACTAAAACCTTCGCCGTCAATATGTGGGTGTGGGCCAGCAAGCACCAATCGCGACTCGGCCTCTAAGGCTTTTAAGCGTTCAACGTGAGCAGGGCGAGCTTGTTTACGCGCCGCCAAACTGTCTTGTACATCTTCTGCAATAATGGCAAATAACATTACTTATCCTCGGCTTCTGTGTCTTTAGGCATGTAGCGTGACATGTATAAACCTTGAGCTATGATAAACACAAAGGTCAAACCCAACATGCCAAACAGCTTAAAATCGACCCATGTGGCTTCATCAAAATTAAACGCCACATATAAATTTATACTGCCCATGGCGGCAAAAAACACCACCCACGCTAAGTTGAGTTGACGCCAAATACGGCTCGGTAACTGCACGCCCTTCTCCATCAGGCGTTGCACCACAGGTTTTTTACCAATAAACTGACTGCCCAAAAAGCCTAGGCCAAACAACCAGTTAACGATGGTAGGTTTCCATTTGATGAACTGTCCGTCTTGCAAGGCCACCGTAAGGCCACCTAAAACCACCACTAACACCAAGGTAATAAGCTGCATTTTTTCTATTTTTTTGGTGGTCACCCAGGTATAGGCCATTTGCAACATAGTGGCAGGAATCAGCACGGCGGTAGCGAGAATCAGATCGCCGGTCATTTTATAAACAATAAAAAAGATGACAATGGGTAAAAAGTCGATGAGTAGCTTCATGTGTTACAGGTCTCTGAGGTGGTGACTGATGAGCCAGCCCACCCACAAGGTTAGGTAAAAATTGTAGTTCCATTGTACCATGCAAGAAAAGCATGATGCGCAAAAAAACAAAGGCAAAACTGAAGACCATGCAAGCACATATTTTTGAATGTATAGACGCCCATACCTGTGGCAACCCCGTGCGCTTAGTGGCACAAGGTGGCCCCGAACTTAAGGGTGACAACATGAGTGCCAAACGGCAGGATTTCTTGTTTCATCACGATTGGGTGCGCACTGCGCTCATGTTTGAGCCACGGGGCCATGCCATGATGTCGGGTTCCATACTTTATCCGCCAAGTAATCCCGCCCACGATGGCGCCATCTTGTTTATTGAAACTAGCGGTTGTTTACCCATGTGTGGTCACGGCACTATCGGCACCGTCACCACAGCATTACAAGAAGGTTTATGGACGCCTAAGATTCCCGGCCAGCTCACCTTAGAGGTGCCCGCCGGTGTGATTCGTATAGAATACCAGCAAGACGAGGAAGGCCAGGTTGAATTTGTGCGCATTTTTAACGTTGCCAGTTACCTCGCTCACCAGGGTTTAGTTATTCATTGCCCCGGTTTAGGTGAACTAAAAATAGACGTGGCCTATGGCGGTAATTATTACGCCATTGTCGAACCACAAGCCAACTTTGCCGGTTTGCACACGTTTAGTGCCGCCCAAGTTCTAAGTTACAGCCCATTAATACGCGCAGCCGTTAATGCAGTAGCGACCTGTGTACATCCGGAAGACGAAAGCGTCAATGGCATTAGCCACGTCATGTGGACCGGTGAACCGCAAAAGGCTGATTCTAGCGCATCTAACGCCGTATTTTACGGCAGTGGCGCTATCGACCGCTCCCCTTGCGGCACAGGCACCAGCGCTCGTATGGCGCAATTACACGCCCAAGGCCGCCTAAAAACGGGCCAACAGTTTGTTCACGAAAGCATCATCGGCAGCCAGTTTATTGGCTGCGTGGAGTCCACCACCCAAGTGGGTTCCTACCCAGCCATCATGCCTAGCGTACAGGGCTGGGCTAAAGTTACCGGTTATAACCGCATCATTGTCGACCCAAGCGACCCTTACGCCCACGGATTTGAAGTTAAATAGGAAACATCAACATGGATTTACACACACTCGAGCAGCAATACACCGTAGCCACCGAGATTATAGTAAAGTGGGGCGAAATGGACTCATTTCAGCACGTTAATAACACCGTTTACATCCGTTATATCGAGGACGGCCGTATCGACTTATTTGAAAAACTTGGCATGACCGACGACATGAGCGAGCTCAATATTGGGCCTATACTGGCCTCTATTCAGTGTGATTATCTGGCACCAGTGACCTACCCCGACACCTTGTTAGTGTTTAGCACGGCCACCCAAACCGGTGCCAAAAAAATCCAATTAGATCACAAGATATGGAGTACTAAGCAAAAGCGGTTAGTGGCACAAGGTAAAGGATTAGGCGTATATTATGACTACAAGGCCCTCAAGAGTTGCGTTATACCCGCATCAATTGTGGCTAAATTTACAGCCTTGAGCGAGCAGTAAATGACCCATGCCACTACTGCCAGCCTGTCGTTACACAACTACAATATTGTGCGAGTTAACGACAGGGGCAATATTGTTAATTGCACCGTGGTCAAAATGTGCAAAGACTATGCTTTAATTAAGTTAGAGGGCAAAACCTATAGGGTGCCCTATGGCTTCATGGACGAAGTCGTCGGTCACGAGTTGCTTATGCCTGAGTAAGGGCTCACTGAAAAAGGCTGAAATGAATGCGTTTAATTCGTTTGTTAAAACAAGACCTTGCCCACGAAGTTGAAGAATGGGTACAGCAAGATGTCATCCGTGCAGACCAAGCACAAGCCATTTGTGCCCGTTACGGCACCAGTTACCCGCCATCCGATAGAAGTTCTATCGGTTACCGACTGCTGCAGCTGTTTGGCATGCTGTTCCTCGGTTTAGCCCTGATCGTGCTGGTGGGAGAAAACTGGGACGCCATGCCTCGCGGTTTACGCATGGGAGGCTTAATTGCCCTTACTGCAGCCATTCAGGTCGCTGCATTATGGAAATACCGTGTAGCCCAACACCACGCCAGCGCAGGCTTAGCATTGTTAGGTAATTTTGCCTATGGCGCCTCCATTATTCTCATTGCGCAAATATACCACCTCGGTGAACACATGCCAGATGGGGTATTTTGGTGGGCACTGGGCTGTTTACCGTGGGCATTGCTGTTAAAGAACCCATTGCTGATGATCCAAACCTTGATCTTGGCAGCCATTTGGTTCTTATTAGAAATAGACCATGGCATTTACCCCGCCAGCGCTGGCCTATTTTTGTTATGCGGTTTCTGGTTATTAATAACAGGACCAAGGAGCATCTCTTTACTGCTAACCTTGCTTATTTGTAGCGTGGCTTGGATCGAATTTAGCTTGATGGCGCTATGGAGTACTGGGTCTCTGATAGAGGGTCACATTGAGCAAACCATCGTCACTGTAGCCGTGTTCATGCTGTTATTTGTAATCAGCCGCAGCCTCCAATATAAAGACTCAAGTGACGTTAAAGATTACGCTGGCCTAATCGACATTTGGTGTCTGCGTTTTGGTTTGATCTTTTTGTTTGTGCTGAGCTTTACCGACGCTCTCGATGAAATTGCTTCAGCCCAGTGGGACCATGTCACCTCCATGTTGCTTATTACCAGCTTAGCAATAAGCATAACAACGGCTATAGCTTGGCGTTCTGGCTTGTTATTACACATGATGGGTATGTATACACTGCTGGCTGCAGGCACAGCATTGTTAGCATTAGGCCCACAAGACTACGGTGTAACGGCAACCAGCTGGTTAGTTAACTTGGTTTTGTTAGGCAGTGGTATTTACCTCATCTATAACGCCATCAACAGCGGCAAATCACATTACTTCTTCTTGGGATTAGTTACCTTATTGGCTACCGCATTGGCCCGCTATTTTGATTTAGTGGGCGGCTATATCGGCGCCGCCGTGTTGTTTTTTGTGTTTGCTATCATCCTCCTGTCTGCCGCTAAATACTGGCAAATCCATAACATGAAAACCAACGACAAGGAGGCCGAAGCTAATGCATAAGCGCCTAACGGTTGGCCTAATATTTGCAATAACCTTCCAGCTGTGTGTATTAGTAGGCATGTATATTAACGCCCAATTACCTTTGTGGTTTGGCAGCGAAATTTCTTTAGCGACAAAGCCCGTAGATCCCCGTTCTTTGTTTCGTGGTAACTACGCACTATTGTCCTACCACATAAACCAACAAGCAGTGCCCCAAGCATGGCAGGATGGTCAGCCCATTGCTAAAGGACGCGTGGTGTATATCAGCTTAGAGCCAGCAGCGGAAACCGGCCTATGGGTTGGCACTGGCATCTACAAAGAAGCGCCTACTAGCGGCTTATTTATTCGTGGTAGAACTGGCAAAAACTGGCACCGCCAAGGGGCACCCATGATCGACGTAACTTACGGCATCGAAGCGTATTTTGCGCCTAAAGACAAAGCCATGGCCCTAGAAGAGCAGCTTAACCACCCCCACAAAGCGGTGATCATGCTCTACACCGATGGCCGCGCTCGGCTTAAAGGCATCGTTAGCAACTAACGCTGGCTATTTAGATAGGTATATACTCGAAAATAGAACACAGTGAACAGTACCCCTAACCACATTTCAATCGAGCTGATAATGGCCACCTGTACATTTGAGGCCGTTAAGTCACTGCTGCTTGTAATCAAAAAACTAAACAATATACCGGGTATGGCTAATACAATAGTGCCTAAAAACAGCGTACCAAAGTGACCTCGGGTTAATTCCCAACTGTGCTTAATCGATTCTTTGGCACTTCGTTTTTCTAAAAGAAAGACATAGGGCGCTAACGATATACGCACCAACACCACAATGCCAGGAACAATAAATGCCACCAAGCCCGCCACAACGGCCAACACAGACAACAAACTTAACACTAGGTAACCAGGGAAGTTATTAGCTGCCAGGAGCCATGTTTGCGTTACCGACAGACGTGACGACTGCACCGTGGCATGAATATACTGGATAGTTGCGATGCTCGCTGCAATAGACACTAACATTACCACCACGAAATATATTCCAAAGTTACCAACCTGAGCAGCATCAACGCTGGTTGGTGCCAATACGCCGCGTACTAGTTCTCCCATTAAGTTTAGCGGTACAACTATAACCGCCAACACCCACCAGTGAGTGAAGAAAAACCGAAAGGTGTCTTTGATACAAGTATTAAACATGATTTATCCGTGTGGGAAATTAAACTAAATTAGCGAAGGTGTTGTTTTGACAGGTATCTAATTCTGACCTATAACGGGCTGCCGTATTCTCGCCTATCGGTAACCACGCGATGCTCCCTTACAAACGTATACAAGCCTGTGGCTATAATGATCCCAGACCCAACGAGGGTCGGCATATCCACGCTTTCGTTGAATACAAACACTCCCACCAGCAGCGAGAACAGTAGTCTTGTATACCTAAAAGAAGACACCACAGAGGCATCCCCCACTCGCATTGCCGCCACAATGGCATAATACCCCGCCACACTAAAAACGATAGCACAGCCAAAATAAACTAATTCTTTACCCAAAATAGGGGCAACACCTTGGGGGCTTACCCAGAGCATTAATGCGCCAGTAACAGCCAGGGACGCGAAGGCTTGAAAAGAAATGATGGACGATTCAACCGTCTTAGGAATAGCGCGAGTCACCAAATCTCTAACGGCAACGCCCACAACGGCCACCAACACCCACAAAACCGAAGGGTCAAAGCCCGTCAGTCCAGGCCTTATAATCAGTAACACACCACTAAAACCCACCCCAACGGCAGTCCACCGGCGCCAGCCCACTCGTTCACCTAAGAATAACGCCGCGCCCATGGTAATGGTTAAAGGCGTGACTTGAAACACGGCCGCCACTGTTGATAGTGGCACCAGGGACAAGGATGTCACAAACGCCACGGCGGCAACGGTTTCTGCAATCATGCGCGCAATCGTGGCCCGTGTCCAAACGCTGGGCACAAATATTTTACGCCCTCGGGTCAATGCCAAAAGAGCAAAAATAACCGCACCAAAAAAACCCACAACCATCAAAATTTGACCAATGGAAACGGTGCTAGAAAGCTGCTTAATGAAGGCGTCTTCTAGGGTAAAGCCCGCCATCGCGGCAAGCATTAAAAAGATGCCCTTACGGTTATTTATACTGTTGTTCAATGGATGTGACACCTATGGTTAATTTAATTCAATTTTATTGAGCCAAGCACAACCACTCACTACTGTTTGAGTCGGTAGCCGGTTTTAAAGATCCAGCCGATCAGGGCCAAACAAATACCCATGAACAACATCACCATGCCCAAACTAACCCCCACACTGACGTCGGAAATTTCGTAAAAACTCCAGCGAAAGCCACTAATCAGATACACCACCGGGTTAAACATGGTCACCGTTTGCCAAGCGCTAGGCAGCATGTCAATCGAGTAAAACGCACCGCCTAAAAACACCATTGGCGTCACCACCAGCAGCGGGATGAGTTGCAGCTTTTCAAAGCCATCGGCCCAAATACCGATCAGAAAACCAAACAAGCTAAAGGTAATGGTGGTTAATATCAGAAATGCCAACATCCAAAACGGGTGAGCGATCTGAATCGGTACAAAAAAACCTGCCGTGGCAAGGATAATTAAACCAATGATCAGCGACTTTGTCGCTGCCGCACCCACATAACCTACGGTAGCTTCCCAAAAAGAAACGGGGGCAGAAAGTACTTCGTAGATGGTGCCCGAAAAGCGTGGAAAATAGATACCAAAAGAGGCGTTAGATAGACTTTGGGTCATTATGGATAACATAATAAGGCCCGGCACGATAAAGGCACCGTAACTAATGCCGTCTACGGATTCAATACGTGAGCCAATAGCGCCACCAAACACCACAAAATAAAGCACGGTAGACAATACTGGCGACACGATACTTTGAGTCACTGTGCGTTTAGTACGCGACATTTCAAACGAATAAATGGCCCACATGGCTCTTACATTCATGCTGCATCCTCCACTAGGTCTACAAATATTTCTTCTAAGCTGCTTTGTTGTGTGTGGATGTCTTTCACACCCAGCCCAGCGCTGGTGACCGCTTGTAACAAACCACCAATATCTATTTCTTCTGCATCTTTGTCGTAGTGGTACACAATACTAAGACCATCGTCGGCCAAACGGAAACCTTGCTCTTCGAGCACCTGGGGCAACGCCTCTAGTTTGTCCATTAACTCTACTTTGAGTTGCTTTTGGCCCATACGCGCCATCAGTGTTGCCTTGTCTTCCACCAGCAATAACTTACCGCCACTGATGACACCGATACGGTCAGCAATGGCTTCGGCTTCTTCAATATAATGGGTGGTGAGCACAATGGTGACCCCCTGATTACGCAGCTCATCCACCATGCGCCACATGTCTTGCCGCAAGGCCACGTCTACACCGGCCGTAGGCTCGTCTAAGAACAACACCTGCGGTTCGTGCACCAGGGCTTTGCCGATCAGCAAACGGCGCTTCATACCGCCAGATAAGGCCATAATACGCTCGTCTTTCTTATCCCATAAAGACAAATCTTTTAATACTTTTTCCACCATTTGAGGGTTTTTGGGCAAGCCAAACAAGCCACGGCTAAAGGTTAAGTTGTCCCACGGCGTTTCAAATGCATCGGTGGTGAGTTCTTGCGGCACTAAGCCAATGAGACTGCGGGTTTTACGGTAGTCTTTAATAATGTCAAAACCGCCCACGGTCACCGAGCCAGAGGTGGGATTTACAATGCCGCACACTGCAGAAATAAGCGTGGTTTTACCGGCGCCATTGGGGCCTAACAAAGCCAATATTTCGCCTTTTTTAACACTCAGACTAACGTTATCCAGCGCCACAAAACCACTGGCATACTGTTTGCCCAAGTTGCTGATTTCGATCATCACTATGTCCTTTTATGCCCTAAATCGAGACGCTCAATATAACCACATTTACTAATTTTAGCCATCAAATAAACCGCCTAAAATCTGTGATATAGGACCTAGGAATAAGGACAACTGGCACAAACAAACTCAACTTAGCTTTTGTTTGCGTTATACTCGACCAAAGGTATGAACATTTCATACCTTTGGTCGTTAGGAGAACTATTATGGCTATGGTAAAAAAAACCTACTCAATCACTGAAACGCTCAATCAGTATATTGGCCTACGCATCAAATCTGGTGAATATGCCACTGACAGTGAATATGTCCGTGAGTTGATCAGGCGCGACCAACAAGAGAACAAAGAAATTAGCTATATTCGATCTAAGCTGATCAAAGCCGAACAAAGTGGCTTCACCAATCAGGTTAAAGAAGAAATGTTAAACGAATTCAAAAGCGAACTGAGAGCTTATGGGGAGCTATAGATTAAGCCAAGATGCGAAATCTGACCTTAAACGAATCTATCGGCGTGGTGTGTTTGAATTTGGTGAAGAGCGGGCAGATAAATACTTCGATGCACTGTTTATTCGCTTTAAAGAAATAGCAGACAACCCTTGTCAATACCAGTTGGTCGATCATATTAAACAAGGCTACCGTAGAAGCCCCTGCGGATCTGACAATATTTATTATCGTATTGATGTCAACACTGCTGAGATTATGAATATAATCGGCAGACAAGATGTAACAGAGCATTTAAAAAACGATTAAACACAATAAAAACAAAAACCCCCGCAGATCAGAAATCTGCGGGGGTTTTTAGAAGCTAGTGGTTAGCTTGGGGGATGATTTACATCATGCCGCCCATGCCGCCCATACCGCCGCCCATGCCGCCCATGTCTGGCATGCCGCCACCAGCAGCTTCGTCTGCTGGTGCATCAGCAACCATACATTCGGTCGTGATCATCATGCCAGCTACGGAAGCTGCGGCTTGCAGTGCAGTACGTGTCACTTTGGCTGGATCTAGGATACCCATGTCGATCATGTCGCCGTATTCGCCAGTACCTGCGTTGTAACCGAAGTTACCAGTGCCAGCCTTAACTTTGTCTACAACAACAGAGGCTTCGTCGCCAGAGTTGCTAGTGATTTGACGCATTGGTGCTTCCATTGCCTTAAGGGCAACTTTAATACCAACAGTCTGGTCAGCGTTGTCGCCTTCTAGACCTTCAATACCTTGTAGAGCACGGATAAGAGCAACACCGCCTCCTGGTACTACACCTTCTTCAACAGCAGCACGAGTTGAGTGCAATGCGTCTTCTACGCGAGCTTTCTTCTCTTTCATTTCTACTTCTGTGGCTGCACCCACCTTGATTACGGCAACGCCGCCTGCAAGCTTAGCAACACGCTCTTGAAGCTTCTCACGGTCGTAGTCTGAAGAAGTGTCACCAATTTGTGCACGGATCGCAGTTACACGACCTTCAATGGCAGAGGCTTCGCCAACACCGTCGATGATGATGGTGTTTTCTTTAGACATAGTCACACGCTTAGCTTGGCCTAATTGCTCAAGGGTGGCTGTGTCTAGGGACAAACCAATTTCTTCAGAAATTACAGTACCGCCAGTTAATACCGCGATATCTTCTAGCATCGCCTTACGACGATCGCCAAAACCAGGTGCCTTAACAGCACAAACCTTAACGATGCCGCGCATGTTGTTAACAACCAATGTTGCAAGGGCTTCGCCTTCAACGTCTTCAGCAACGATCAACAATGGACGGCTAGCCTTAGCTACCGCTTCCAAGATTGGAAGAAGGTCACGGATGTTAGAGATCTTCTTGTCTACTAACAGTAAGAAAGGCATTTCCAACTCAGCAGTCATGTTGTCTTGGTTAGTTACAAAGTACGGTGACAAGTAACCACGGTCAAACTGCATGCCTTCTACAACGTCTAGCTCGTCCTGTAGAGAAGTACCTTCTTCAACAGTGATGACGCCTTCTTTGCCTACTTTTTCCATCGCTTCAGCGATGATCATGCCTACAGTGCTATCGGAGTTAGCAGAGATGGTACCTACTTGAGCGATGGCGTTAGTGTCGGCACATGGTGTAGCCATTTCTTCGATTTGTGCAACCACAGCAGCAGACGCTTTGTCGATGCCGCGCTTAAGGTCCATTGGGTTCATGCCAGCGGCAACAGCCTTTAGGCCTTCGTTTAGAATGGCTTGAGCCAAAACAGTAGCAGTCGTGGTTCCGTCACCGGCCACATCGTTAGCTTGGGAAGCAACTTCCTTCACCATTTGTGCGCCCATGTTTTCAAACTTGTCGGCTAGTTCGATTTCTTTAGCCACAGACACACCATCTTTAGTGATGGTTGGTGCGCCAAAGGCTTTGTCTAGCACAACGTTACGGCCTTTAGGACCTAAGGTTACTTTTACGGCGTCGGCTAGGATGTTTACGCCATTTACCATACGGCTACGAGCCGAATCACCAAATTTTACTTCTTTAGCTGCCATGTCAAAAATTCCTGTATCAATAATGAGGTTAAATTAGGCTTCAAGGATGCCGTAAATTTCGCTTTCGCTAACGATAAGCACTTCTTCGCCGTCGATCTTAGCGGTGCTGTTACCTGCGTAAGGGCCAAACAATACTGTGTCGCCAACCTTAACGCTCATAGCTTGCTGTTCGCCGTTGGTAGTAATACGGCCAGGGCCGACTGCCAATACTTCGCCTTGGTTAGGCTTTTCTGCAGCGCTACCAGGTAGCACGATGCCACCAGCACTTGTTGCTTCTTCTTCTTGACGACGAATAACAACACGATCTTGTAAAGGACGGATGCTCATTACCTTTGTACTCCTAAAATGTAGGTATCTCCGACTAAGCCGGAATTGTTTTTAATATCGAGTTCTTAGATATGGGGTGAAGTGAGGTTTTCAATAGCAAACCCCAAATAAAGTTTAGATAACTTAACTTTATTCAATCTTATTGCTCTTGTGGGTATTTTGCGGGGCATCAAACTCCCCTTCTATTATACTTTCGTCTTTATCAAAGCCAGCGCCAAAGCCGCCTTGAGCAAAACCACCCGTAGCACCGGCATTCGCTTTGGAGAATGTTTTGAAGCGGCCCATCAAGCGCGTTGCGAAGAACTGACGCGTAAACGGCAGCAGCAACAAAAAGCCAATGCTATCGGTAACAAAACCCGGGGTTAGCAACAAGGCACCGCCTACGGCTAATAAAATGCCTTCCAACATCTCTTGGGCCGGGATTTGACCCGAGCGCATACGCCAGTTAGCTCGGCTCAAAGTCGCCAAGCCCTGATGCCGAAGTAAGTTAATACCAATGAAGGCGGTAAGCAATACCAAGGCTATGGTCCATAGGGCGCCGATTTGTTGGCCCACTTGAATAAGTACCACCATTTCCACAATCGGCACAGCAATAAATAAAATAAAAAGAAAGCGCATAATAATGTAGTCTTAGTGAAGTTAACTGTGTTCCCTATATGCGGCCATACCAGAAAAATGAAAGACCCCCACCAACAAACACAACAAGAGCAACAACTGCTTCGCCGCCAACAGTTGTACCAAACCATTGCCGCCATACCAGTAGGCAAGGTTGCCAGCTATGGTCAACTCGCCGCCTTAGCTGGGCAAGTTGGCGCCGCCCGTTGGGTGGGTTGGTGCTTACGCCAGTTACCTAAAGATTCGTCGTTACCTTGGCACCGGGTTATTACCGCCAGCGGCAAGTTGGCCTTCCCGCCGGCTACAGCAGGCTACGCGCGCCAACGGGAAAAGCTCGAACAGGAAGGTGTGCGGCTGCACAACCATAAAGTGTCTTTGCAACACTATCTGTGGCGGCCCTAACCCATGGTGGATTGCCACAGCCTTGCAGGCTTCGCAATGACGGTGGATTTAATCAAGCGCATAGTGGGCTAGCAATTCGGTATTAAAAGTAAAGCCTAACCCATGACCCGTGGGCATGTTTATTTTTCCAGACTCTAACACCATTGATTCGTTAAACAAACGCGCATACCAGGGCATGTGTTCTACCGATATACAATTACTACAACTACCAGCGATAGACAAACTTTGTTCGGTAAATATGTGCGTAGATATGGGCAGGTTATGGGCACTGGCCAAGTGGGCCACCCGTAACATTTCCGTTAAACCTCCAATACGTTGTAGGTCTGGCATTAAGATATCGGCGGCACCCGCATCGATCATATTTTGTATGCCAAAACGCGTGTACTCACCCTCACCAGACGCCACATCTAGGCTCAGTGCATTACGCACTTGGGCATGGCCTTTTAAGTCATAGGCCGCTACGGGTTCTTCTAACCAGTTAACACCATGGTGTTGCAACTCTTGCCCCAACCGAATGGCATGTTTAGGCGTAAAGGCTTGGTTGGCATCACACAATAGCTCAATGTCTGTACCAATAGCACTGCGCACTTGTTTCACCCGTTCTACATCCTCGGCAATAGTGGCTTTACCAAGGCGTAACTTCATGGCCACAAAACCCTGCTGCACGAGTTCATCTGCCTCCTGCACTAGCTCATCGATAGACGCAGACAACCACAATCCGCCACTGGCATAGGTGGCAATGTTATCTCGGCACGCGCCAAACAGCTTATACAGAGGTTGTTGGGCCGCCTTGCCAACGATGTCCCAAAGGGCCGTGTCAATGGTAGACAAGGCCGAAACCGTCACGCCTTTTAAGCCACTAGGGTTAATCTCTTGCCAAATAGATTGCCAAATGCCTTCGCTATAATGGGGGTCTTTACCCACCACCAATGCGGCCAGGCCTTTGATCATTTCATCAAGCACCTTCAACCGTACGGCATTGAGTGAAAAAGCATACGCCTCACCTATTAGACCCTCGTCGGTATGGACGGTTAAACACACACAACCCACTGATTTCATGTCGTGGATTGCGGTTCTAATGGGCTTGTCTAACGGCAAGTTAACTAAGCGTGTGGTTAAAGCAGTTACTTTCATATCCGTGTCTTCTTAGGGCATCTAGTCATGTTTGAGTGTAAAACCAAAGGCACCAAAAAAGAAGCCTTTTAAAGCCATTTACTTCCATCAAAATTGGTGCAATTATGCGGCCTGATCTGTATCGATTAACCCGCTATTGTGTGAGCCATAGACAATGAATAATTTACAACAAGAAGAGCAACAAGTTCGTATTGATTTAGCCGCCATGTTTCGCCTCACGCACCACTTTGGCTGGGACGACACCATTTGGAATCACATTACCGCCCGTGCACCGGGTACAGACCATAACTTTTTTATGCACCGCTTTGGCCACTATTACGATGAAGTGTGTGCATCTAACCTAATTAAAGTGGATGAAGAAGGTACCGTAGTTGATGGCCCTAAGGACCTCAACACCGCTGGTTTTATTATCCACAGCGCGATTCACCTTAACCACCCTAATCACAAGTTTGTATTTCATGCACACCCAAAGTCCGCTGCTGCGGCCACCGCATTTGAAGAGATCCCCCATTTTATTCAAGACTCTTCCATGCTCTATGGCAAGATTGGCTACCACGACTGGGAAGGCCTGTCGGTGGACCCTGATGAACGTCACCGCATTGCAGACAACATGGGTGAAGGAGGTCTATTGGTCATGCGTAACCACGGCTTCCTAACGGCGGGCGCTACGGCGGGCGAATGTTTTATGAAAATGTACTACCTGATCCGTATGTGCGAAGTAGCGCTGCAAGTGACTTCGAGTAGCCTTAAGGTAAAAAATGGCAGCCCAGAACTGTGGCAAACGGCCAGCAAGCAATATGAAGCCTTTTCACCGGGCCTTTATGAATGGCCTGCACTCCTACGCAAATGTGACCGCTTAGACCCCAGCTACAAGCACTAACAAAGCCCCTACAGATTGAGGAGAGACGCCATGCCTAGCGCCTTCGCTGCAGCCGAAATTCGGCTGCAAGACTTTATTGATTTAGAGCAGTTTCCCATTCATGACCTTACCAGCCCCGTACGCCAGGCGCTGGTAAGGTCATGTCAGCAAGACATAGAAGCGTACGGCTGTGCCCACGTACCACAGTTCATCAAACCCGAGGCGATTGCAGCTATGTGTGCAGAAGCCCACCGGCTTATGCCCTATGCTAGGCAAGCCGATGCCCGCATCAACCCCTATTTAACCGCCGAAGATACCAGCCTGCCAGAAAGGGACCCACGGCGTTATTTTGAAACCCGCACCAGTGCCTTTATCAATTCTGATCACCTTGAAGCAGACTCCATATTACGCAAAATTTACGACAGCGACGTCATGGTTCACTTTGTTGCAGAGTGTTTAAACCAAGGGCCCATTTACCGTTGGGCCGAACCTTTGGGTCGTAATCCTTACAGTGTAATGGGTGACGGAGACTACTTCCCATGGCACTTTGACGGCAACGACTTTACCGTAAGTATTTTAGTGCAAGAAGCCGAATCGGGTGGTGATTTTGAATATGTACCCGGTCTACGCAACCCCAAAGACGAGTGCTTTGACGAAGTCACTAAAGTACTATTTGATGGTGAGCGATCGCGCATCAAGGTGCTGCCATTAAAAACCGGTGACCTGCAGCTGTTTAAAGGCCGCTACTCACTGCACCGGGTCACCCCTACACGCGGGCCCATGGCACGCATCATTGCCCTACCCACTTATGTAACTAACCCCTATTTAGTTAACCGGCCCCATCATGCCAAAGCCTTTTATGGCCGTGCTATGGATATACATCACGAACGTGACATGGCCCGTTTAGATCAACTCATCGATTAACCCTAACCAGAGACACAACATGAACATTGGATTTATAGGCCTAGGCAACATGGGTTCTGGCATGGCGAAGAACCTACAACACTACTGCTCAGATCAAGGTCACCAACTTAGCGTATTAGACCTAGACCCTGCCAAGGTGGCAGCCATCACTAACTTGGGAGCAACAGCAGGGTCTAACATCGCGACCGTGGCGCAAACCTCAGATGTGTTATTTACCTCCTTACCCAGCAGTAAAGAAATAAACCATTTAGCCCTGGGTGAGCAAGGCATTTTAGCCCAGCTGAAACACGGTGCTACTTGGGTTGAAACCAGCACCAACGAATTAGTTGAATGGCAAAAAATATGCGCCGCCGCACCAAACCACCTCACCTTAATTGACGGCCCAGTCACCGGTGGTGCAGAGGGCGCAGCAGCCGGCACCTTGACCATGTTGCTGGGCGGTGAACAGCAGACCCTTGATGAGCTTGCCGATCTGCTAGCCTCATTCACCAACATTGCACTACGCATGGGCCCCAGCGGTGCGGGTTATGTGACTAAACTGACCCAATTACACCTCAACTATTTGGTCGCCCAAGGCATTGGCGAGGCCATGATGATGGCCGCCAAAGCAGACATCGACTTATCCAACTTGCACACCGTATTGCAGCGCAGTTGCGCCCAAAGCTACGTTGCAGACAGCTACATCCCAAAGGTGTTAGATGGTTCTTACGACCCCTCATTCAGCTTAGGTTTAGCCGCCAAAGACATGCGCCTAATCGCCCAACAGGGCCAACATCTTGGGGTTAACCTTAGCTTAGGCAACAAGGTCAACGAGACCTACCAAACGGCGCTAGCAACCTATGGCCCAGACCAACCCCACTTAAGTGTGTTGAAACTCATCGAGCAAGACGCGGGGCAAAACCTACGTGCCTAAGTTATTAAAAAAACCGTCTACCAAGCTCATTTCACTGGCCTGTCTACTCCTGTTAGGCACCGTGTGGGGCAGTACCATCGTTATTATGAAACACGTTGTTTCTACGGGTCATCAGCCCCTTGGGTTGATTTTTTGGCAATTAGCTTTGGGCGCAGTCATATTGACACTAATTGGACTATTTCAAGGCAAACCTCTGCCTATAAAAACCGCAGACGTGAGATTTTATGCCATTGTGGCTTTAGTGGGCACAATAATCCCCAACACCACCTCATATATTGTTGCTGCCCACCTGCCAGCAGGTTTACTGGCCATCGGCTTGGCCACTGTGCCCATGTTCACACTGATGGTTGCGCTGGTGATCCGGACTGAAAAATTTGAGGGGCTACGCGTTGTAGGCATTTTATTAGGTGCCGTGGCCATTGGTCTCATTCTTGGGCCAGAAGCAGATTTTACCAGCCGAGGTTTAGGGTTTTTTATGCTCTTAGCCTTAGTGGCACCTTTTTTCTATGGTATCGAAGGCAATTACATTGCTCGCTATACGCCTACTCACATGGACCCGCTCACCACGTTACGTGGCGCGTCTATCATTGGCTTATTAATTTGTACGCCCATAACCTTCGCCACAGATTCATGGGTAGACCTTAGCCATACATGGACGTCCGTAGAGTGGGCCATTCTTGCCAACAGCCTACTTCACGTTGTGGCTTACACCGGGTACATCTGGTTAGTGGGTCGAACGGGCGCCGTATTTGCCAGTCAAGTGGCTTATGTAGTTACCCTTTCTGGCGTACTGTTTGGCATGTTGTTGTTAGGCGAAAGTCATTCCGCCTTGGTATGGCTGGCGTTGGTTTGTATGTTAGGTGGTTTAACCTTAGTGCAGCCACGCTCAAGCTCTCAACCATTGACCCGTAGTACGTAAAAGCGTACGCTTACTTAAACGGGAGTAAATTATGTCGACCATCACCGCTACAGAAGCACGCTCAAGCCTATATAAGTTAATAGACCAAGCGTCCTATAGTCACCAGCCGATTACTATTACCGGTAAACGCAACAATGCAGTACTCGTGTCCGAAGAAGACTGGAAAGCTATCGCCGAAACGCTGCATTTAACCTCAATACCGGGTATGAGCCATTCCATTCAAGACGGATTAGCTCAACCATTGACAGAGTGTGATACGGAACTAAGCTGGTGAGTTGGGTTTTGGTTTACACAAAACACGCTCAAAAAGATGCTAAAAAACTTGCCGCTTCGGGTTTAAAAACCAAAGCTACAAAGTTACTAGAAATACTGGTTAATGACCCTTTTCAAAACCCGCCACCCTACGAACAACTTGTAGGCAACTTAGCTGGTGCTTATTCCCGCAGAATCAATATACAGCACCGTCTTGTCTATCAAGTTTATGCCCGTGAAAGAACCGTCAAAATACTGCGCCTGTGGACCCATTACGAATAGCCTAGACTTTTTAAGCCCTTGGATTTATGGCCGCGTATGCCGTAAAATAGCGCCTCACATTAAACCCCCGCTCCGGATTTACGTTTCGGCTCGCTAAGGAAATTACCATGTCTCAAGATCAATCGCAGATTGTTGTCTGTGCGTTATACAAATTCGTCACCCTAGAAAAATTTCAAGACCTACGCCAACCATTGCTCAAGGTAATGCAATACAACAACATTCGTGGCACCTTATTACTCGCCTCAGAAGGCATCAACGGCACAGTTGCCAGCAGCCGCCAAGGCATTGACGCGCTGATCACTTGGTTTGAAAAAGACCACCGTTTACAACACATCGTCACCAAAGAGTCGTTTGAAGCCGAAAATCCGTTTTACCGCACCAAAGTGAAACTCAAAAAAGAAATCGTCACCATGGGTGTAGAGGGCATAGACCCCAAACAAGTGGTGGGCACCTACGTTAAACCACAAGACTGGAATGCGCTTATTTCTGACCCAGACGTGGTATTAGTAGACACACGTAACGATTACGAAGTGAAAGTTGGCACCTTTGAAGGCGCTCTCAACCCAGACACCACCACCTTTCGCGAATTTCCACAGTACGTCAGTGACCATTTAGACCCTGAGAAAAACAAAAAAGTCGCCATGTTCTGCACCGGTGGTATTCGTTGTGAAAAATCCACCGCCTACCTTAAAGAACAAGGCTTTGAAGAGGTGTATCACCTCGAAGGCGGCATTCTCAAGTACCTAGAAGAAGTACCCGAAGCAGAAACCCTATGGCAAGGTGAATGTTTTGTATTTGATAACCGCGTGACGGTAAACCACCAGTTAGAAAAAGGTCAGTACGACCAATGCCACGCTTGCCGTTTACCCATTACTAAAGAAGAACAAAGCAGCGACAAATACCTCGAGGGTATTAGCTGCCCCCACTGCTTTGACAAACACACGCCAGACCAGCGTCAGCGTTTTGAAGAACGCCAGCGTCAAATGCAGTTATCCCAACAGCGCGGCGAAGGCCACCTAGGTGCCGATGCCATTGAAACCATCGCCCAACGCCGCCAAGCGAAGGCCGACAAAAAGCAAGCTCAGCGCGATAAGGAATAAGTAAGGAATAATTAACTCACGTGGGCAGCTTTGCCTAACACCTCTGCTGCCCATTGGTTGATGCTTTTGCCTTCTATTTTAGATGTCATAGCGACCGCCGAGTTACCGTGAAACACTACAATATCGTCAATACCTGCCACGCGGCCCACAAAAATCCGATCTTCCTGATCAAAATCAACGCGGGCTGCATAACCTAAATATTTCATCATAATCATGGCTTGAAGCCTGTGTTAGTCAAAAATTCTCGCACGGCTTTGACCCGATAACCTAATGCTTCTTTCCGAGGGTGAGGGCGGTATTACCTTGCTTTAAAACCAATACAGGGGCACTGAAAGCCTACCAAAAGCTGGGGACCTGACCCCTGACATGACTCAGGCCAGCGTAGCTGGTCTAAGCCGCGCCACAGGCCGTTCATCAATGACAATGTGGATGGCCGCTGTGATCAGCGCAATGATGGCTGCCGCCCACCATACTTTGTCGTAGTTACCCGTCGTGTCATATAAATACCCACCAATCCAAACCCCCAAAAATGAGCCCAGTTGGTGGTTTAAGAAGACAATGCCGTACAAACTGCCCATGTGTTTAAGGCCAAACATTTGTGCCACTAAACCGGATGTAGGTGGAATTGTGGCCAGCCATAAAAAGCCCGTAACAATAGAAAAAAGGTACACACTGGTGGTGCTAATAGGCGCCAGCATAAAGGCGGCAATGGCCGCTGCACGAAAAAAGTAAATAATACCCAACAAGTTCTTTTTAGAGTATTTGCTAGACCAAGCGCCGAACAACAAACAGCCAAAAATATTAAACAAGCCAATAAGCGACAAACTAATGACCGCCACATGAGCTCCAAATCCATTATCGGACAAGTAGGCTGGCATGTGTACGGTGATAAAGGCCAACTGAAAACCGCAGACAAAAAACCCGGCAATTAATAACCAATAATGTACATGGCCACCGGCTTCTTTTAGCGCTTGGTTTAAGGTTTGTTGATCATCGGCACTGACGGCATTACGTTGTTGCGAGTCGCCACGAAATGGTACTGAAAGCAGTAACATACACAAAGAGCCTGAAGCCAGTATGAGTAACGCAATTTGCCAACCGTAGGTGGTGATAAACTCTTGCGCTACGGGGATCACCAGCAACTGGCCAAACGAACCTGCCGCGGTGCCTAAACCGAGGGCAAAACCACGTTTTTCTTCGGTCACCATCCTTGCCAAAGCCGGCAATACTACGCCAAACCCGGTGCCCGCAATACCCATACCCACAAGAATACCCGCACCAATATGTAAGTCCCAGTGGTCTCCGGCGGTAGCGGTGATGTATAAACCTAGGGCATAGGCTAAGGAACCGATAACAATGGATTTTACCGTACCAAAACGATCGGCAATGGCACCCGCAATTGGCTGAAACAAACCCCAACATAAGTTCTGTAAGGCCAAGGAGAAGGCAAACACCTCGCGGCCATAACCAAATTCGCTAGAAATAGGCGCCATAAAAAAGCCAAACGAAGAGCGCATACCAAAGTTAACGGCAAGCAACAGGCAGGCACAAAAAACCACAAAACTGACGAGTTTTACTGGGGTAGTCATAAGCTGTTTAAGTCCTTTTATAATACACAGAGGCGAAGAGGTTTAGTCTCTGAAGTTAGTAAACTGGAGCGGCATGTCGAACTCACCTTCGCGCAAAGCGGCAATGGCTTGTTGTAGGTCGTCGCGTTTTTTGCCCGTCACCCGCACTTGATCGCCCTGCACTTGGCTTTGCACTTTAAGCTTCTTCTCTTTGAGGAACTTCACCACTTTTTTAGCCAGTTCTTTTTCTAAACCCGACTTCATCAACACCACTTGGCTGCTCTTCATATTGGTGGTTTCTGGGTCTTTAACCTCCAAACAACGGATATCAATACCCCGCTTGATCAGTTTTTCGTGCAAAATGGGCAACATTTGCTGCAATTGGAACTCCACGTCGGCGCGCATGGTCACCATGTCTTCGCCTTGATCAAAGCTAGCGTTAACGCCCTTAAAGTCATAACGGGTGGTTACTTCGCGGTTAGCTTGGTCCAGCGCGTTGGACACTTCGTGGGCGTCCAGTTCAGAAACCACGTCAAATGATGGCATTAGCAAATTCCTTAATTAAAAATAGGTTAAAATAGGGCACAAACTATAATGGTAATATTGTAACCCATGACTCGTCCTTCATCCTACCCTTGGCACATATCCGGTGTTGGTGCTATTGGCAGCCTTTGGGCTAGCAGTTTCGCTCAGCACGGCGTGCCCGTGAGCCTATTGCTCAAGGATGAGCAGCAACTGGATCAGTATCAAGCGGCAGATGGCATCCACTTGTTGGATAGTGAGCAAACATGGGTGGCCAATCCTCAGGCGTTTACCCCCTCGCAGCCGCCCAAGACTATCCACCACCTACTTGTCTGTTGTAAGGCCTATACTACCTTAGCCGCGGTGCTGCCATGGCGTAACCAGTTAGCCGATAATGCCATTATAGTATTGCTGCAAAATGGTATGGGCAGTGCTCACGAGTTACAAATGACCTTGCCTAAGGCCAACATTTATTGTGCCACCAGCACCGATGGCGCCTGGCGCCAAGGCCCTTTTGATGTGGTACGAGCGGGTGTGGGCCAAACCTTAATTGGTAGCTTTAGTGACCACTTAAACAACGCTGAAATCCCACCCGCTATACATGGGTTATTAGATCATCTAGAACAGCCGCCCAGCCTCAAGTTAGCATGGCACACCGACATTAGAGTACCACTTTGGCACAAACTGGCGATCAATAGTGTGATTAACGCGCTTACGGCCATCTACCAGTGCTCTAACGGTGCGTTAATTGATCACCCGACCGCTTGGCCGCGGTTGCAACAATTGTGTGCAGAAACCCAAGACGTAATGGCCCGAGAAGGGGTGGTGCCCATGGGCCAAGGTTTGCTCAACAGCAGCCGGCGAGTATTACAACAAACCGCCCACAACAAGTCGTCCATGTTACAAGACTGCCTGGCAGGCCGTACTACGGAGATCGACGCTATTAACGGCTATATTATTCAACAAGGGGCCCTGTATCGCCTGCCTTGCGCGGGCCACAAACAGGTTTGCGAAGATTTACGGCGTTTGAACTACTGCATTCCAAAACTTCCACATTAGTCCAAAAACTTAGCCCAACATGCACCCAGCAGCAATTTTAAAAGAGATCTTTCAGAACGGGCAAAACGTTAACAGCGATGACTAGCACTATCATCCACTTCACCACGCGCAAGTCCGATTTAACGTCATTGATGTCGGTCTTAGTCGCGAGCTGAGTCTCTAGTGCTTCTGAAAGAGCACCGGCAAGTGCGCTGGCTTCGGCTTCGGCTTGTTCTTCTGTGAACCCACCAGCTTTTAACTTGCGCGAATATTTGAGTGTGTCGAATGTGATAGTCGTCATGCCTTAAATTTTAGCAGATATCGCTGATTATACAATTTCCCGATGTGTTTTCATAATGCTGCAAGCCTGCATCTTGCTCACACTCACCCGTGGATATAACGACAAGACGCCCTGTATCGCCTACCTTGCACGGACCACAAACAGGTTTGCGAAGATTTACGACGCATTTGTGCAACTTAAGCCTTGTCCTCAAATAGGTAACACACCGTATAATAAGCCTTTATTGGTTACTTATGGCTGGCTCAAAATGTTAGTTATCCGTCCTATCGGTCCACAAGACCAAGACGCTTTGTATCAAATTGCCGTAGATTCTGGTGTAGGTTTTACCTCCCTACCCATTAACCGCGACGTTCTTAAGGAAAAAATTGCACGCTCCGTGGCGTCTTTTGCTAAACCCTTAGACGCGCCCGACGACGAAGGTTATCTGTTTGTACTAGAAGACACAGAAACCGGCGAAGTGATGGGCACCACGGCTATTGAAGCCAGCGTGGGCACCCGCGCCCCCTTCTATCACTATCATCGCCAAACCGTAGTACACGCATCACCCACCCTCGAAGTACACAACAAAATGGAAGTGCTCACCTTGTGCAACCATTACACGGGCTGCGCCGAAGTGTGTACCTTGTTTCTGCAAGAGTCACACCGCAACGGCACCAATGGCCGTTTACTATCTAAAAGCCGCTTCTTATTTATGGCGCAATTTGCCGAGCGCTTTGGCAGCAAAGTGATTGCCGAAATGCGCGGCGTTAATGATGCCTCGGGCAACTCGCCGTTTTGGCATTGGTTGGGCACCCACTTTTTCTCCATGGAATTTAAGCAAGCCGACTACCTAGTGGGCTTGGGTAACAAAGTATTTATTGCAGAACTGATGCCTAAATACCCACTGTATGTGAACCTACTCAGCCCAGAAGCCCAAGCGGTCATTAGCCATGTGCACGAAAAAACCAAACCGGCATTACGGCTGTTGGAAAAGGAAGGCTTTCAGCACATCGGTTATGTGGATATTTTTGATGCTGGCCCTACAGTTGAGTCGCAGCTCAAGGACGTCAGTTCGGTTAAAAACAGCGCCATATTCAAAGTGAAGATAGCCCCTCCAAAGGACGATGCCGAGTTATTTTTAATCAGCAACACTGAACTAGAAAACTTTCGTAGCAGCATTGTGCCCGTGTCATTTGATGATCAGGGCAAGGCGATTATTAGTGATGAAACTGCCACCGGCCTGCACCTCACAGAACAAAGCCTATGCCGCCTAGTGGCGGTAGAGGCATATTACAAAACACTTCAACGCCTGTAACTGACCAACGGAACCACACATGACTACTCATATGAAATCAGGCGGCCAACTCGTTGTAGACGCTTTAGAAGCCCACGGCGTTAAACAATTATTTTGTGTGCCTGGCGAAAGCTATTTAGAAGTTTTAGACGCGCTGCACGACAGCCCCATTACCGCCACCAGTGCCCGCCAAGAAGGCGGTGCAGCCATGATGGCAGAAGCCTGGGGTAAACTCCACGGTACTCCCGGCATTTGTTTTGTAACCCGTGGCCCAGGTGCGACCAATGCCAGTGCCGGTATCCATGTGGCCCAGCAAGACTCCACGCCGATGATTTTATTTATTGGCCAAATCAACAGCCAGTTGCGCCACCGTGAAGCCTTTCAAGAGGTGGATTATGGCCAATACCTCGGTTCCATGGCCAAATGGGTGGCAGAAATAGACTCCACTGAGCGCATTACCGAAATGGTGAGCCGCGCCTGGTCTGTGGCTACCAGCGGCCGCCCGGGCCCGGTGGTCTTAGTATTGCCAGAAGACACCTTATCGGGCACCGCCGCCAGCGTCGAGATTAAACCTTTTACCAGCTTGCAGACCTACCCAAGCCAAGCCGATATGCAGCACATGGCGCACATGGTGGAGCAAGCCAGCAAGCCTATTCTAGTGTTAGGCGGGAGCCGCTGGTGTGCTGAGTCTGTGGCCCAGGTTGAAACCTTTGCTGAAGCGTTTGCCGTGCCCGTGGCCTGTTCGTTCCGACGCCAAATGTTGTTTAATCATCATCACCCCCATTATGCGGGCGACGTGGGTTTAGGCATTAATCCTCAACTTAAAGCCGCCATTGCTGATGCCGATTTAGTCATCCTTATGGGGGGGCGCTTCTCAGAGGTGCCATCGCAGAATTATGAGTTATTGGGTGTTCAAGGTGCGCGCCAACAACTGATTCATATCCATGCCTCGGCAGAAGAGCTAGGGCGAGTGTACCGTGCCGACTTGGCCATCCATGCCAGTCCTAAGGCATTGGCCGCAGGGCTATGTGAGCTGTCTCCCACTGCTGCGCCTGCTCAAGCCCGTGTAGACCATGTGGCCACCTGCCATAACAATTACCAACTGTGGTCTAGGCTACCGACTCAGGCCCACCCAGGTGCGGTGCAAATGCCCGCCGTTATGGCCCACTTAAGCAGCAGCCTACCCGCCGATAGCATTATCACCAACGGCGCTGGCAACTATGCCACATGGATTCATCGGTTTTGGAAGTTCAGCCACTATGGTACGCAGTTAGCACCCACTAGCGGCTCTATGGGGTATGGTTTGCCGGCAGCTGTTGCGGCCAAAATTGCCCATCCTCATAAAACCGTGGTTTGTTTTGCCGGTGATGGCTGTTTCCAAATGACCATGCAAGAATTTGGCACCGCCGTGCAAGCACAGGCCAGTATTATTGTATTGGTGATTGATAACGGCATGTACGGCACCATTCGTATGCACCAGGAACAGCACTTTCCCAGCCGTGTTAGTGCTACAGACTTGGTTAACCCAGACTTTTGCGCGCTGGCCAAGGCTTATGGTGCCTTTGCCACCCAAGTGACCCACACAGACCAGTTTCCTCTGGCGTTAAATGATGCCATAGCGGCTGCAATACCGGCCTTAATTCACATTAAGCTAGACCCGCAAGCGCTAACACCAAACCGCACCTTAAACCAAATTCGCGACGGTGCATAATCCATGTGGATGATGAATATGGCCGTTTAGACCCTACTAAAGTCGAATGCAGGCTAATTAAGCCCGCCTAACTCGGCTATGATGCTCCCAATAATAAAATCTGTGGCAACCAAGCCACCCCATTGGGAGCCCATCATGGCTGAACTATCATTAAGCCGCTCAAAGCGCATCATTAATGCCACCCTTACCAAAGGCAAGGCACTTGGACTCAACCCGTTATCCGTAGTCGTACTCGACAGCGGCGGCCACGTTAAGGCATTTGAACGCCAAGACGGCGCCTCGCCAGGCCGTTTTGCTATCGCCCAAGCCAAAGCCTATGGTGTGGTGATGTTAGGCATGCCAGGCAGTGCACAAATGGCCAGGGCCGAAGCTCAGCCTTATTTTATCGTCACTGCAAACGCAGCCTTAGACGGCAAAATGATTCCCGTACCGGGTGGGGTGTTGATCCACAATGAACGAGGCCACACATTAGGCGCACT
>DPHD01000076.1 GCA_003523085.1 Oceanospirillaceae bacterium | reverse complement strand
GGGTAGTGACCAAATAGTGACTATTTCCTATGAGACGACGCCTCCTTCTACAAAAAGCAGCCCCGGTAGCGCGTCTAACGGAATGAGGGGTTTGGCTAACTAGCTTCTATGTTGAGATGAAATCTTCTATCTCCAATCCTTGTAGATAATGAGCATCTGCTAATGATTGAAACCGTTTTAGCGCTTGCTGATTAATATTTGTTGCTATGCAAAACCGAGTGCTGCCCTTGCTAATGTCAATGGATCGGACTTGACCTGCCCACGGATATATATCTTGAAAAAGAAAATGATGGATGTTTTTTAGGTAGTCAAAACTGAGGTCGTTAAAATTTGGTGAGAACTGTTCTAATCGAAAATTGGTAAGGACTAACTCGGCTTCCTCAAGTTCTTCTGCTGAATGAATATCTAATAGATTTATGAGTTGGTTCGAGCTTGGATAACAGCTTGGGTCTTGGGAAGTGCCGTATTTGTCATGCATGCAGCGCCTTGAGCTGTTTTATTTTATTTGCAACGCGCTCGCTTTGTATTTGGCCTGAATTTGGAGAGTTGATGCCCTCGAGTTTCAAGCTAGCAATATAATTACTTTTCTTCATGCGATTGAACCGTGCGACGAGTTCGCTTTTTGGGTGCATACAGGACTCCTTGAAAGAGAATTTAGTTTAACGCGTACTTTTGCCCAGCACAAATCTAAGTAAGTTGTGGCATCGACGGTAACAGCAGCAGCGGCATTTTTTTTGTACAGCCACCATAGAGCGCTCATAAAGCCTATCAACCGCTAAGCTGTTGATCTTTAAATATAATGCCCAACATACCAGTGGGCGGACTCGAACCGCCACGTCAGCTGTTAAATGAACGATTAAAACGACCATATAAGCCGCCAATAATGATCGGAAACTTGAGGTTAGAACCGATCATAATTGTTCGACTATACTTGATTTGAGGTAAAAGCCGTAAAAAACACTAGAACTCGCCCAGCACTTGTGCCCCATTTGTGATACATTTAACGCAGTATCAAACCACTAGGATCACATCATGAGCAAATCAGAATCCATCCGTGCTCGCATGGAACCCGACCTAAAACACGATGCAGAACACATATTTCAAGCGTTGGGTTTGTCTGCAACCGATGCGATTACTCTGTTTTATAAACAAGTGACGTTACATCAAGGCTTGCCTTTTGCCGTTAAAATCCCTAACGATGTGAAATTAGCCGCCATTGCATCTGTCCACAGTAAGTCGGATGTCACCCATTGGGATAGCCTTGATGCACTCAAAACTGCTCATGGTTAATCGTTGCATTATTACTCAATGAACAACCCCTTACGCCACGACACAAACCACACCCCCTGGTTGGCGACTGGCGACCCTGCTGGGAATGCCATATTGTACCGGACTGGCTACTGATTTGGCTCATTGAAGATAGCGAGCTAACATTGACACGTAGTGGCACTCACTCCGATTTATTCTGATACCAGTGTTGTAAACTTAACCAATAGATACACCGACTAGAGGCTGCCCTTAACGTGACCATCCCTACCCATCTAAACGGTTTTTACGCCAGCCCAGCGGCATTGAACACAGACAAAAAATGGATCATTGCCGTACTCGGGCGGGATATTTTGTTGGCCGAGAATGGCGCAGTGGCTCGCAACCCCGTCATTGATTGTGACGTGGCGCAGCCGTTGAGTTTTTTCTGCCAACGAAAACTAACCCTGGGCCAATGGCACGGCCGTGATTGTGAGGTTTGGGATCTAATCCCAGAGGCGGCTGACGCTGGAGGCTTTAACCGAGTTGGCTTGCGAGACGTGTTGGTGTTGGCGGGCGAGGAAGTTTTTTCTCTGGTTTGCCGAGCCGTGCAACTATTGGATTGGCAAGACACGCACCGCTTTTGCGGCTCTTGTGGCAAACCTAACCAAGCCACAATTAAAGAACACGCCATGATTTGCCATGGGTGCAACATCAGCAACTACCCGCGTATTTCACCCTGTATTATTGTGTTGGTAACCCGTGGAAACCACTGCTTGTTGGCGCGTAACGCCAATTGGCCGGCCGGCCGCTTTAGCGCTTTGGCTGGGTTTTTGGAAGCCGGCGAAAGTGCCGAGCAAACATTACATCGGGAAGTGTTTGAAGAGGTAGGTTTGGAAATTGACAACATTCGTTATGTGGGCAGCCAGTCGTGGCCGTTTCCTGGGCAATTGATGTTGGGCTACATTGCCGACTCTGTGACCGGAGATATTAACGTTGATGGCATCGAAATTGTTGAGGCCGACTGGTTTCGTTACGATCAATTACCCAGCAACATTGCCCCACCCAGCATTATGGCAGGTCGCCTAATGCAACATTTTGTGCAACAGGCCGCCGCGACCTATGGCTAGGCCTTCAGTGCTGGTGAAGCTAACGTATTAGGGCGTCATGTTCAAAAAGTGCTCGCGGTAATAGGCCATCTCGGCAATGGAATCACGTATATCATCCAAAGCCAGGTGGCTTCCACCCTTCTTTAGGCCATCCAACAATTCTGGGCGCCAGCGGCGGGCTAACTCTTTAAGAGTGCTTACGTCCACATTGCGGTAATGGAAATAGGCTTCTAACTGCGGCATGTATTTGACTAAAAAGCGCCGATCTTGGCCTATGGTGTTGCCACACATGGGCGAATGGCCGCTATCCACCAAGGTTTTTAGAAAAGCCATGGTTTGTTGTTCGGCTTGAGCACAGCTAAGCTTGCTTTCTCGCACTCGTTGCGTGAGTCCAGACTTGCCATGTTGCTTGATACACCACGCGTTCATGTTGGCCAGCACTGTGTCGCTTTGGTGGATAACGATGGACGGCCCTTCGGCCAATACCTTGAGGTGTGGGTCGGTCACAATGGTCGCAATTTCAATAATTACGTCTTGTTCTGGGTCTAGGCCCGTCATTTCTAGGTCTAGCCAAATCAAATTTTTGGGGTGTTTCACAAGAAAATGCCTTGTTGTTAGTTGGATAAACTGAATTATGCCTCACTTCGCGGTAGAATAAAGCCTTTACTGACCACAGCTTACATTTATTCTTAATGGCCAAACGTAAATTATCCCGCCGCCAGCAATGGCAAATCGACAAGGTACAAGACGAACGACGCGCGCGTGCCAACAAACAAGATGGCGCCATCGACCAAGCCATTGAGCATGGCGACCTGTCGGCCGAACAACTAGGTTTGATTATTGCTCACTATGGCTCACTCATTGATGTGGAGGCTCTACAAGGCCAACATCAAGGCCAAGTGTTTCGTTGCAAAATTCGTTCTAACTTGGGCTTTTTGGTCACCGGCGACAAGGTATCTTGGCGTCAATCGGCTGATCAAAGTGGTGTCATTGTAGCCCGCGACGAGCGCCATAGTATTCTTAGCCGGCCTAACAAGTATGGCGACTTAAAACCTGTAGCCGCTAATATCGACCAAATTATTGTCACCTTTGCGCCTAAGCCCTATGCTCATGCTAACCTTATTGACCGCTACTTAGTGGCGGCCGAGGCGAGTGACATTGAGCCGATTTTATTGCTCAACAAAACCGATATTTTAGACGACGAAGCACAGGCCCATTTAGAACCGATGTTGGCCCGTTATCAAACGCTGGGTTACCGTATCATTCGCGCCTCCACTAAGAGCCTGTCGGGTCTTGAAGAACTCCATGCCACCTTGGATCAAAAAGTCAGCGTATTTGTGGGGCAGTCTGGGGTGGGCAAGTCCAGCTTAGTGAATGTACTACTGCCGGGAGTAGACATTAAAACCCTGCCCTTGTCAGAACAAACTAATAAAGGGGTGCACACCACCACCACAGCTAAGTTGTTTCACTTGCCTAACGGTGGCCAGCTCATTGACTCACCAGGCATTCGTGAATTTGGTTTATGGCACATGGACACAGCCACCTTGCTAGAAGGCTTTGTAGAATTTAGGCCTTACCTAGGTTATTGCAAATTTAGCGATTGCAGCCACGAGCACGAGCCCGCCTGCGCCTTGCTAAAAGCCTTAGAAGACGGCCACATCGACCCAGCCCGTATGCACAGTTTTCAACACATTAAAGCGTCGTTAGACGATTTCACCACACACAATTAGGATCACACCATGGGCGACCGTCTATTCGTTGTAATGCAGTACTTATTACCTCAACATTTAATTTCACGCTTTGTAGGTATGCTGGCTGCGAGCACTTTACCTATCATTAAAGACACCTTTATTAACGTCTTTATTAAACGCTTTAAAGTTGATATGAGCGAAGCTGAGCGTCAAAACGCCAGCGAATTTGACAGTTTTAACGACTTCTTTACCCGCAGTCTTAAAGCCGATGCGCGTATGATCGACAGCAATCCAAAACACTTGGCCTGCCCTGTAGATGGTGCCATCAGCCAGCTAGGCAGCATTAGTGGCGAAAACCTGTTCCAAGCCAAGGGCCATGTTTTTGACCTCACCACCTTACTAGGCGGCAATGCTGATCTGGCAAAGCCGTTTATCGATGGCGAATTTGCTACCGTGTATTTGGCACCTAAGGATTATCACCGCATTCATATGCCCTGCGATGGCACCTTAACCCACATGGTGCATGTGCCCGGCCAATTATTCTCTGTTAACCAAGCCACCGCGGCTGCCGTGCCGGGCCTATTTGCCCGTAACGAACGCGTAGTCGCCCTATTCGACACCGAGTTTGGCCCTATGGCCATGGTGTTGGTGGGTGCAATGATTGTGGCCAGTGTAGAAACCACCTGGGCCGGGTTAGTATGCCCTAAGGGCAAGGCTGTGAGTCAGTTCAACTACACTGCACAAGAGCCAATCACCTTCAAAAAGGGCGACGAAATGGGCCGCTTTAAGCTGGGTTCTACGGTCATTGTGTGCTTGCCCAAGGGCGTTAGCCAATGGCCTGATGAACTCACCGCTGGCACCACCACCCGCTTAGGGCAAATGTTTGCTGAGCTGGTTTAGCTTAGGCACGGCGGTGGTTAAAGGCCGTCACTTGAGCGATGTCGGTTTCCCCCAAGGCTAGCATCAACAAACGCTCGATGCCTAAGGCGACGCCCGAGCAATCGGGCAGGCCGCTTTGTAAGGCTTCTATGAGGCGCTGATCTGCCACCATCTCTGGCTTACCTAAATCGCACCTAGCTTGATTATCGGCCGTAAAACGCTGTCGCTGCTCATTAGCATCGGTGAGTTCATGATAGCCATTGGCTAGTTCCACACTATTAATGTACACCTCAAAGCGCCGTGCCACGGTGGTGCCTTGTGCGTCAACGCCAAGCCGAGCTAAGGCGGCCTGGCTGGCAGGGTAATCATAAATAAAGCAGGCTTGTGGCAAGGCCGGTTCTATACAATGGCTCATTAACAAATCGAGCCAGGTGTCTCTAGGTGTCGACTCATGCATTTGGATGTCGATATAACTTAGGGCGCAGGCCCTAATCTCGGCATCGGTACTGGTGTGAGGATCCAGCTTTAGAGTTTGCTCAAAGGCCGTGCGGTAACTCCAATAGTGCCATTGCAGCTGGCCTAACTGTGGCTCAAGAACTCGGTCCACAAGCTCTGCCACTTCTGCCATCAATGGCTCTAATTCGAACCCCACGCGGTACCATTCGAGTAAGGTGAATTCGGGGTTGTGTCGCCTGCCTGCCTCGCCGTTACGAAACGCCTTAGCAATTTGGAAGATGCTGCCACTGCCCGCCGCCAGCAGCCGCTTCATGGCATATTCTGGCGACGACATAAGCCACATGGTTTGGCTGCTCGGTGCCCCATCGGGGGTAAAGGCCACGGGTATGGAATCGATATGAGGGTCTGACACCCCGCAATGGGACATCACGGGGGTATCGACTTCGAGCAGGTTCCGATCTCGAAAAAAATCTCGGATCTGGCTTAAAACTAAGGCGCGTTGCCTCAGCTGGGGGAGGGTTGCACTCGGTTGCCACTGCATTATAACGGACCGTGGCCCTCTACTATTTAAGCGCGGCTAACGTATTCGCCACTGCGAGTGTCAATCTTCAAAAACTCACCTTGCTCAATAAATAGCGGCACACGCACACTGGCGCCGGTCGCCAAAATAGCCGGCTTGCTGCCGCCTTGGGCTGTGTCGCCCTTTAAACCTGGGTCTGTTTCGGTAACTTCTAAATCAACAAAGTTAGGCGCTGTGACCGCCAATGGCGCATCGTTCCACAAGGTCACCACATACACTTCCTGTTCCTTCAACCACTTAATGCAGTCGCCTACGGCGCTGGCATCGGCTCCGTATTGTTCGAAGGACCCATCGTCGAGCATAAAGTGCCAAAACTCACCGTCGGTGTACAGGTATTCCATGGTGCGGTCCATTACGTCGGCCGCTTCAATAGATTCGCCAGACTTAAAGGTACGATCCCATACTCGGCCTGTCTTTAAGTTCTTTAAACGTACACGGGTAAAGGCTTGGCCTTTGCCTGGTTTTACAAATTCCACATCCACCATGGAACATGGATCACCTTCTAACATTACTTTAAGGCCATTTTTAAATTCATTGCCGTTATAATTAGCCATTTTTTTGCTCTAGTAAATAAACATTGGATATAATGTCGCCTATGATACCGCAAAGCACTGCCCAAGTTGAACCGTTAAGCCTGATAAAGCACATTCAACACAGCGATGACTGGCGTACACAGTTGCGCACCGCCTACCGCAGCCCCGGGCAGTTACTTGCAGCACTGGACTTTAACAGACAACAAATCCTGACCATGACCGCCAGCGATCAAGGTTTTAACACCCTAGTACCCCACGCCTTTGTAGAAAAAATGGCCAAACAGGACGCCAACGACCCATTGCTACTACAGGTGTTACCCCAAGCTGCAGAAGCCATAGCCCACCCCGACTTTAATACCGACCCACTACAAGAAGCTAGCTTTAACCCTCAGCCGGGTGTGGTACATAAATATAAAGGCCGGGCGTTATTAATTACCGCCGGCCATTGCGCCATCAACTGCCGTTATTGTTTTCGCCGCCATTACCCATACGGAGAGCAACGTCGAGCGCGCAGTGAATGGCAACAAAGTTTGGCTTATATCCAGCAACAAACCGATATTGAGGAAGTGATTCTCAGTGGTGGCGACCCACTGGCACTCACCGATAGTCAGCTGTTTGAGATTATCACCGCCATCGAATCCATTACTCACATCAAACGCTTACGCATTCACAGCCGCTTGCCTATTGTTTTGCCTGCCAGAATCACCCCAGAGCTGTGTCAGCGGCTCGCAAACTCTAGGTTAACCTGCGTGATAGTTGTCCACGCTAACCATGCCAACGAACTCGGTGAAGATGTGGCCCAAGCCTGTAACTTATTACGCCAGCACGGTGTGCAGTTATTGAACCAAAGTGTGTTGCTTGCGCAGGTAAATGACTCACTAGCAGCCCTCAAGGACCTGAGTGAGCGTTTGTTTGAACTCGGTGTGCTGCCCTACTACTTACACCTGCCCGACCATGTGGCGGGCACCACCCACTTTTTTGTGAGCCTAGAGCGCGGCCAAGCCTTGGTGGCGCAAATGCAGGCCACCATGTCGGGCTATTTAGTACCTAAATTAGCCCGCGAAGAGCCCGGAAAAACCAGCAAAACAGTTTACGCTAAGGCTTAAACAAGGCTGCTCAATACATCTAGACCAAAGTGGCTGATTTGCTGCGGCGCTTGCTGCTTCACCAAAGGCTTAGCGTGGAAAGCTACACCTAAACCCGCGGTATTGAGCATGGGTAAGTCATTGGCGCCATCTCCCACGGCCATGCACTGATCAATCGACAAACCCAACTCTGCTCTGAGCTGCTCTAGCAGAGCCACCTTTTTGTTAGCATCAACAATGGGCACGTTAATTTGGCCTGTGAGCTTGCCATCAATTTGTTCAAGTGGGTTGGAAAAAGCTTGTTGCATGCCTAAGCGCTGAGCTAGGCGGTCGGCAAAGTAACTAAAGCCACCCGATAATATGGCGCAGTAAATGCCTTTAGCTTGTAGCTGCTGCATGAGTTTTTCGGCCCCGGGCATGAGTTCAATTTTGCGGTAAATAGCGTCCAATTGGGTGGTATCAAAGCCTTCCAGCAGGGCTAAACGTTGCTCAAAGCTCTGCTCAAAGTCAATTTCTCCGGCCATGGCGCTGGCCGTAATGGCAGCCACCTTGGGGCCAATACCGGCCACGTAGGCCAGTTCGTCCATTACTTCTGCCTGAATCAGGGTGGAGTCCATATCAAACACGGCCAACTTAATGGGGGCGATAGGCGTGTTTGAAGTTTGCCAAGTGTAATCCAGCTCACCTTGCGCACGCATTGCATCTAACAAGGCAGCCACGCTGTGCTTTAGCACATCAGTAGCACTGTGTTCGCTTTGCCAGTGCCATTGATGCACTGTAGCCTGGCCTGCCTGATCTAGCTCACGCATAGTTAAGTTCACCGCTTGTGGGCGCAAAAGCGAATCGATGGTGGCAACCGTTGGCAGCGCGTATTGCTGAAACAGGGTAAAACGATGAAACATATAATTGACTCCAAAGACGGGCTTAGCATTTTAGCATTTGTAGGTTAGAATGGACTGCTTTTTCTTGTATGACACCGTACCGAATCACACCCAATGCCCAATAAAATCCTTTCGTTTCGACACTTAATGCAATCTCGCCTAACCTTAGTGCAGAAGACCGTGTGTCTGTTAATTGCCGTATTTATTCTCGTAGGCAGCTCATTAGGGTGGATGACCTATCAACACATCAACCAGGTTGCGGGCCAACAAAATACCTTTTTTGCCCAACAAATGGGGCAGCAATTAGCCAATTTAAGCGCGCCGCTGATCATAAAACAAGACTACATTAGCCTTAATGTGACCTTGGCAGAGTTACGTCAGCAAGGTGCCATTATCGGTGCTGCCGTATACGACGCCGAAGATCAAATGTTGGCTAAAACCGGCTACTTAAATGACATCGAGCATTTGGTACTACCCATTCGTTTAAACGAGGCTACCATAGGCAGTTTGCACTTACGCCAAGCCGATTTAAACCTTTACCCAAGCTTGGCTCAACTGAGCCAATTATTATGGCCCACGGTAGGCCTCACGTTTTTAGCCTGTATCACCCTTGGCTGGTGGTTTGGTGCCAAACTCGTACAACCGCTACGGCGCCTACACGAAGCCCAAGATCAATTGCTTGAGTATGGTAAAGCCCCGCCGTTAGACGACACCAGGCTCGATGAATGGGGCATTATTAACTTGGGTTTTAACTCCATTAACCAAGAGCGTTTATTACACGCGCAAACGGATTACCAATACGAGCTCGACATGCCAGCGGGCAAAGGCTTAACGGCGCCAACAGCACCAGACCACCAACCCGAGCTAGAGGCACCAGCCCAACAAGAAGCCTTTAACCATGAGCTCCATGACTTAGCCAGAGAGCTCTCGGGGGAACCTTCCCTTGGCGACTTAGGCGATCCTCTGTTTGCCCCTAAGTTAGAGCAAAGTCCACCGGCCACAGACACCAAGTTACCGATTTTCACCATGGACGACTTGCGACAGAGCAACAATTCAGAGCCCCTAAGAGCCACACCGGTGGCGCTCGAAGACGAACCCGCTGCACCGCCTCAGGTCATGACACCCTCGATGGATGAAGAAGAACCGCTGGTAAGCTTGCTTTATATTAACGTCAACACCCGCGATCAAGGTCCCATGGAAGCGGCAGAAAAGCACCTACTTCTCAAGGCCTATCAACGCTTGGTGGATCAGGTGTGCGCCATCTACGGTGGCACCATAGAAACAGAAGACAACCACGACGTGTTGGTGACTTTCGATAAACCCCACGAACACATGACACACTGCGTTAACGCCTTGTGCGCGGCGCAGTTTTTCTTTGGTTTATACAAGGCGTTTAATGAACAACGGGCCAGCAACAACAAATCCAGTTTAAACATTCAGATTGTTGTGCATACCGGCACCTTAGATGATCTGAGCTTGCTTACCGAACAAGCCGCGCAACTGTCGCGCCGCGAAAGACAAAACCATATGGTGATTAGCCGTCATGTAGCTTACCACCCTGAGTTACAACAACGGGTGCTACAAGCCGACAACTGCGTGGCGTTAGCCAGCGGTGCCTTTAGTTTGAGCCGCTTAAGTAGCGACTACCAAGACTTGTTAGATATGCAGATCACCCATTTTAGCCAAACGCTTTAAGCGTCTGGTGTGGGTTCCTCGGCTGCATTTAGCACCACCCCTTCCACTTCTAGACTATCGACCTTTTGGAATCCACGGGGCAGCTTGTTACCCCTACGGCCCCGCTCACCACGGTAATGCACCAGGTCAGAAGCCTTTAAGCGCAGGTAACGCTTGCCAGAGTGAACTAACAATTCATTGGCTTCGGTTACCAAGGCGCAAGACACCATGAACTCATCACGACTGGCCACGCGGGCGGCCGAAATGCTAATAATTTTATTGCCTTTACCACGTGCTAACTGAGGCAGGTCTTGTAATGGGAATACCAACATCCGGCCCTCATTACTCACGGCCACCAACCAAGTATCCTCTAACTGGCTGATATGCTGGGGCGCAATGACCTTAGCGCCTTTAGGTACCGACATAGCGGCTTTACCCGCCTTATTTTTGCTCAGCAGGTCTTCAAATGTAGTAATAAAGCCATAACCGGCATCGGTGCTCATGAGTAACAGTTGATCGGGTTTGGCACACACTGCCGCTGCAAACTGCACACCACTAGGCGCATTAAAGCGACCACTCAAGGGTTCGCCCTGACCTCGCGCAGACGGCAGAGTATGGGCTTCTAAGGCATAGGTACGACCACCCTCATCGAGAAAGGCCACACTTTGGTTGCTGCGGCCCAATACCATAAGTAAAAAATCATCACCCGACTTATAGTTCATGTTTTCTGGGTCTATGTCATGGCCCTTAGCGCCACGTACCCAGCCCTGCTTAGATAAAACAACCGTCACCGGTTCTGAGGTGAGCAAATCACGCTCAGACAAGGCTTTAGCTTCTTGACGCACAACAATAGGCGAACGACGATCGTCTCCAAAGGCTTCGGCATCGGTGGTCAATTCACGCTTAATGAGGGTTTTTAGGCGGGCTTTAGAACCTAGCAAAAGCTCTAACTTGTCTCGTTCTGCGGCTAACTCTTGTTGCTCGGCGGCAATTTTATGTTCTTCTAGCTTAGCCAAGTGACGTAACTTTAAGTCTAAAATGGCATCGGCTTGGCGATCAGACAAAGCAAAACGCTGCATTAACACCGGTTTAGGTTTGTCTTGCTCGCGAATAATAGCGATGATTTCATCGATATTAAGGTAAGCAATCAATAAACCTTCTAACAGATGCAAGCGCTCTAACACTTTGTCTAAGCGGTATTGCAAGCGCCGGGTCACCGTGTCCATACGGAAGGCCAGCCATTCCTTAAGAATATGGCTGAGGCCCTTCACCTGTGGTTTACCGTCCACCCCAATGAGGTTGAGGTTAACGCGGTAAGTGCGTTCTAAATCCGTAGTAGCAAACAAATGGTGCATGAGTTGTTCGGTATCGATACGGTTGGAGCGCGGCACAATCACTAAGCGTGTGGGTTTTTCGTGATCCGACTCGTCCCGTAAATCCGCCACCATGGGTAACTTCTTCGCCTGCATTTGGGCGGCAATTTGTTCTAAAATGCGAGCACCAGACACCTGATAGGGCAAGGCACTAATAACAATGTCGCCGTCTTCATGATCAACTACGGCACGCATTCGAATACTGCCACGGCCGGTTTGATACATCTGCAACATGTCACTTTGCGGGCTAATGATCTCCGCTGTAGTGGGCATGTCTGGGCCCTGCACAAATTGCAATAAATCTTCGGTAGTGGCCGATGGGTTGTCTAACAAATGAATACAGGCAGACACCACTTCACGCAAGTTGTGGGGTGGAATATCGGTTGCCATGCCCACCGCAATACCCGTAGCGCCGTTGAGCAGCACGTTCGGCACCCTCGATGGCAGCACCAACGGCTCTTGCAGGGTGCCGTCAAAGTTATTACCCCAATCCACTGTACCTTGGCCCAGCTCACCTAACAGTACGTCGGCATAAGCGGTGAGCTTGGCTTCGGTATAACGCATGGCGGCAAAGGATTTAGGGTCATCTGCCGAACCCCAGTTACCTTGCCCATCCACCAAGGTATAGCGGTAAGAGAAGGTTTGCGCCATATGTACCATGGCTTCATAACAGGCACTGTCGCCGTGGGGGTGGAACTTACCCAACACGTCACCAATGGTACGGGCCGACTTTTTATACTTAGAGGTGGTTTTTAAACCCAATTCCGACATGGCATAAACAATACGCCGCTGTACCGGTTTAAGACCGTCCCCAATATGCGGCAAGGCACGGTCTAAAATTACGTACATGGAATAATCTAAATAGGCTTTTTCGGTATATTCTTTGAGGGGCAGGCGCTCAACGCCTTCATCGATGGGGATGACACCAGACATAAACAGACAAATCCTTATTGAGCTTGCGGGCAGTAAAACAAGCCCTACTCATGCGACAAATTAGCCTTGAGTATACCGCAAAAAAAGCCAAGGTGAGCAGAGGATGAATATTTGTTGAATGAATGCGACCTATAGTATCAATGCCGGACATATGGCCGCAGAATTGATTACGTTTTAAACTAAATTAGGCTATACTTTGACCACTGAAAACCGCACCCATGATGGACCGCGCTGTTCCAACTTTCGTCACTGCGCACACCATCAGACCAGCAAGGCAGGGCCGCCAGAGCCTACCTTACAATAATTTGTTGAGTCATTGATTTTCATAGTAAAAATTAATTTTAACTTCTCTTGGAGAATGACTATGTCTCAGCATCCCACCCTAACTGAAATGGGTATCACTAGCTTCGAAGCTATCAACAAATACACCTTGCGCCAAGAAGGCGATTTTGACATCCTCAAAATCTACTACAAGCGCGAAAAAGGCTCTTTCTTACCACGCAGCAAAAAGTTCCGCTTTGGTCGTGCTACTCGTACTGTGATGGTCGATTCTGGCCGCCAACAATGGCAAGAAGTGAGCGAGATTTCACCTTTCTTGTTACGCGCCCTAACTGAGCTAAACAAACTAGCTCGCGAAGAAAAGAAAGCGATTGATAGCAAAGAAACTATCGAGCAAGATCTTGTACACTTAGAGCGCATCATGACTGAAAAGTTAGCTGAAATTCGCGCCAAGTTAGAGCAGCTATAAGCTTCTCCAACCTAAGCATTATGAAAACCGCACTAGCCACGCTAGCTGCGGTTTTTTTATGCGCCAACAAAACTAAAGCGGTATATCGTCCACTGCGTCAGCCACAGTCTCTATACTCTCATCTAGGGCATTGCCGACCACCGGCACGACCGAAACCACGGCCCCCACCACCCGCATGGGCACGGTAACCACTTTAGTTAAAAAACAACCACTTAAAGCGGTGGCCATAAGCATAACTGCAGTTAGTTTTATCAGTTTCATGTGGTTTGTCATACACTGTCCTCGACCAGGGCAAGGCGAGTTCCCGCAAGGCTCTGCTTAATGGTTTTTAAATGGCTATGAAAGTCTTCACCACGACGCAATATCACTCCCGTGGCCAGCACATCCACTAAGGTGAGTTGAACTAAACGAGATTGCATGGGCATATACACATCCGTGTCTTCTGGCGCTTGCACTTTAAGCACTAAACTGGCTTCTGCAGCTAACGGTGAATCAGCCGCGGTAATGGCAATAATCACAGCACCTGCGGCGCGGCCGATGCGGGCAACTTCCACCATTTCAAGCGTACGACCAGTGAAGGATAACAGCACCAGCACATCTCCGCGCTTACAGGCAGATGCCGTCATGCGCATCATTAATGAATCGTTGTGGGCAACCACCGGAATGTTAAAACGAAAGAACTTATGTAACGCATCTTGGGCTACGGCACCAGAGGCCCCCATGCCACAAAAAATGATTTGCTGGGCCTGGCTTAAGTAGTCCACGGCACGCTCAATGGATTTACTATCCACTTGCTGCCGGGCGACATCTAAACTGGCCATAGTGCTAGTAAATATTTTGTCTGTATACTGTTTTACCGAGTCATTTTGGTCGACGTTCTGGCTCACATAGGGCGTACCGCTAGCCATACTTTGCGCCAGCTCTAACTTAAAATCCGGATAGCCTTTAAGCCCAAAACTACGGCACATACGGTTAACCGTTGGCTCACTCACCTGCGCCAAGCCCGCCAAGGCCGCTATACTCATACGCGTAGCCGCCCGCGGGTCGGCCACAATCACTTGCGCCACTTTGCGTTCTGAGCGGTTAAGTTGCTCTTGCTGCTGCACTAGTTGCTGAAGCAAGTTATTATTGGAAGTCATAGATAGTATTCTTTAATAAAGCTGCATAATATATGTAATATTACCAACATTTTGTCTTTATTGGTGACTTTTGTGTAGTTTTAGAGGTATTATTACCTCATTAGCAGCAACGAACTAGGTTTTCCATGTCAGACACCCAGCCCACAACGCCCCACCAAACGTTAGGCAAGCATACCTTAAGCCACAGCTTAGTTCTATTTGGCGCACTGGGTGATTTGTCGCTACGTAAACTAATGCCCGCCCTGTACCAGCTAGAAGCCGCTCAGCTGCTGAGTGACGAACTCACCATTATGGCAGTGGCTCGCACGACACTAAACGACCAAGAACTACGGCAACGTATTGCCCAAACGTTAACCCAATACGTAGGTGAAGATCAATTAGATAAGGCTACCCTTAGCCGGTTTCTGCAGCGTCTTAGCTATTGCCAGATGGACCTAACCCAAGCAAGTGACTACCAAACCTTAGCGCAAGAGCTAACAAACTGGCATCCCTTGGTGAGCTTTTATCTAGCCACACCACCTGGGCTCTATGGGCAAATATGCGACCACTTACACAGCGCCGGCGCCATCACCAACCAATGCCGCATTGTGGTGGAGAAACCCATCGGCCATGACCTAGCCTCCTCCGTCGTTATTAACGACAAGCTAGGCCAGTATTTTGATGAACACCAGATTTTCCGTATCGACCATTACCTAGGCAAAGAAACCGTTCAAAACCTCATCGCCTTACGTTTTGCCAACCCACTATTTGAAAGCCAGTGGAATCATCAGCACATTGCTTATGTTGAAATAAGTGTGGCCGAAGACGTGGGTATCGAAGGCCGCTGGGGTTACTTTGACCAAGCCGGACAAATGCGCGACATGGTGCAAAACCACCTCTTGCAACTGCTATGCATGGTGGCTATGGACCCACCATCACAACTCAACGCCAATAGTATTCGTGATGAAAAGGTAAAAGTATTACGGGCCTTAAAACCTATACCTAAACAGGAAGTCGACCAGCACCTTGTGCTGGGCCAGTACGCCGATGGCCAACATCAAACCCAAGCGGCGCCAGGCTATCTGAATGAAGCCGATGCCAACACTAGCAGCAACACCGAAACCTTTATCGCCCTACGTGCAGAAATTGCCAATTGGCGCTGGACCGGCACCCCATTTTACCTACGCACTGGCAAGCGGATGGCGGAAAAAGTCACCGAAATCATCATTCATTACAAACCCAATAGCCACTTTATCTTTGACCAACAGCAGGCTGCTATTGCGCAAAACAAACTGGTGATTCGTTTACAGCCCTACGAAAGTATTTCGCTACAGGTGCTCACCAAAGAACAGGGCATCGACAAAAGCATGCAGTTACGACGCGATCCATTACATTTGGACTTTGCCCAAACTCAATCGAAAGCCCGTATCCCCGATGCGTATGAACGCTTATTGCTTGAAGCCTTAAAAGGCAACCAAAGCCTGTTTGTTAGGCGTGACGAGGTCGAGTTAGCATGGCAATGGTGTGATCAAATTAGGCAAGCATGGCAAACACAAGGCGTGACTTTAGATCCCTATAGCGCGGGCAGCAACGGCCCAACACGGGCATGCGACATGATCGAAGCCTATGGCCATAATTGGTATGAGTACTGCAATGACACAGCCTAAACCCACCACCTTAGCCCCGCACAATCATTGGTTCGCCGCCAGCAACCATGACCAATTGGCAGCCTCCCTGGCCTCGTGCGTGGCGGCACAGCTGCGCAGCGCCCTTGCATCTAGACCCAGAGCCAGCCTAGCGGTTTCTGGCGGCCGCACACCCACCGCCATGCTGCAACAACTCAGCCAGCAAACACTGGACTGGCACCGAATAGACGTGACCCTGGCTGACGAACGCTGGGTAGACGAGCAACACAGCGCCAGCAATGCAGCCTTGGTGAAAACTTGGCTGCTAAAAAACAATGCTGAAGCGGCGACTTTCTACCCGCTATACAATCAAGCAGGCAGCGCAGCATTAGGGCAAGCCCATTGCCAGCAACAACTGCAACACATGCCCTGGCCCCTTGACGTGCTCGTGCTGGGCATGGGTGACGACGGCCATACCGCCTCATTATTTCCTTTGTGCCCAGCCCTGACGCAAGCCTTATCCACCCAAGACTTATGTATCGCTACCCAAGCGCCGGTAGACCCAACTCAACGCATGAGTTTATCCGCCCACGCACTAATGCAGGCGCGACATATCCATTTACATATCGAAGGTGCAGCAAAACTACAGGTGTTAGAACAAGCCACTGCCCTACAAGATGGTAACAAAATGCCCATCTATGCCTTCATTCAACAACCTCTTAATATCCACTGGTGCCCTTAAATGACATCTTTACAAAATACTCAAATAGACATCAACACTCGGCGCCTTGACCAAATTTGCGCCACCGCACCGGTGATCCCCGTATTAACCTTGGACGATGCCGAACAAGCCATCGGTATTGCCAGCGCTTTGGTTAACGGCGGTTTAAGGGTATTAGAAATCACCTTACGCAGTGACTATGGTTTAACCGCCATAAAACAACTCAAGCAGGCCTTACCGCAAGCCATCATTGGCGCGGGAACAGTACTCAACCCAGCCCAATATCAGGCCTGTGTTGATGCCGGCGCCGACTTCATCGTGAGCCCGGGCAGCACCGCAGAATTATTACAATTCGGCAGCCAGTCTACAGCACCCTTGCTACCGGGAGTCGCTAGTGTCAGCGAAGCCATGCAAGCCATGGGCCTAGGCTATCGCCGGTTTAAGTTATTTCCAGCAGCAGTAGTGGGGGGAGTGGATGCGTTAAAGGCTTTTGCGGGCCCGTTATCAGAGCTCAAATTCTGCCCTACTGGGGGCGTTAAACCCAACAACGCTGCCGATTACTTGGCCTTAAACAACGTCATGTGTGTGGGTGGAACCTGGCTCACGCCCACAGACTTAGTGAACAACAAAGACTGGCCTGCCATACAAGCTTTGGCAAGCTCTGCTGTACAGCTAGGCCAGCCTTAAATTAGCCGTATACGGGCTGCTGCAGTTGGCCCGTAGTGATACTAAGGGCCTCTGCCTCAACAATGGCCAAGCCATCTACCGCGCTACGCAGGGCTTTCATGTCGGTGGCGTCGCCAGCCAATACAGATCGAACCATGTGTTTAATTTCGTGCTCGTAACCCATACCCGGAGTTAAACTAACGACCTTCGTTTCACCCTTCTGATACACATTGAGGCTTTCGCTAGCGCCCAATTGGTAGACCAAGGTGGCCCTCTCAAAATTGGCTGTGTAACTCATATTAAACGGGTAGCCAGGCGCCATGGACCAGCCACCGTGAGCTGTTACCACCACATCACTGAGGTCACCGTCAAACATATACTGACTGTGAACGTGATCCATGCCACCAGACGCCCCCACGTGGCCACGGCTAAACGTGCCAATAGGGCGACCCAAGCAATGGCGAATAAAGTCTACATCGTGAATATGCAAGTCTAA
>DPHD01000077.1:89089-89712 GCA_003523085.1 Oceanospirillaceae bacterium | reverse complement strand
TGGCATTGCCGGGTAGCTACGTTCGGACAGGATAACCGCTGAAAGCATCTAAGCGGGAAGCCCCCTTCAAGATGAGATCTCACAGGAGTTTAACTCCCTAAAGAGCCGTTCAAGACTAGGACGTTGATAGGTTGGGTGTGTAAGCGCGGTAACGTGTTGAGCTAACCAATACTAATTGCTCGTGAGGCTTGACCATATAACGCCAAAAGCGTTGTACAAGCTAAAACAGTTAAGTTTACGATGGATAAGACCTCGATAAACACATAATGTAAGACCTAAACACAGATACCGGCCTACGCCGGCATGACATAGCGTGTTGTCATCCAGACGCACAATGTTGTCATCCTGACGTACAGACCGTCATCCTGAACTAGATTCAGGATCTAACACGCAGTACCCTGTCATCCTGACGCAGGTCAGGATCTCAGCAGATATCACAAATTCAAGGATGGCGACAAAGTGTTGTCTTCATCCACCTTTTTTTGCTTGGCGACCATAGCGAGATGGAACCACCTGACCCCATTCCGAACTCAGAAGTGAAACGTTTTAGCGCCGATGGTAGTGTGGGGTTTCCCCATGTGAGAGTAGGTCATCGCCAAGCACCTCATTCAATAAAAAACCCC
>DPHD01000077.1:83577-88825 GCA_003523085.1 Oceanospirillaceae bacterium | reverse complement strand
TACCGGCCTACGCCGGTATGACGACAAGGTACGCCGGTATGACGTGAAGCCTACGCCGGTATGACGTCAAACCAGCACCGACATAACCTGAATGCTATACTGCAGCCAGACCACAAGGACTTGACCATGACCGAAGCCACACTGCAATTTCTCGCCATTACCCTGTTCTTAGAAGTGACCCCAGGACCTGCGGTGTTATTTATCTTATATCAGTCTGCGTTTAGCTTTCGCAATGCCGTGGCGGGTACTTTGGGCTTGTTAACCTCCAATGTTATATGGATCAGTTTGGTGGCAACGGGTTTAGGGTTGATCCTGACTCAAACCCCAATGTTATTTGATGGTCTGCGATATATCGGTGCTCTATATTTGGTTTACCTGGGTTACAAAATCATTCGTTACGGCATTGGTTCGCCTCATGCAGACAAAAACGCCGAAGCAGCCCACGGGAAAAGTGTTTGGGCAAGTTATCGACTGGGCATGTTCACGTCCTTATCAAACCCCAAAGCCTTGTTGTTTTTTATGGCATTATTTCCGCAGTTTACGCGTCCAGATTATTTTGCTCACGATATTTTATACTTTGGCGCGTTAAAAATGACGTGCCTAGCGGTAGTGATGATTAGTTATGCCTTGATGGGACGTAAACTGTTTAACTATATGGGCCGATCTAACTGGGCTAATGTCATTTCTCGCACCTTGGGCGGCGGCATTATTATCGCGGCCTTTGCTGTGGCACGGGGATAAAACCAAGTTGATGGTGTAATCATGATGTGGCAACAATGACCGCAGCCTTCGGACGCCGTATAATGGTAGTGTATTCACTCTAGTGGTTGGAACTGTTATGTATTTTGACGAACTGTATGCCCCCTTACGCGAGATGCAAGATTGGCAACAAACGGCCTTTTCTGCAGCCCTGTGCGAACGTATTTTCCCTCACTATGCCCTGTATGATAGTTTGATGGAAACCAACAACGTTGAGGTCGCACGCACGGCGCTAGATCAAGTTTGGAAACAGTTGTCGTTAAGAGGCAATATGAATGCCGAAACTCAGCTAAGCAAAGTGGAAGCCATTGTGCATGGCGAAGAAGACGAAAGCTTTGGTGCGGGCCTGGCGTTTGATGCGCTGGTGGCACTAATGGCGACCCTACATTGTATTGATAATGCGAGTTTCGAAGACGCTGCCAGCGTGGCCCACTTATCCCGCGAAAGTGTGGCTAAATTTGTGGAGTTACATGCAGATGAAGAGATGGGAGATGAAGAACTGATTCGCCATATCTCAACCCACGACCTAATGGCACAAGAACTGGCCTTTCAAACTGATGTAATGCAGCTGTTAACCTCACAAAACGTGGCTAAAGCCTCACAAATTGACCAACTCAAAACCATGTCAATGGCCGATGGTGTCAGCAATATTGGCATTAGCATGGCTGACGGTTAAATCCGACCCCTTACTTACACGAGCGTATATGTCACTTTTTAATCAACGGTTAGTCAAATCTCTGGGTTTGCTCGCCATAGCTGCTGTAGCCTATTTGATCTTTGAGCACTATCAGGCCAAGCTTAACAGCCGTCACTTAGAGCAAGTGCCTCAGTTTACCGAAGCGGGCCAACGCTTTGGCGCCAGCCATGATCAACAAGCCTGTTTGCAAGAAACCTTTCGACAGTCCGCAGGCTGTAGCAGCTTTAGCTGTGGCGTCTACTACGGTAAGTTTTTTAAGGCCTGCGCACAGGTGGCCCAAGCCAGCGAGCAAATGTGTGACGGTGTGCCAGAATTTAGCCAGAAAAAAGACCAGCCTAGCAAAGATTGGATTAGGGATGTTTGCTTCGAACGGCCTGAAGCAAACACTTGCCAGCTGTTAATGCGCCAGGTCCAATGGCAATGTAGTCAACAATAAGGTGCCGTTTGATGCAGATTTTTAAAGGTTTCAGTTACCTCATACAAGGCGCCAAGCTGCTAATGCAGCCCAATCTACGGATGTTTGTATTGTTGCCCTTACTGGTCAACGTGATCATGTTTAGCCTAGGTTTAGGCTTGTTGGTAAGCTACGTTAGCGGTTGGATGGATGGCTTTGTGGCCTGGTTACCCAGCTGGTTGAGTGGTATTACTTGGTTTCTGTGGAGCTTGTTTTTTGGTCTTTTTGCCATGGCTGTATTTTGGGGATTTAACCTGCTGGCCAATTTTATTGCTGCACCCTTTAATGGCCTATTAGCCGAGAAAGTTGAGCAACATTTAACCGGACATGTTGTAGAGCCAACTACTGTGGGCGATGTGGTGGCAACCATTCCGCGCTCTATCGGCCGTGAGATAAGTAAACTTAGCTACTACCTGCCACGGGTAGTGATATTGTTAATTATCAGTTTTATTCCGGGGTTAAACATTGTTGCGCCTTGGTTGTGGTTATTGTTTGGTGCTTGGATGATGGCCATTCAGTATGTCGATTACCCCATGGACAATAATGGCGTTAAGTTTAGAGACATGAAGCAGGCGTTGGCACAAGAAAGGCTATTACATCTGGGTTTCGGTGGTGGCGTGTCGTTATTATTGATGGTGCCTTTGATCAATTTTTTCGTTATGCCTGTCGCTGTGGCGGGCGCCACTGCACTTTACGTTAATGAGCATGCAGAGCTAAATAAACTCGATCACCAGCCCTAGCCATACGCTCAGTGCCGCCCAGTGGCTGTTAGTGAAGGCTCTAAAGTAATTGTTGCGCACACGGCTGCGGCCAAGTTTGTTTTGATAGATAAACAGCCCCGCCATGATAGATAAGCCTAGGTAGTAAAACAATCCAAGCTGGTTGATCTGCCCAACCCATATCAATAACCCCACACAAGCGGCTTGAAATAGCCCAATGATGGTGATATCCCAATTGCCAAAAAGCACGGCAGTAGATTTTATTCCAATGTGTAAATCATCCTCACGATCTACCATGGCGTAATAGGTATCATAGGCAATGGTCATACACACGGCCGCCGTAAAGGTGAGCCATGCAGTTAACCCAGTGGTGCCTGTTTGGGCGCTAAAGGCCATGGGGATAGCCATGGCAAAGGCCGCTCCTAGTACCGCCTGGGGCCAATGGGTATAGCGTTTCATAAACGGGTAAGCGGCTGCTAAAACAACGGCCAGTACAGACAATTTGATGGTGGCCGTATTAGTGAAAAGTACCAAAACAAAGGCGGCGATACATAGGCCACAAAACAACAGCAAAGCCTGTTTGCTGTTAATTCTGCCAGTCGCCAAAGGCCGTTGTTTGGTGCGTTCAACGTGGCCATCAAGGTGCCGATCAGCATAGTCATTGATAACGCAACCTGCGGCGCGCATTAGGTAAGTACCCACCACAAAAATGCACAGTAGGTCTACGCGTGGCAGACCCTCAGCAGCCAACCAAAGACCCCACAACATAGGCCAAAGCAAAAGGTAGGTGCCCACCGGTTTGTCGAGGCGCATAAGTTGTTTATAGTCGGGCCAGCGGTGAAAGATTAACATCGGTAGAGGGGCTGCTTAATATCAAAGCCACCATGCTAACATAAGCACACCTAATTCCCGTGGTTATAGATCCGATGACAAGCCAAACAATACGATTATTATTGATCTGTACCGGTAATACGTGCCGCTCGCAAATGGCCCACGCTATGGCAGCAGACTGGGCCCAAAAAAATGGCAAGGCCATGGCGTTTGCCTCGCGGGGCATTAGGGCCACGCACGGCGCGCAAACTACTGCAGAAGCCAAGCTGCTACTGGCGCAGTCTGGACTACAATGGCACGGCACCAGCCAGCAATTGCAAGCTGAGGATTTACAATGGGCCAGCCATGTTTGGGTGATGACTCTGGAACATCTACAATTTGTGCTAAAGCTTGGCCACAGCGTTAATTTAGTGCAGCGCCCGACAGTGGAGTTATTAGACGCGCAGCAGGAAATCACGGACCCGTTAGGGCTTGGCGTGCAGGCCTACCAAGCACTGCATGCTCAACTCTCGCAATTATTGCCTATACGGCTGGCGGCTTTAGCTGGGCCATTGGTGGCATAAATACCTCAGTTACTAAAATACCCTTGTCGTCTAGATAAAACACCGACCGCCTGGCCCAATGTTGCAGCGAGCTATGGCGTGACTTGAAACACGCGACTTGTAACGAGCCACGGACCATATTGGGGTGTTTGAAGAGTAACGCGCCTAAGGGCTTAGTGCCTATGTTGCTGAATCTGCGCAGCCGGCCGGTCAAGGTGCTGTGGGGCATAATGCTGCGAGCACAAACCCATACTTGGCCATGGCAAAGCAATTCAACTTCGCGGATAATAGCTTTTTGACGGCCTTTCATAGCCAAAGCTCGAGCTTCTGATCGCCTGGGGGTGTGCCAGTAATTACGCACCACCCTTACCTCAAAGGCACCACCACTGGCTTGTATGAGACGTTGGGTCAGCGACCCACTGTCATTGAGCCACGCTTGCCATTGGCGCGGAACCTTGTGTGCCAATGGGCGCTTATAGCTGCGCCAGTTAGGGGCAAACGGCCGCTGAGAATGAACTAGTGAAATGGGCAAATGAGGCTCATGGAAGATGGCAATAAGATAGGAACATTATATCAACAAGTTAACCAGCAAGACACTCGACACAGATCAGCAGCAGGTCATTGAATTAACCAAACAATGGGTACAAGACATGGTCGTTGGTCTCAATCTGTGCCCCTTTTCGCACACGGTGGTGGCACAAAATCAAGTGCGCTACGCAGTGGCTACTGGCACTAGCGATGCGCAATTGAAAACGTTTTATGTGGCTGAGTTAGACCAGCTACTCAGTGCTGATGCTGCCGACATTGCCACGAGTTTGTTAATGTTTCCCAACGGGCAAGAAGCATTCGATGATTATCTCGACCTATTGGATTGGTTTCAAGAGCTGTTACAGCAAAGTGACCTCACCGACCACGTTCAATTAGCGTCATTTCACCCACGCTATCAGTTTGACGAAGTGGCCGAGCATGACTTAAGCCACTTTACTAACCGCGCCCCATACCCCACCATTCATTTGCTGCGCCAGGCCCAAATGACCCAAGCATTGGCCCATGTACAGAATCCGGAGCAGATCTTTGTGGACAACATTGCCACTTTAGAGCGCTTAGGGCGCGACCGTGTTGAAAGCTTGTGCCCGTGGGGCAAACCGTAACTAAGATTAGGAAGTTTAACTATGAAATTACAAGTCCTCGCCGTAGGCGGTACTATCGATAAGGTTTATTTTGACGCCTTGAGTGAGTATCACAT
>DPHD01000077.1:83046-83315 GCA_003523085.1 Oceanospirillaceae bacterium | reverse complement strand
GACATGACCGACGCCGATCGCCGTGAGATTTTGTCAGCGGTAGAGGCACACCCTGGCGAACATGTCATTATCACCCATGGCACGGATACCATGGTGGATACCGGGCAAGTACTCAAAGCGGCTACGGGCAAGACCATTGTCATTATGGGTGCCATGGCGCCTGCCATTATGAAGCTTACCGACGCCGACTTTAACTTAGGTGTAGCCGTAGCTGCCGTGCAGGCGCTCCCACAGGGCGTGTACCTGTGCATGAATGGTAGAATCTATAA
>DPHD01000077.1:82062-82901 GCA_003523085.1 Oceanospirillaceae bacterium | reverse complement strand
CATGAATGGTAGAATCTATAACGTAGACAAGGTGGTTAAAAATCGTGCGCAGGGGCAGTTTCAGGACGCTTAGGGGGTCGAGTCAGCCGTCTCTGCGAAGGCCTCAGGCCTGTGGCAGTCTATATACTAATGGCGAGCTCATTGAGCCCATGGTGTTCATCAAGGTATTGGCCAATCACATTGGCACCACATAGGTGGTGAGCATATTGCATGTGCAAACAGCGAATTTGACGCCAATCACGCAGTCCGCCAATGCCATAGCTGTCAAATAACCGGGTAAAACCCAAACGTTCCAATTCAGACACTTCATGTGTCGAGCAGTTGGCCCAGCGCTTGGCAACGTAGTCTTGGTGATTAAGCTGGTAAGCCGCCATCCATGCAGGGTCATCCTTTAACTGCTGTTCGAGCTGCTTTACCAAACCCGCTGTTTCCAGCTGATTAATGGCCTTGTGCAAATCCTTCGAACACAACCAATATAGCGTGGGGAAAGGTTTTCCATCCACTAAAGGGTGCATTTTAAGCGCTAAAGGAACGCCAGTTTTAGAACTTGAAGCCACACTGATTAAGCCTCGAGGGCTACGGCCGAGTTGTTGTTCTATAAGCGTAAGTTGGGAGGCTGTAGGTGAGGGCATGTAGGGGTTTGCTATTACAAGCTTGGTTCCCACGGCGTACGTGGGAACCAACAGTACGGCTATTTAGTGGCCTAAAATCTGGCTCAAGAACAACTTAGTACGATCGTGCTGTGGATGGTCGAAGAAATCATGGGGATTGTTGGACTCAATGATTTCGCCCTGGTCCATAAAGATCACTCGGTCTGCCACTTTCTTGGCAAAACCCAT
>DPHD01000077.1:74324-81735 GCA_003523085.1 Oceanospirillaceae bacterium | reverse complement strand
TGCTGACCACCAGAAAGCTGACCAGGGTATTTGTGTGCCTGCTCAGGAATCTTAACGCGTTCTAAGAATTCCATAGCGGTTGCTTCGGCTTCTGCCTTGGGAGTATTGCGGACCCAAATTGGCGCAAGCGTACAGTTTTCCAACACGGTCAGGTGTGGGAACAGGTTAAAGTGTTGGAACACCATGCCCACTTCGCGGCGTACAGCGTCAATGTTTTTTAAGTCGTTGGTTAGTTCGGTGCCATCCACAATGATGTCACCTTGTTGGTGCTCTTCCAAACGGTTAATGCAGCGAATCATGGTTGATTTGCCAGAACCTGAAGGACCACAAATAACGATCTTTTCGCCTTTGCAGACTTCTAGGTTAATATTTTTAAGAACGTGGAAGTCGCCGTACCACTTGTTCATGTTACGAATTTCAATACAGTGTTCTGTAGATGAATTGCTTTGTGCTTCTGACATTAGAGAAACCCTTAAAAATTAGTTGTTATCGTTTATGACCGGTATTGAGCTTGTTCTCTAGGTAAAGAGAATAGCGCGACATACCAAAGCACGAAAGGAAGAAGAATATGGCTACGAACAAGTACACCTCGGTGGATAAGCCCAGCCAAGCGGTGTCGGCTACAGATGCACGGCCAATGCCCAGTGGGTCCAACAAACCGATGACGATAACCAATGTGCTGTCTTTATATAAGCCAATGAAGGTGTTGACGATACCCGGAATAGAAATCTTTAACGCCTGTGGCAAAATAATCAAACGCATGGCCTGGGAATAGTTCAAGCCCAGTGAATCAGCTGCCTCAATTTGACCCTTAGGCAATGCCTGCAAACCGCCTCGGATTACTTCGGCCATATAGGCTGAGGAAAATAAAGTTACCATGATCAATACCCGCAACAATAAGTCAAAGGTGGTTCCTGGAGGTAGGAAGTAGCTGAGCATGGTGGAGGCTACAAATAATAAGGTAATCAAAGGTACGCCACGCATGAACTCAATAAAGCCTATGCAGAAGTACTTGATAATAGGCAGTTTAGACTGACGGCCTAGGGCCAACAGAATGCCCAGCGGTAGGGAGAATACAATACCAGTTACACCAATAACAAGGGTGAGCATTAGGCCACCAAAAAGGTGTGTGCCAACGTACTCCAAACCCAGCAAACCGCCGCTCAATAACCAAGCGCCAATGAACGGGTAAAGCATGGCAAACTTCATCATATGTTTACGGGCAGGCATTTTGTCCCACAGCACCGATGCGCCTGCAACAAACAATAAGACAGTGGCTAAGTTGACACGCCAGCGTTGCTCCACGGGGTAGAAACCGTATACAAATAAATTAAAACGTTCGCCGATAAAGGCCAGACATGCACCATCTGAGGCGCAGTCTTTGCGCGTGGAGCCTACATAAGTGGCGTCCAAAAATAACCAGCTGATTGCCGATGGCACAGTCAGGTATAGGCAATAGATTGCCAACAGGGTCACAATTGAATTAGAAGCAGAAGAGAATAGATTCTGCTGAAGCCAATGTATGGGGCCCACTGTGCCTTTTGGTGGCGGCATGTCTGGATGCGTGCCAGGTGCGTAAGTGTGTTGTGTCATAGTTGTTTTTCCTTAGCGTTCCACGAGTTGCATGCGGTTGTTGTACCAGTTCATTACTGAAGAAATGAGTAGGGAAATGGCGAGGTAAAGCCCCATAACAATTAACATACACTCCATTTCTCGACCGGTTTGGTTAAGAGAAATACCACCAATGGTGGCAACGATGTCCATGTAACCAATGGCCAGTGCTAATGAAGAGTTCTTCGCAAGGTTGAGGTATTGGCTGGTCAAAGGTGGAATAATTACCCGCAATGCTTGCGGGATTACAACCAACTTTAATGTGCGGGTATTAGAGATGCCCAAAGCTTGAGCCGCTTCTGTTTGGCCGTGGTTAATGGCGACAATGCCAGCGCGTACAATCTCGCCTATAAAGGCCGCAGTGTAAAAAGACAGAGCCAACCAAAGCGCGATGAACTCAGGGCGAACAACCATGCCACCTTTAAAGTTAAAACCTTTAAGGGCCGGCACGTCCCATTCAATGGGGCTGCCCATGACGAAATAAACAATAAACGGCAGCACAACAATAGCCGCAATGTTAATTAGCGCCACTGGGTAAGTTTTACCCGTTTCGTCTTGTACCTTTTGAGCATGGCGGCTAAACCACATAGCGAAGGCGATGCCTGCAATAACAAAGCCTGCGACTACCCAAAATAGCGACTGGAACTCGGGGCTTGGCATTTGGAAGCCACGGTTGTTAAGGAAAAAGGCATCGCCAAAATTGTAGGACCCTTTGGGGCGTGGTAAGGCGTTAATGATAAGACCATGCAATAACAATATGTGCAGCAATACGGGTACATTACGTACATACTCGATGTATACGTATGCGATTTTTTGCGTTAACCAGTTATTGGAAAGACGCATTACACCCAAAATAAAACCAAGAATGGTGGCCAAAATAATGCCGGCCACAGCCACTAGAAGGGTGTTAATAAGGCCTACAATCATGGCCGTAAAGTGGCTGCTTGTAGAGCTGTACTCAATAAGGTGTTGGTTGATGTCGTAGCTAGAGTTCTGCCCGAGGAAACTAAAGTTAATGTCTTTGCCGATGGCAGCTAAGTTTACGACGGCGTTGTTAATAATGTAGGCAAAAAAGGAAATGATCAGAGCAGCGGCGATGATTTGCACAATGACTGAACGGGTTTCTTTGTCGTACCAAGCACGTAATAACGGGTTGGTGTTAGGTGTGGTATTACTCATAGTAAGTGAACCGTGCTACGTAGGGTCAAAACAGATCGCGGGCGTAGCAGCCAACGAAAATAAAAATCCAGATATGAACTGGGGTGCCGAAGCACCCCAGTTTAGTCCTGCAAAATTCGTCTTAATTAACGAATTGGAGCAGCGTATAGTACACCACCTTGATTCCATAAAGCGTTCAAGCCACGGCCGATTGCTAGAGGAGTATTTGGACCCACGTTACGCTCGTAGATCTCGCCGTAGTTACCGCCAGTAGCGATAGCACGTGCAGCCCACTTAGGGTCTAGACCAAGCATTTCGCCCATGTTGCCTTCAGAACCAACCAAACGGTTGATGCCAGGGTTGTTGCCAACGTTAGCAGCAAGGTTCATAGCATTAGCTTGAGTTACGCCCATTTCTTCAGCGTTGATCAAAGCGTTAACTACCCACTTACCAATGTCAAACCACTGGTCGTCGCCGTGACGTACAGCACCACCTAGTGGCTCTTTAGAGATGATTTCTGGAAGTACAACGTGTGCCGATGGGTCATCGAACTTAACACGAGTAGCTGACAAGCCAGAAGCGTCAGTTGTGTAAACGTCACAACGTCCAGCTACGTAGTTAGTGTAAGCTTCTTCGTTAGTTTCAATAGGCACTGGCTCGTAAGACATGCCGTTCATGCGGAAGTAGTCAGCAAGGTTCAATTCTGTAGTAGTACCCGTTTGGATACATACAGAAGCGCCGTCTAGTTCAGTAGCAGAAGTTACGCCTAGTGCAGTAGGAACCATGAAGCCCTGACCATCATAGAAGTTAACTGGCAAGAAGCTAAGCTTCAAGTCAACGTCACGGCTAAGGGTTTCTGTGGTGTTACGGAACAAGATATCGCCTTCACCAGAGTTCAACATGGTGAAGCGAGTCTTACCTGTAGAAGGTACAAACTTAACTTTGTCGCCATCGCCAAGTACGGCAGCAGCTACAGCACGACAGAAATCGGCGTCAAAACCTTCCCAGCGTCCGTCAGCGTTTGGTGCAGCAAAACCAGCTAAGCCAGTAGTTACAACACACTTCAATTCGTCAGCAGCACGCACGTCTTCTAAAGTAGACGCTTGGGCAGCAGTAGCAGTCATGGCAGTTAGCGCCACGCCAGTTAAAACTTTATTGATTAGTTTCATAGTAAGAAGCCTCCTAAGGGCTTTGTCTTTTAGTGCAGTAAATGATGCAAAAATATTTTTGTTTTTGTTACCGAACTACGAATTGGGCGAATTTTCAGTATTCACTGAAATGATTCTTCGATGTTCAGGAGGGTGATCATAGGAAAACTTTTTGCAATTGTAAACCGAAAAATCGACAACTAGATATTTTGCGACGATTATTTGCCTAAAACTGCAACTAATGAGTGGAAAATATTTCCTATAGTGGATTTTTTGAAAAGTTTTCGTTTACACGCTGGCAAAGGCTTGGTTTTCACCCACCCACCGAGCGATCAATGCGTTGGTTTTGATTGGATGCGCAGCATAGGCCGCAGCGACGCTTTTTACCTGAGGTAGTAGATGGGCGTCGCGTATTAAGTCAGCCACACGCAGGCCGATTGTACCCGCTTGACGGGTGCCTAGTACTTCCCCCGGGCCGCGCAGTTGTAAATCCTTTTCGGCGATCACAAAACCATCGTTAGATTGGCGCAATATGTCCAGCCGCTCGCGACCCATGCGTGATAGTGGTGCTTGATACATAAATAGGCAATGGCTTTGGGCTTGACCACGGCCTACACGGCCCCTGAGTTGGTGTAACTGGGCTAGACCTAAACGTTCGGCGTTGTCGATGACCATGAGGTTGGCGTTAGGTACGTCTACACCGACTTCTATGACGGTGGTGGCGACTAACAGCTGAATTTGACCGGCTTTAAACTGCGCCATCACCTGAGCTTTGTCGGCCGCCGCCAAACGGCCGTGGACTAGGCCCACCGTTACCCCTTGTAATTGTTGCTCTAGCAACAAGGCGGTGTCTTGGGCGGCTTCGCACTGTAGTACTTCCGAGGTTTCGATGAGTGGGCAGATCCAATACGCTTGTTGACCATGGGCGCAGGCTTGATGCACGCGCTCGATGACATCGGCTCGCCGTACATTGTTGAGCAATACGCTGTTAATAGGTTTGCGGCCCGGGGGCAGTTCGTCAATCACCGAATGATCAAGGTCGCCATAAGCGCTCATGGCTAAGGTGCGTGGAATGGGTGTGGCAGTCATGACCAATTGGTGTAAACCACAGTTGGGGGGGGCTTTAGCGACTAAACTATGCCTTTGCGCCACGCCAAAACGATGCTGTTCATCAATCACAACCAGACCTAGGTGCTGGTAAACCACGCTGTCTTGAAATAGGGCATGGGTACCGATGACAACTTGAGCGGTGCCGCTGGCGATAGCCGCTAACGCCTCGCGTTTGTGTTTGACTTTTTGTTTGCCCGTGAGCCATACGACGGTCACGCCTAGGGGTTCGAGCCAGTGCTTAAAGTTGTGCAGGTGCTGCTCGGCCAAAATTTCTGTGGGCGCGAGTATGGCAACTTGGCAGCCGTTGTCTACGGCACGGCACGCGGCTAGGGCGGCAACCACGGTTTTGCCTGAGCCCACGTCGCCTTGCACCATTCTCACCATAGGTAACGGATGGCTTACATCCGCCATGATTTCAGACCAGACTCGCTGTTGCGCTGCCGTCAGGCTAAACGGCAATTGCTGGATAAACTGCTGCTCTAGATTTCCTAGCGCAGCTAATGCCGGAGCGGGTAGGCTTTGAGTTTGCTGTTTGGCGCGACTGAGGGTGAGCTGATGAGCGATGAGCTCTTCTAAAACCAGTCTCAACTTAGCCGGCGTAACCTGGCTTTCGAGTTGTTGAATGTCTACGCCAACTTTGGGGTAGTGTAATTGTTGCAGGCTGCGCTGCAGGCTCGGTAGGTGATATTGTTTGATGAGTTGTTGCGGCAGAAGCTCTTCTATATGTAGACGCTGGTGCTCAAGCTGCTGCCAAGCCAATGCAATGAGTTGCCCCATACGCACGACACTAATGCCTTCTGTGGTGGGGTAAATAGGGGTGAGCTGGTCGGCGAGTGGCGGCGGGGTATCATCAAACAACTGATATTCTGGATGTACCATCTCTAAACCCTGAGGGCCCGGGCGTATTTCACCAAAACAACGTATGTTGCGGCCTTCAGTAAAGCTTTTAGCTTGGTTGGCGTGAAAGTGCATAAAGCGCAAACCTAGGTGCGCGCCATTTTGGCTAATGGCCACCCGTAGACTGACACGCCTGCCGCGCTGCAAGGCCGAACTTGTGATCTGGCCGTCAACCAAATGTTGCGAACGTGGGGTGAGTGCGTGTAACGGCGTGACGCGAGTACGGTCCTGATAACGTAATGGCAAGTGAAACAGTAAATCTTCAACTTGGTGTAAGCCTAGTTTGGCTAATTTTGCGGCTAAAGCAGGGCCAACACCATTGAGTTGCGTGAGTTCCATATTGCACCAGGTTAAGTGCGGTTGAGTCGAATAACGCCGGCAATTTTACGCATCGACTTAATCACCTGAGCTAGGTGCACTCGGTTATGTACGCTAATCTCTAAATTAACCACAGACAAACGTGCGTCTTTTTCGTTGACGTCAATCTTTTCGACGTTAGCGTCATCCTTGGCGGCACTGGTGGCCAAACTAGCAATGATGCCGCGGCTGGCGGAGACTTCGATTTCCAAACACACATCAAAGTCGCGATCGCCTGTTTCTGCCCATACTAAGGCCAGGGTTTTGTCTTGGTCTCGGCCGATATCTTGCATGTTATTACAGAAGGTTCGGTGCACAGCAATACCATGGCCAGCATTGAGGTGGCCGACGATAGTATCGCCGGGAATAGGCCGACAACAGCGTGAATACTTGATCATGACGCCTTCGGTGCCGTGAATCTCCATGGGCCCTATGGCCTTGGTCTGACCCTCTTCATCGGTGGCGTCTTGGCTTAAGGCTGTGGCCACAATGTAGGCCAGACGTTTACCCGCGCCTACTTCGGCTAACAATGCATCTAGGCTGGTTAACTTGTGCTGGCTGACGTAATGTTTTAATAACTGGGCGTCGATCGTGTCTAGGCTCAGGTCATTGCTGCCTAACTCTTGGTTCAGCAAGCGCCGCCCTAGGTTTACGGCGTCATCCGTAGCCTGATGTTTGAGGGCATGGCGAATGTTGCTGCTGGCTTTGGCGGTGGCGACGAAGTTTAACCAACTCATGTTTGGTTTGGCGCTGGCTGTGGTCACAATCTCAATGGTATCGCCGCTATCTAATTTTTGACTTAAGGGCGCTAACCGACGATTGATACGGCAAGCAATACAGGTATTGCCAATGTCGGTATGCACCGCATAGGCAAAATCGATAGGTGTCGCGCCAGCGGGCAATGAGAAAACCCCGCCCTTAGGGGAGAAGACGTACACCTCATCTGGGAATAGATCGTGTTTCACATGGTTGATAAACTCCATGGCATTACCGGAGCGTTTTTGCATTTCCACCAGTTCTCGGATCCACTGCTGGGCGCGGTTGTGGGCTCTTTGGGCGCGGCTATTGGTGTTTTTGTAGAACCAGTGTTCAGCGACACCGTGGTTGGCAATGTCTTCCATTTCTTGGGT
>DPHD01000077.1:70867-74090 GCA_003523085.1 Oceanospirillaceae bacterium | reverse complement strand
TGATAGCCATTGGACTTGGGAATAGCAATATAGTCTTTAAAACGGCCCGGCACTGGGCGGTAGAGATTAAGGTGGTGTACGGCGCCCAAAATACGGTAACAGGTGTCAACTTTGTCGGTGACGATACGAAACGCAAATACGTCCATAATCTCGCGAAAGGACTTATGTTGCTCCTTCATCTTGTTATAGATACCGGCTAAATGTTTTTGTCGGCCGCTTATCTGGCCAGGCAGTTCATCATGTTCTAAACAGTCTACTAGGGCAATCTGTACCTGTTCCATCAACGCTTTGCGTTCACCTCGAGCTGCGATTACGGCTTTTTGAATGTGCCTGTAGCGCATGGGGTGGTAGGCGGAAAAGGCCAAATCTTCGAGCTCAATTTTGAGGTCATGCATGCCTAAGCGGCCAGCAATGGGGGCATAAATGTCGGTGGTTTCTTTGGCAATGCGGCGACGGCTGTCTGGGCGCATGGCGCCGATGGTGCGCATGTTGTGCAAACGGTCTGCTAATTTGACCAATATAACCCGGATGTCTTTAGCCATGGCAATGGCCATTTTTTGAAAGTTGTGGGCTTGGCTCTCGGCACGGGTTTTAAACTCTAGGTGGGTCAGCTTGCTAACACCATCAACTAGGTTGGCAACGGTATCGCCAAATTGGCCTTCTAGCCCTGGCTTATCCACCTCGGTGTCTTCAATAACATCATGTAACATCGCCGCCATAAGGCTTTCATGGTCCATGTGCATACTGGCTAAGATGCTGGCCACGGCTAGAGGGTGGGTAACGTAGGGTTCGCCGCTTTTGCGCATTTGGCCGTCATGGGCCTGTTCGGCATAGTAGTATGCCCGCCGCACTGCTTGCACCTGAGTCGGTTCAAGGTAGTCGTCGAGACGCTTTGCGAGGGCGTCAATAGTGGGCATAGTGGAGCATCCTTTGCGGTTGATAAACCCATGGTAACGGAAAAATGAGGGAGTGGGCAAACTTGTTGCCAATTAGTTGAATTTAGTAACAAAAAAAGAGCCATTTGGCTCTTTTTTAAGTCTATTTAGGGCTAATAATTAGCTGCTAAATTACGCGTCGATGTCAGGTGTGCCCTGAACTACTTCTTCAGTCGATTCGGCTACGGTTTGTGTGACTTCATCTAACACGTCTTGATCAGTAGGGGTTTCAACAAACTGCTGGTTCAGTTCATCTTGCTCGTCAAGGATGCTGGCATTAATAAAGCCATCCGCGATTTCACGTAGCGCAACTACTGTGCACTTGTCATTTTCCCACTCAATGTGGGCTTCTTTGCCACCGGTGGCGAGTTGACGGGCACGCTTGGAGGAGACCATGATGAGCTCAAAGCGGTTATCTACGTTTTCCAAACAATCTTCTACGGTTACGCGAGCCATGTGGGTTTACCTATATTGCAATAACGATGGATCGGCCATAATCTGACAAGGCCGAAAATAAGACGCGCTAGTGTACAAAATTTAGCCACCTGTTGACAAGAGATCAGCCAGTAATTGGTCGTGTTTATGTGCTTGTTGGGGTGTTTTTAGGCGTCGGCAGCTGAATATACACTGCAAATCGCTTAATGCCTCACTAAAGTCGTCGTTGATGACTAAAAAGTGACTGCCGTGGTAATGGCTGATCTCACTGTGGGCCTCGGCCATGCGTTGAGCAATGATGTCGTCAGAATCGGTGCCACGGCTCTGCAAACGATCTTGTAACGCTGCTTGAGATGGCGGTAGGATGGTGACCGCAATCGCGGCGGGGAAGATGGCCAGTACTTGATCACGCCCTTGCCAGTCGATTTCTAGAATCACGTCTTGGCCTAAGGCCAAATTAGCTTCTACCCAGGCCTTCGACGTGCCATAGCTATTGCCAAACACAGTGGCGTATTCCAGCATCAGTTGGCGCTCCACCAGCGCGCTAAAATCATCTTGACTGACAAAGTTATAATCCACCCCGTGCTGTTCGCCGGAGCGCATGTTGCGGGTGGTGTGAGACACCGACACACATACCTGCGGGTCCTGTGCTAGTAGTGCTTTCACTAAGCTGGTTTTGCCAGCCCCAGATGGGGCTGAAAGAATATAGAGTGCACCAGGGGGGTGAGACATAGTGGGGCCGAATGAGTAAATAATGGGCAATTATAAGCAAGCCGCAAGGCAATGTCAGGTGTTGTTTTCGCGGCTTGTGAACGGGCGCCTCAATAACCCGATTATCAGCGCATAATCTGAGACAGCAGCTGGCGCTACACATCCACCTCTAAGACTCCACCGGCCTGGGCCGCTCGCGACTGGCATAGGATTATATGTGTCTGGCGTTGTTGATTAGATAAGACAAAATCACGGTGCTCCACTTGGCCTGACACAATGGCACATTTACATACTCCGCAAATGCCATCGGCACATTTAACTTCAATGTTAATGCCTGCCTCAAGGAGTACCTCAGTGGCCGATTGGGTGGCCGGAATGTGAAACTCCTGCTGGCTTTGAGATAGTCTTAAGGTAAATTCATGATTATCATATTGCGGTAGATCGGGCACTGAAAAATACTCCATATGACGCTGCTGTTCTGGGAAGCCATTGGCTTGGGCGGTGTCTAGTACGGCCTGCATAAAGTTTTCTGGGCCACAGGTGTACACATGGGCCTGCGTTTGGTAATTCAACAGTGTTGATAAATTGGCTCGTGAGCCTTGATCAGAGTAGTGTAAATGTACCTTGTCGGCCCACGGCATGTGCTTCAGGTCGTCCTCAAAGCCTGCGTCCTGAGCTCGTGAGCAACAGTAATGCAGCGCAAAATCGGCGCCAAGTGTATGCAGGCGATGGGCCATGGCGATCATCGGCGTAATACCAATACCTCCACCCATAAGGTAGCTTTTACTGGCCTCTTCAGCGACTGGGAAGTGGTTCGTCGGCTTGGACACAAACACTTTTCGACCTGCGGTAAAAATTCGCTGCATCAGGGCCGAGCCCCCTCGACCTTGGTCTTCATGCAGTACCGCAATTTGATAGTGGCTGGTGTCAGCAGGGTCTGACGATAAGGAATACTGGCGCAAGAATTCCGGCGCAATGAGCACATCAATATGGCTGCCAGCAGTGGCCGCCGGTAAAGGCCCTCCGTCGAGGCGGGTAAACTGATACTGCATTATCCTTTGGCTGATGGCTTTGGCCTTGCTAAGCCGAACTTGCAGGATTGGTGCGTCAGTCACGGCGCCGTTGATGTATTCATGCTCAAG
>DPHD01000077.1:11630-70629 GCA_003523085.1 Oceanospirillaceae bacterium | reverse complement strand
GCGGCTTCGCGATCCATGGGATAGGGGAATGGATAAGGTGGCGGTAACAAATTGGCAGGATACACGGCCAAGGTTTGATCGCTGTATTGGACAGCAAGTTTGGGCTGTAACTCGCGGCTATTAATATTATGTAACGGAATGGTATAAGGGCCATCGTTGACCATTTCCAGATCCCACCACCATTTCTTTACGGGATTTATGCTGCCGTTACCCAATACATCATCCAGTTTGGCCAGGGTTTTGGCGGCGTGTGGTAGGTGGCTCGCGGCCCAGCGGAAGGGTAGCTCTTTAAACAATCCTTCTAAATTCCACGGGCAGGTCTTCATGCAGCGACCACACATGGCGCCGCCTTCGGTAGTGAGGCGGTAAGTGGTGCATTTTTGGCTGTCGGATTTCCATATTTCATAGCCATTAAACATCAGTTTGGGGCCCGCCGTGATAGCGCCCGATGGGCACTCGCGAGCGCACTTGTTGCAGTTTTCACAAAATTTTTGTAAACCAAAATCTATGGGTTTGTCATGGGCCATGGGCATATTGGTGGTGACGGTACCGGATTTTAATCGAGGACCTAAAAAGGGGTTGAGGATGACTTCTCCAATACGGCTGACTTCCCCCAGTCCCGACAGCAGCGTCAGCGGTGGTTGCACCACCTCTGAACCCATGACGGTATGTACGTTTGCGCTATAACCGAGGTGGCGAATTTGCTGTGCTAACACGCCGCCGAGCAAGGAAAAACGCAAGTAGGCACGCATGGACTGGGCACAGGAAATCCAGTCATCACCACTGGCACCTTCCATGGTTTCATGGCCTTGGTCGATGACAATGGAAATGGCTTGGTTGTGGTAAGGCACTATGGCTTCGCCCGCCGCATTGTGGCTGTAGTAAACCCAATCGGGGCAGCTGGATATACCCACGGCATCGCAGCCTAACCAGTAGGCGGTGGCCTTGATATTGTCGGCGTTGCGTTGCGCGTCGTTAACGCTCGGGTCTACCTTGGGGGCTTTGCTGCCATCCTGTAACAAGGTAAACGCACCCAAGGCCTGGCGGAAGGCAAAAGCCGAGGCAGACTTACGTACATAGTTACCATTACGCGCTGCATTTTGAACCTTGGGGCCCATGTCACCAAACAAGGAGCGGGCAAATAAATCGGCTCGTTTAGGCACGCGCTGTACGTTGGCTTGATCTATGTAGGTGGTGGGTTGGTCAACACGTTTGATGGTTTCAAAGGGCATAGGGCCGTCTACAAAGCGACGCTGCTTGTAAGCTTGTGCCGGTTTGCGGGTTTTGTCATGGGAGGGGCGAAAATGGCTGCTTAAGGGCGCCGTTTGTGCAGCCTTCAGATACTCGTCAGGGGCAAGTTCAAGGTCCGTGGTCACCACGGCAAGACCAAAACGTGAACCTAGGTAAGGGTTGCTTATGGTGTCGCCGTCAATGCTGCTAAGGCCTGCCGCTACGGCTAAGTGTTGTAAGTCGACTTCCGCTGCCGAGGCTGAGTGTGCGCGCGCACTATAACCCAAGGAGCGAATGTAAGCTGACAAAACGGAGGCGCTTTCTGAGGCTCTTAGAGCAGCCCTTTGAGCCTGTGCATCTTGCAGCCAGTCGGTACCGGGTTCATTGGGTTTGGCGTCACGGGTGTATTCGTATAAAAATACCAAGGCATGGGTATGATGGCGGCAATCTGTCACTGGCGCCTGCATTGCCTCGCGCAACATGGCCATGATCACATCGATGCCGGAGGCTAGGCTGGAAATTTGTTTGGTGGCCAAGGTGTGGCTCAGGCGGTCGACACTAGGGTTGGCATAAGGCTGATCAAGCCACGCCGAGTCGGGAATAGAGCAAGTGCCCATCATTGATGCATCACAAAAATAGCCAAACGATTTAAGGTGCTGGCTGCGCTCTAATGGCGATTCAGGGATGCTTGCGACTTGCTTTTTGACCACGCCATCGCGAATGACGTCCATCATGGCTTGATATTCAGCCATCGCGTTGACGATAGATAAAGGTGCGGCGGGCTTAATAAATGCCAAGGGAGCCATGCTGGGCAGCGCGCTATAGTCAGGCACTTGTTGGGTGTGCTTGAGTTTCTCGAGGGCATAAGGCCCCAAGTGCATGGGGCGATTTTGGTAGGAAAATAGCTTAGTCATGGGGTTGGTTCCGGGGTAAAACCCTTTGCAAGCAGGTTAAATGCGAGCAGCGGGTGGATGGGGTGCAGACAAGATTTTATCTAATAAGCGGCCCAACTCGGCTTGTTCATGGCTGCTGAGTTGTTGGTTTAGGTGAGCTGCGCAGACGTCTGTCATGGGCATAGAAAGCGTAAGTAAACGCTTACCTTCCGGGGTTAAACTAACGTTTATGTGTTGTCGACTTTGATGGCCATGTTGGCGCTCCAGCAAACCTTTAAGGGCCATGTCTTTGAGGCTGCGCGACACGGCAGCACGTTTTATGCCTACGTAGTCGGCGATGGCCGACGGCTGGCTAATGCCTTGGGCCCCAACGGCAACCAGTACACACCAGCTTTGCCGAGTGAGACCAATGTCTGCCAGCAGAGTGATCATGGTCTGGTTATTGATTTGGGCTGCAAGGGTAAGTTTATAACCGAGGCGTTGGTGTAAGTCGTAGGGCATAAGCTTGGCTGTAGATAATAGTTGGCAGTGTTAATGATTAACATTGTTAACTGCGTGCTAGGGTTTGTCAACTGGTATCAACTCACCCCCTAATTGGGTGCGTATGGCGTGCAAAATCGCTCATGCTACGTGTCATCTGCGGTCAACTGATTTAAAATAGGCTTTATCTACGATGCGAGTTGAGGCGAGGTGTTTAGTCCGTCTTGTATTTTGCGTCGTTGTATACGTTATCCATTAATGAATAAAGGTTCCCCATGACATCCACTCTTACCGATCAGCTAAAAGACCTAAAACTCGATTTTAAACGCCCAAGTGGACGTGCAACTGATCAGCTTCGCGACATCAAAATTACCCGTGGTTTCACCAAACATGCCGAAGGCTCTGTGTTGATCGAGTTCGGCGATACCAAGGTATTGTGTACGGCGACTGTGGAGCGTGGCGTACCACGTTTTTTAAGGGGCTCTGGCAGCGGTTGGGTCACCGCAGAATACGGTATGCTACCGCGTTCAACGCATTCACGTAACGGTCGCGAAGCAGCCCGTGGCAAACAGGGTGGACGCACTTTAGAAATTCAGCGCTTAATTGGTCGTTCATTACGGGCATCGTTGAATTTGGCTAAGTTGGGTGAAAATACCATTACCATAGACTGCGATGTTTTGCAGGCTGATGGTGGTACGCGCACAGCATCTATCACGGGTGCATACATTGCCATGGTAGATGCTATCAACGTTTTAAAGAAAGATAAAAATGGCGCCATGAAAGGCAATCCATTAAAGCGTCAAATTGCGGCTATTTCTGTAGGCATCTATAAGGAGGAGGCGGTATTGGACTTGGATTACGCAGAAGACTCTAAAGCCGAAACCGATATGAACGTGGTAATGACTGCAGACGGTGGTTTTATCGAAGTGCAAGGCACCGCCGAGGGCGCGCCTTACACAGAAGAGCAGATGGCGGCTATGTTGGCTTTGGCCCGTAAAGGAATTACGGAAATTACCGCGCTACAAAACGCGGCACTTGCCGACTAGTTAAAAACTGACGTGCGCCAGCTGGACGGGCTGGCGACCTAAAGATCGCAATTATAGTCAATGATTAATGGCGCATGGTCAGAAAAACGTTGCTCGCGGTATATGCGGGCATTGCGCACGCTACGGCGCAGGTTTGGGGTGGTGATCTGGTAGTCGATGCGCGCCCCTTCGTTAAGCTTAAAGGCACGGTTATAGTCGGGCCACCAGGTAAATTGACGTTCGTTTTGGTTGACCTGGCGAAAGGCATCGCAAAATTCCATTTGATAGAAAATTTCATCCAAAACTTCGCGTTCTTCGGGCAAAAATCCTGAGTTTTTCTGGTTAACGTACCAGCCCGAAAGGTCTGCGGGCTTGTGGGCCGTATGTAGCGTACCGCAAAAGATAAAGTCGCGACGCTTACGCAAGGTTTTGCGTAAGTGGTTGCTAAATTGGTCCATAAATTCGTTTTTGGCATCTTGCTTGTCATCATCACCTAGGCCCTTAGGCACGGACAACGAAGCGATGCTGACTTTGTCGAAATCGGCTTGAATAAAGCGCCCCTCAAAGTCACAGCCGGGAAATCCAAGGCCGGTCATAATGGCTTTAGGTTGGTGGCGGCTGTAGATGGCTGTGCCACTATAGCCGTCTTCAAAGGCATCAAAAAAGTAGGCGTGCCAGCCGGCAGGGTGGAATAGAGGGTCGTCTAGCTGGTAGTCTTTTTCTCGAATATCTTGCAGGCAGACCACGTCGGCGTCTTGCTCCACCATCCAGGTAAACAGTCCGCGTTTGGCCGCTTGGCGTATGCCTTCGACATTTAAAGTAATAATGCGCATGGGTGTTGTCTAATCGCTCGCGTGAATTAGGCTTAAGCTAAGCTATATTCAGGCATTTTGGGTGTAATTATTATTTCGAACAGATTGTATCACGGACTCAGCGGCGTGGCACACTAGGTGGGTTGCAGATTAATGCCATTTACTTTTATTTACGCGGCCAATTTAGTGCCTTAGGGGGTCCTGAAAAGTGTATAATATGCCCTGTTTCGATGTCGCCACTGAGCGTTAAATAATGAGGGAAATATGAAAGACTACCAGCGTGAATTTATTGATTTTGCTATCGATCGTCAGGTATTACGGTTTGGTGAGTTCACTTTAAAGTCTGGCCGTACAAGCCCTTATTATTTTAATTTTGGACTGTTTAACACCGGTTCAGCATTGGCCAAGCTAGGCCAGTATTTTGCCCAAGCCTTGGTTGATTCTGGCATTGAGTGTGATGTTATCTTGGGGCCTGCGTATAAAGGCATTCCCTTAGCCACCACCATGGCGGTGGCCTTAAGTGAGCACCATGGTATCGACATGCCCTATGCCTTTAACCGCAAGGAAGCTAAAGCACACGGCGAAGGTGGCTCTATTGTGGGTGCTGAATTAACTGGGCGTGTGGCCATTGTGGACGATGTGATCACTGCAGGCACCGCTATTCGTGAAGTGATGGCCATTATAGAGGCTCATAAAGCCACACCAACGGCGACCTTAATTGCCATTAACCGCATGGAACGTGGCCAGGGTGAGTTGTCGGCTATTCAAGAGGTGGAGCGAGATTACAGCATGCAGGTGGTGAGCATCATCGATTTTGACAATATTCTTGAATACCTACAAGAGCAAGGTGGTCACCAGCAGCACATTGATGCGATGCTGGCGTACCGCAATAACTATGGAGTCTCAAGCGCAGCAGTTTAGCGCATCAAACTAGGGCTTAGAACGCTCCACTGGCTGGCCCAGTCCTGAGTTGGCTTGTGGCGAAAATCGGTGCGGCTAAACTGGCGTATACGGCCTTCTGCCAGCGCCATGATCATACTGGCTGTCACCGTAGGTGTGTCTTGTGTGCGCAGCCCTTCACGCATTTCTGCTTCACGTAAAATTTGTTTTAACTGTGCTTCCAGTTTATCAAACAACTGACTGACGTTAGTGGCCAAGCGCTCTTTTTCACCGACAATAGCTTCGCCCGTAAGAATGCGGCTGATGCCAGGGTTACGTTCAACGAAGGTAAGTAACAGGGTGATAATCTGTTGGCACTGAGCAAGGGCGCCAAGATCCTGTTGCTGAATCAGTTTGGTACGGCTAAAAATAGTGTCTTCAATAAAATCAATCAACGCATCAAACATCTGCGCCTTACTGGCGAAGTGCCGATATAAGGCCGCCTCTGAAACGCCCACCTGTTTGGCAAGTGCGGCCGTGGTGATGCGACTAGTGCGGTCTTCTAGCATCATCATAAGAGCATGAAGGATTTGTTGTTTGCGGGACGTTGTAGCTTGAGTCATAAGGCGATTAGTTGTTCTTTGTTGTTATGGGTAAGTCTGGTTTGTTAGGGGTTGGTAATCAAAGTACCAACACCTTGGTCGGTGAATATTTCCAGCAGGGTGGCATGATTCACGCGACCATCGATAATGTGTGCGCGCTTAACGCCGCCGTTGACCGCATCTAGTGCGCAACCGATCTTGGGTAGCATGCCGCCATAAATAGTACCATCGGCGATCAAGCTGTCCACTTGAGCGGTAGACAGACCCGTTAACAGGTTGCCTTGTTTGTCTAACAAACCGGCCGTGTTAGTGAGCAGCATAAGCTTTTCTGCTTGTAAGATTTCGGCTACTTTGCCGGCTACCAAATCAGCATTAATATTGTACGAATTACCTTCGTCATCGACACCAATAGGGGCAATTACAGGAATAAAATCACTGTTGTGTAACATGTCGAGTACATTGGTGTTAATGGCGCTGACTTCGCCCACGTGGCCGATATCTATGATCTCAGGGGCAAGCATTTCGGGGGTTTGATGGGTAACTTTAAGCTGCTTGGCTTGAATCAGCTTGCCATCCTTACCGGTTAGGCCAATGGCTTGCCCGCCATTTTGGTTGATGAGGTTAACAATATCCTTATTCACCGAACCGCCCAGCACCATTTCAACCACGTTCATGGTGGCGGTGTCGGTAACGCGCATACCATTAACAAAGTGGGAGTCTATATTCAATTTAGTGAGCAGTTCGCCAATTTGTGGGCCGCCGCCGTGCACCACAACAGGGTTCATGCCCACCAGCTTCATCAATACAATGTCGCGGGCGAAGCTCTGCTTGAGGTCCTCGTCGATCATGGCGTTGCCACCAAACTTAACCACAATGGTTTTGCCGGTAAAGCGTTGAATATAAGGCAAGGCTTCGCTCAGTACTTGAGCAACGTTGATTGCGGCTTTGCGGTCGAGGGTCATAAAGTGTAATCCGGCACGGTTAATTTGGCATCTACGGCATGTAGATGGTGTTGGAATTCATTGTGAATACGCTCCAATACGGCCTGTGTTTCACCTTCGAAACGCAGCACTAGCACGGGCGTTGTGTTGGAGGCCCTAACGAGGCCCCAGCCATCGGTGTAGTCTACACGAATGCCGTCAATAGTAGACACCTTGCCACTACTAAATTGGGCCTGCTGAAGTTGCGCTACCAAATCAAATTTCTCGTCTTCGGTAACTTCAATGTTAATTTCAGGGGTGCTGACGTCGGCGGGAAAGCGGCTGAATAAGCGGCTGGCAGGCACGTTAGATTTGGCTAGTATCTCACATAGGCGAGCGGCACTATAAATGCCGTCGTCAAAGCCATACCAACGTTCTTTAAAGAAAATGTGGCCGCTCATTTCACCCGCCAAGAGGGCGCCGGTGTCGATCATTTTGCTTTTTATGAGGGAATGGCCGGTTTTCCACATGGTGGGGGTGCCACCTAAGGTGTGGATAAATGGCTCCAGTAAACGTGTGCATTTTACGTCGTAAATAATTTCGGCTTGTGGGTTACGGCTGATCACATCTTCGGCAAACAACATTAATAATTTGTCTGGAAAGATCATCTCTTGGGTTTCGGTAATCACACCAACACGATCGCCGTCGCCATCAAAGGCCAAGCCTATGTCCGCAGCATGCTCTTTGACCGCGCGTTTTAAATCCACTAAATTGGCGGGTTTGCCCGGGTCTGGGTGGTGGTTAGGGAAGTTGCCATCGACCTCACAAAACAGAGGGATAACGTCGCAGCCCAATTGTTTGAATAGCTTAGGTGCAATGTCGCCAGCGATGCCGTTGCCAGCGTCCAAGACTACCTTAAGTGGTCGGGCCAGTTTAATATCACTACAAATGCGGTCTTGATAGGCCTGCTTAACGGCATGTTGTTCGATGTCGCCCATGCCCCGTTCGTAGTCTTGTACCTGTATCAAATCATGCAAGGCCATAATGGCGTCGTTGGCGAGGGTCTGACCACCAATCACAATCTTGCAGCCGTTGTAGTTAGACGGGTTATGGCTGCCAGTCAACATAACGCCAGATTGCGTGCTTAGGGTTTTAACGCCAAAATACAATACCGGCGTTGGTACGGCGCCTAAATGTAATACTCGACACCCCGTATCAGCCAAGCCCGCCATTAGTGCTTGGCTGAGCTTGGGGCTAGACAAGCGGCCGTCGGCGCCTACGGCAATGCTATCCTCGCCGTTGCGCCTGACCTGTGTGCCAACGGCTAAACCAATGTGGTAGAGCATCGCCACGCTGAGTTGTTGGTCAACAATGCCGCGGATATCATAGGCACGAAATATTTCGTTAGTCAGTGGTCGAGGTGGTGCGTAGCGTAAGCGATCCATGCGGGTAATCTCCTGGGTTAAATTTACTGGCGGCCCGAGTGGCCAAAACCACCGGTGCCACGAATACTAGCGTCAAAGTCTTCAACGATAGTTAAGTCGGCTTGAACCACGGGTACTAAAATCATCTGGGCGATACGCTCAGCTGGTTCAATAACAAAAGTGGTAGCGCCTCGATTCCAGCAGGATACCATGAGCTGGCCCTGATAATCCGAGTCGATAAGTCCCACTAAATTGCCCAATACCACGCCGTGTTTATGACCCAGACCCGAGCGAGGCAAGAGCATCGCGCAGAGGCTAGGGTCTTCGATATGAATGGCCATGCCGGTGGGGATTAGTTCGGTTTGCCCCGGCTTGAGGGTGATTGGGGCATCGATACAAGCGCGTAAGTCCATGCCTGCAGAGCCTTGCGTTGCATAGGTAGGCAAAGGCATGTCTTGACCTAAACGAGGGTCGAGTATTTTAACGGCAAGCTGTGGGCGTTGGGTCATGATGGAAGGGCCTTAAACAATTGAATTAATGGGAGCTAAGCTTGCAAATGGCGTCAATTAAACGCCGAGCCAAGGCAGGCTTAGATAATAAGGGGAGTTGGTCTACGCCATCAGCGGTGACTAAGCTGACGCGGTTGTCATCGCTGTTAAAGCCGATGCTTGGATCAGAAACGTCATTAGCAATAATCATTTGCACGGCCTTGGCTTTGAGCTTGGTTTGGGCATGTGCAATGAGTTGTTGGGTTTCGGCTGCAAAACCGATATGAGTCGTGCTGGGGAATGTTTGAGCCATGGTGGCGAGGATGTCTGGGTTTTGGATCAGGGCTAAGTTTAGACCATCATCAGTATTATGTTTCTTTAGTTTTTGTTCAGCAGCTTGCGCGGGTCGGTAGTCGGAGACCGCTGCGCTGGCAATAAAATAGTCTGCGCCTGGGCCTGCTTCAAGGCTGGCGCTCAGCATTTGTTGTGCGCTTTCAACGGCCACAAAGGTGACGTCTGCGGGTATAGCAATATGAGTAGGGCCGGAGATTAACACCACCTGAGCCCCTTGATCACGCGCTGCAACAGCTAAGGCGTAGCCCATTTTTCCAGAACTGTGATTACTGATATAGCGTACGGGGTCAATGGCTTCGCGGGTTGGCCCTGCAGTAATGACGACTTTTTTGCCGTTGAGAAGGCCTTGCTCAAACTGGCCTTTTAGGGCGTGTAATAGTTGGCTAGGCTCTAACATGCGGCCCGCACCTACGTCGCCGCAGGCTTGCTCACCCTCTGCAGGGCCTACTATTTGATAGCCTCGTTGAGACAGTGTTTGTAGGTTAGTTTGGGTGGCGGAGTCGGCCCACATGGCTTGGTTCATGGCCGGTGCGAGTAACACAGGGGCACTGGTGGCTAGGCATAAGGTGGTTAGTAGGTCGTCGGCTTGGCCTTGGGCTAAACGTGCCATCACATTGGCTGTAGTGGGGGCGATGAGCAAAGCATCAGCCCAGCGCGCCAGCTGGATATGGCCCATACCCGCTTCTGCTTCAGGATTAAGCAGGTGTTGGTGTACGGCATTACCCGACAAAGCTTGCAGGGTCAGTGGGGTGATGAACTCAGTGGCCCCAGAGGTCATGACAACCTGTACTTGGGCACCGGCTTTTTTTAGTAAACGCACCAATTCGGCGCTTTTATAGGCAGCGATACCGCCACTAATGGCTACAATGATGTGTTTGTTAAACAGGCGGCCCATGCGGCAATTAACCCAACAATTAACTGTGAATAAGGCCTCTACTTTAGCACAAAAGCCTTGTTTTAATCACAATCCTTGCAAATGAAATCGTTGACCGCGCGCAAAATATCTTTGCGACTGACTTGGCCGACTAACTTACCATCTTCGATCACTGGGATGCGGCGTCGGCCACGGTGGATGAACTGTTCGGCTACGGCAATAATGTCGGTGTGGCCACTTACCGTATCGACCTTTGTTGTCATGAATTCACCCACGGTGCCACCCACTTCTTCTTCGTGGTAGGTTTTGTCTAAAATGCCCCTAAGGCAATCCACTTCTGACAGCACACCCACTAATTGGTTGTCTTGATTGATCACCGGAGCACCGGAAACTTGGTTTTCCGAAAACGTTTTAATGGCGTCAAACAAGGGCGTGTCTACTCGAAAGGTGATCAGTTGGCGGGTCATGTAATCGGCAACTTTAACGGATTTTAGCATGGTCAATTCCTTTGTTGGCTGGAGGCAGGTGCTTTTATATTTAGCTATAACCATAAACCTTTGAGCATGCCTGTCAACAGACGAAGATGAAAAATTTGCTTGAAAAGGTTTAACAATCATGGCTTTATTGTCGTTGTGATTTACCTAAGCTAAGTGTGAGCCGATAATAATTTATGCCAGAATTACCCGAAGTTGAAACGACACGAGCGGGTGTTAGCCCGCATATTGAGGCACAAAAATTAGTCAGTGTAACGGTTAGAGACGCGCGTTTACGCTGGCCAGTCCCCCATGATTTAGCCCAGCAGGTGGAGGGTAAGCGCTTACGTAAGGTGATTCGCCGCGGCAAGTACCTTTTGTTTGAATTTGATCACGGTGCCATTATTGGTCACTTAGGCATGACCGGCAGTATGCGAATTGTGGCCCATGACGAACCGCCATCGTTTCACGACCACCTGGATTTAGTGTTTGAAAAAGTGACCCTAAGATACCGAGATCCGCGGCGCTTTGGTTGTATTTTATGGCAGTCGCACCCGATCATGGAGCATTCCCTATTAGCGCACTTGGGGCCGGAGCCTTTGTCCGACGAGTTTGATTTGGCGCATTTGAAAAATGCCTGTAACGGTAAAAAACAGGCTATTAAAAGCCTCATTATGGACAGTAAAAAAGTCGTAGGGGTGGGCAATATTTATGCCAACGAAGCCTTGTTTATGGCGGGTATTCACCCCCACCGACAAGCGGGCCGTATTGCAGCTAAACGTTTAGATTTGTTGGTAAGGGCCTGTAAACAAGTGCTTGCTGCAGCTATTGAACAAGGCGGCACGACGCTACGTAACTTTGTTGATAGCGATGGCAACCCCGGCTATTTTAAACAGCAGCTGCAGGTGTATGGGCGGGCAGGACAGGCCTGTATCGTGTGCCACCAGCCATTAGTAGAGAGCCGGCTTGGGCAGCGCAGTACCGTATACTGTAAATCGTGCCAGCGTTAGCCTGCAGTTAAATGCCCATCTTGCCCAGTTGGTCGGCAATTTCGCGTATGGTTGAACTGAGACGCGGAAATTGAGCACTTAAGAGTATCGCGAAGTCAGATGCATTTTGTGCTTGAGGCAGCTGAGTTTGCTGCGAGCCTGTGACTTGGTTCTGAATGTCCAACAGCAGTGTTTGTAGCTGCTGTTGGACTTTTGGATCATCAATTTGATGCTCCGCTAATTCAGAGTGTAGCTGGCCTAGAAGTTCCTGTAACTTTTGTGTTTCCATACCCAACCTCGCTGTTGTTACGGCTTAGGCTGCCGTGAGCTTAATGTACTTATCCATTAACTGATCGTTAGTTTCCACGTGATCTGGATCTTTAGGGATACAGTCTACGGGACACACCTCTACACACTGAGGCTCGTCATAGTGACCTACACATTCGGTGCACTTGTTCATGTCAATTTCGTAGATTTCTTCACCCGGAGAAATCGCCTCATTAGGGCATTCCGGTTCACATACATCGCAGTTGATGCAATCGTCGGTGATAATTAAAGACATGGTACTTTTCCTGTTAAATTGTTGCGTTAGTTGGCTAAATGTTGATTGAGTTTTTGCACCACCAAAGGGTGGACAAATTGCGAGACGTCGCCGCCTAGGGATGCAATTTCGCGCACTAAGGTTGAGGAAATAAAGGAATGTTTCTCCGCAGGGGTTAAAAACATACTTTCTACTTCCGGCGCCAGCACTCGGTTCATTTTGGCTAACTGAAATTCGTATTCAAAATCAGACACGGCTCGTAAGCCCCGTAAGATAATATTGGCCCCTTGTTTGGGCAGCAGTTCCGTTAATAAGCCAGTAAAGCCTATAACGGTCACATTACCCATGGGCTCACAAATAATGCGTGTAAGCTCTACGCGCGTTGCTAAGTCCAACATGGGCTTCTTTTTAGGGCTTTCCGCCACCGCAACCACCACTTGCTCAAATAGGTTTGAAGCGCGTTGGATAAGGTCTACATGACCATTCGTAACGGGATCAAACGTGCCTGGGTAGATTGCTTTGTTCATGGGAAATAGAGCCCTTGTTTAAGCCAAAGTTTAAAGCCAATGCTTTAAAACAGCGGAATACTAAATGAATTATATAAGCGATACAACAAAAATACATTAGTTATAAAAAACTAATTTCTTATAACTATATTACATAAGCTGTTTGTCGCGGTTTTGCCACCATTTTTGCGCCAAAATTTTGGCTTCAGCTTGATCCTTTGCTTGGTCCAAAAGCACCAAACAAGCGGCTAACGTACTGATCACTGCAGCCTCGCCATATAGGTCTTGCTGCTCTGCACGCCATAACTTAACTAGCCTTAATGGGTCGAGATTTTGCTCTAGTGTGTCCCGCTTGGCAAGTGTTCGCTGCCATTCTTCGTCACTGGCGCGCTGCTCATCAACCCACTGTAAATGACACTCGGCATCGGGGCGTATTTCTGCTTCACCGCCGTCGCCTCGAATAGTGAGGCTACGGGGGTGTTGCAATAACATGGCCGTGTGCTGGTGCAGTGGTCCATAGGCGGGGTGAAACACACCATCAATGGTGTGTTTAGCTGCCAGCGGGTTTAACAGCCGAGTTAAGGTATGCACCGGTGAGCGTAAACCAAAAATAGCCCGCAAACCAATGATGTGGTCTAAGGCGGGGCTCAGGTGTTGCAAACTCATAAAACTAAAGTTGTGTTGTTGCAGATGAGTCTCACATTGTTGCCAGTTTTGAGCAATAGGTACACCTATAGCTGTGAGCACATCTTCGCTATAAATACGCCCCGCCGTGTGGCCTTTGGCACCATGCATAAAGACCTTTATGCCTTCGCCTGCGAGGGTTAGTGCAGCCAGCAAAAACCAAGGCAAGTGACGTTTTTTACCGGCGTAGGTAGACCAATCCAAATCCACTTGTATGCCCGAAACCAGCGCAGGTGAATAGTGATGATGGGCGCGCACTGCTTCAACAAATCCGGCCAGCTCTTGAGGGGTTTCTTCTTTTAAGCGTAACAACATTAAGAAGGCACCAAGCTGCTCTGGTTCAACTTGTTGTTGCAAGATCATCGCCATGGCGTCACGCGCTTCGGCTTGGGTGAGCGAGCGGCTGCCACGTTTGCCTTTGCCTAACGCGCGGACATAGGGTGCAAATACATGTTCAGTGGCCATGGATTTTTGCCACCGCGTCGCTGAGTTGATGCAGGTTCTGAATCTCTTGGCTGGGGGTGGTTTGCCCTGCGGGCCAGACCGCATTGTTGGGATTCATCCAGATGGTGTGCATGCCGGCAGCCTGTGCGCCGGCAATGTCATGCTGAGGGTGGTCACCAATGTGGATAAACGCTTGGGGCGGCAAACCCGTGTGTTGCAAGGCGGCATCAAAAAATTTGGGATCAGGTTTGCTGACGCCGACTTGGGCAGAACTAAAGTAGAAATCGAATAAGTGATCTAAGCCCACGCGCTGTAAGTCGGCATTGCCGTTGGTCAGGGCACCTACCGTGTAGTGTTTGCCAAGGGCTTGTAGTTGTTGTTGGGCACCGTCAAATAAAAGCACGTCATTGCGGGCGCTAAAGTAAACCTCAAACGCCGCTTGAGCAAGGCTAGCTGCGAAGGGGTAACCGCAGCGCTCCAAGCCCAGCTGAATGAGGGCAATACGGATTTGGCTGAGGTCGTGTTTTAACTGCGGTTGCTGTTGCCAAATTTCGTCACGCAAGGCATCGATGCCTTGGTGATCATAAGTCTCACTGAACTTGGGTGCGTGTTGTTGCATCCATACCAGCATCAGCCTATTGGCCTTGGTGATAACGGGGCCAATATCCCAAAGGGTGTCATCTAAATCAAAGGTAATGACTTTAATCATGGTTAAGGTTCTCTGCCGACAAGTCTGTGGATTTATGTGCTTGGGCCCTTGGGTGAGCTTGATCGTAAACTTTGGCCAAATGCTGGTAGTCTAAGTGAGTATACACTTGTGTGGTGCTGATGTTGCTATGGCCAAGCAACTCTTGCACTGCGCGTAAGTCGCCGCTGGATTGTAATAAATGGCTGGCAAACGAATGCCGCAACATATGTGGGTGTAGGTGTTGGCCTTGGGCGGCGGCCATTTTGGCCATGCGTAGTTGAATGCCCCGTGGGCCCATACGTTGGCCACGGTGGTTAATAAAAAGGGCATTGGCGTCGAGGCATTTAACGTGTTTGCGCTGTTGCAACCACCCGTTGACGGCCTTTATCGCTTGGCGGCCCATGGGCAATTGACGGGTTTTATTGCCTTTGCCGGTCACCCTTAATGTGGCGTCGCCAAGGTCTAGGTCGAGTATATTGAGGCTGGCCAGTTCTGCCAGTCGTAAGCCGCACGAGTAGGTAAGTTCAAGCAAGGCTTGGTCCCGTGTGGCCATGGGATCATTTTTGTCCGTTGGGCCGTCAAGGATCTGGCTGATTTGATCAGGGTCTAGGCTGTTGGGAAGGCGTCGGCCGGCTTTAGGCGCTTGTATTCCCGCCGCTGGGTTTTGCTTGGCGAGGCCCTTTTGCATGAGGTAAGTAAATAAACTGCGCCAGCTGGAAAGCATGCGCTGCAAGCTTTTTGGGGCTAAGCCGGATTGCCGGGCCTGGGTTAGGGCGGCGCGTATGGTGTCGGCTTGGGTGTCGCTCCATAGGCCGTGCTGGTGGTCTTGCATGGTGTCTATCAAGCGCTGGATGTCACGCCGATAAGCGGCAACAGTATGCTTGGAGTAGCGTTTAATGTAAGCCAAATAGTGCAAATAATCTACGACTATTTGGTTTAAGCTAGCGCTAGGGGCGGGCATTGTTAAGTCAAACGACCGAGGCATCGCCCTGTAACGGCGGCAACGTGGTTAAGAAATAAGGTATCCAACTCTTGGTTGTAGTGGTCTTCGGTGTTGCTGGCAATAATGAGTACACCAAGGGCTGTGTCACCTAGATATAAAGGCACAATGGCACAGGATTTTAGCTGGCTAGAGTGCTGGAACAGCTGCAGCAATTCTGGCCCCTTAAAGGCTTGGCAATACGCCCAGTTTTTGTCCGCCAGGGCGATGATTTGTGGGTTACCCTGGGCGTCACTCAAGTTAGGGTGCTTGTCTGTAATGTCGACCTTGGAAAATAGCACTAAGTGGGCAGCGTCGGCATGAAACTCGTTGATAAAGCTCTGCTTTAGCGCCTCGGTGAGGGCACTAACGCTGGTGGCTGCAGCTAGCTCAATGACCAATCGTTTGGTTTTTTCAAACTGCACATCGTTGCGCCTAGCTGTGCCTAAAATGTCAGACATCTTAGTGGCATAATCTTGTAATTTATGGCGCATGACTTGCGTTTGGCGTTCAATCAAGGAGGAGGCTTGGCCGCAATTATGGGACAGCTCAATGTCGGCTAACAACTCAGGGTATTGGTTAAAAAAGTCTGGGTTTTGGCGCAAATAATCAGCCACATCTTGTTGGTCTAGCTGGCTCATAAACGCACCTGCCCTTCGTATACATGGGTTGCCGGTCCAGTCATGCACAGGTGGTGGCCAGGGCCTTGCCACTCAATGAGCAAGTCGCCGCCGGTGAGTTGTGCAGTCACCTGAGTATCTAATAGCCCCTGTTGTTGGCCGGCCACTACCGCAGCACAGGCGCCTGTGCCACAGGCTTTGGTTTCGCCTACGCCACGTTCGAATACACGTAGCTTAATGTTTTGGCGGTCAAGGATTTGCATAAACCCAATATTGGCTTGGTTAGCGAACCGAGGGTGATGTTCGAGTTTAGGCCCGAGTTCTAGTACGGGCGCAGTGGCAACATCATCAACAATCAATACACCGTGGGGGTTGCCCATGGATACGGCCCCCATGGTGTAGTGTTGGCCGTCTTGCTCAATGGTGTAGCTAGGGGCTTGTTGGGCAGCGTCAAACGGAATGGCGGCAGGAGACAAAACAGGTTCGCCCATGTCCACCGTCACTTGATGGTCGCCTTGCATGTGCAACACAATGCGGCCATTGTTGGTTTGTACCGCAATTTCACGTTTGCCGGTTAAGCGTTGATCATGCACAAACTTGGCAAAGCAGCGCGCACCGTTGCCACAGTGTTCTACTTCGTTGCCGTCGGCATTAAAGATGCGATAACGGAAATCCACATCGGGTGCTTGCGGTGTTTCCACCAATAGTAACTGATCAAAACCAATGCCGGTGTTGCGATCGCCCAAGCGGCGAATTTGTTCGGTGGATAAATGCGTTCTTTGGGTGATGAGGTCGATCACCATAAAATCGTTACCCAAACCGTGCATTTTGGCAAAACGTAATAGCATTTTAGTCCCGTCCTTGTTGCTTACGTGGTTGGCAATAGGCGCTCTCGGGCCCATTGCTGTGACAATTGTTCGCGCTCTCCAATGAGGTGGGACTGGTTGCCATCCACCATCACTTCGGCTGCACGGTTGCGGCTGTTGTAGTTAGAGGCCATACCAAAACCATAGGCACCGGAACTACAGACGGCAAGCAGATCTCCAGCCGCAATAGAAAGGTGGCGGTTTTTACCTAAAAAATCACTGCTTTCGCAAATGGGGCCGACAATGTCAAAGTCGCGTATTTCGGCTTTTGAGTTTAAATCGGCAGGAATAATGTCTTGCCATGCGCTATATAAGGCAGGGCGAATAAGGTCATTCATGGCCGCGTCGACTATGGCGAAATACTTATCATCATTGTTCTTAATGTATTCTACGCGGGTTAATAAAGCCCCTGCATCAGCACAAATAGAACGACCCGGCTCAAATACCAAGGTGAGGTTTCGGCCCTCTAAGTGGCTGCGTACGCGGGCAATAAAATCACTAATTGCCGGTGGTTGTTCATCGCCGTAACAGACTCCAAGGCCACCACCTAGGTCTAGGTGGGTAATGCCGATGCCTTGCTCTGCAAGGCTATCAATCAACACAAATAAGCGATCCATGGCATCTAAATAAGGCTCAATTTGAGTCAGCTGCGAACCGATGTGGCAATCCACACCAATCACCTTGATGTGGCTCATGGCGGTTGCTTGGGCATAGGCTGCTGGCGCTTGATCAATACCAATACCAAACTTGTTTTCTTTTAGGCCGGTAGAGATGTAAGGGTGAGTTTTGGCATCCACATCGGGGTTAATGCGTAACGATATCGCCGCCACACAGTCCATACTGGCCGCCACGCTTTGTAAGCGTACTAGCTCGGCTTCTGATTCGACATTAAAACAGTGGACACCCACTTCTAATGCCCGCTGCATTTCGTGGGTTTGTTTGCCTACACCGGAGAAGACAATTTTATTGGGGTCACCACCAGCCACCAGCACTCGTTCTAACTCGCCAATAGAAACGATGTCAAACCCAGCGCCAAGTTGGGCCAGTACATTAAGCACGGCAATGTTACTGTTGGCCTTTACCGCGTAACACACTAAGTGGTCACAGCCTTCTAGGGCTTGGCTGTAGGCCGTGTAGTTACGCTCTAAGGTGTCGCGGGAGTAGACATAGGTGGGCGTGCCGTATTGCTGCGCTAGCTTAGCTACATCGATGTCTTCGGCAAACAAGCGGTTGCTGCGGTATTCAAAATTATCCATGGTGTTGATGACTCGTTTAATGACTGCTGGTCGCTGGGGTTGCGGGCACATATAAGCTGCCTGCTTGACCACAGCTTGCCAAGCCTAAGGTCAAGTTAAGGCAGAGTAGCGATAAACAAACCAATTTCTTCACGTCGGCACCCACAGTGTTCTAGTGTTAAGTTACTAATTAGCTTTGATTATACCCTTGAAACACGCGTCTACACTAGCGCAGACACCGCCAATGGGTTACTTTGAGCGTATATTAATCAACGGCCCTGATGATGTGGCCATTAGCAAAAGTGAAATTCATGAGTGAAGCGCAGTTCCACGAGCAGGTTGACGATTTATTCCTGCAGGTAGAAGAGATCTTAGATGAGGCAGAAAGTGATATTGATTACGTTAACACCAGTGGTTTGTTAACCATTAGTTGTGAAAATGCGAGTCAAATTATATTGAGTCGCCAGCCGCCCTTAAGCCAAGTTTGGCTGGCGTGTTTGGCTGGAGGTTTGCACTTTGAGCAGCAGCAAGGCAGCTGGCGTTTGACCACCGACAAGAGTCAAACTTTGGGCCAATGCCTGGCCCAGGCACTACAAGCCCAAGCCCAGGAGCGCTTTGACTGCAGTGCCTTAGATGTATTGCCGGCTTAGACTAGTGCTGACGGCTGCTGACTAGGGCCAGGGCCCGGTCTGCCGCTGCTAATACCTGCTTAGGTGCTGTGCCACCGATGTGATCGCGGGCACTTACCGAGCCATCTAAGGTCAGTACATCAAACACGTCAGCGGTGATTAGGTCGCTAAAGGTTTGTAATTCAGCCAAGCTCATTTCACTCAGGTCGTTGCCAGTGGCTAAACCATGGGCTACGGACTTGCCAACCACTTCATGGGCGTCACGGAAGGCTAAACCTTTGCCTACCAAGTAATCGGCTAAATCAGTTGCGGTGGCGAAGCCCTTAAGCGCTGCAGCGCGCATTTGATCACGCTTGGGTACTAAGGCCGGCACCATGTCGGCATAGGCGCGTAAGCAACCTTTGACCGTATCAATGGTATCAAACAACGGCTCTTTGTCTTCTTGGTTGTCTTTGTTATAGGTGAGGGGCTGGCCTTTCATCAAAGTTAACAAACAAATGAGGTGGCCATTGACGCGGCCGGTCTTGCCGCGTACCAATTCGGGTACGTCTGGATTTTTCTTTTGTGGCATGATGGATGAGCCCGTACAAAAGCGATCTGGTAAATCGATAAAATCAAACTGCACTGAGGTCCACAAAATCAGCTCTTCTGAAGCGCGGGATAAGTGCATCAGTATAAGGCTGGCTGCAGCACAAAACTCAATAGCAAAATCGCGGTCACTCACCGAGTCTAGTGAGTTTTCTGTGGGCCGATCAAAACCTAACAATTCGCTGGTCATGTGTCGATCTATGGGATAGCTGGTGCCGGCCAATGCCGCTGCGCCTAAGGGCGAAATATTAAGGCGTTTACGCAAGTCTTGGAGGCGTTCGTAGTCACGCTGCAGCATTTCGTTCCAAGCCAATACATGGTGGCCAAAGGTCACTGGTTGTGCCGTTTGTAAGTGCGTAAAGCCAGGCATGATAGTGGCGTTTTCGGCCTTGGCTTGGCCGATAAAGCCTATTTGTAAGCGACTGATTTCACTACAAATAAGGTCGATTTCGTCACGCAAATAGAGGCGAATATCGGTGGCTACTTGGTCGTTGCGAGAACGACCCGTGTGGAGTTTCTTGCCGGCCATGCCGATCTTCGCGGTGAGGGCGGCTTCGATGTTCATGTGTACATCTTCGAGGGTCACGGACCAGGTGAAGTCGCCGCGTTCAATCTCGATACGAATCTCTTCCAAGCCGCGTAAAATATCATCGCACTCTTGCTGCGTTAATACGCCCACATGGGTGAGCATTTTGGCATGTGCTACGGAACCCTGGATGTCTTGGCGGTACATGCGTTGGTCAAACTCCACTGATGCCGTAAAACGGGCCACAAAGGCATCGGTAGGCTCACTAAAGCGGCCTCCCCATTGTTGGTTTGTGGCAGTTTCGTTAGTTTGGCTCATGGGTGTTCCTGTTGGCTTGTGGGGGCGATAGTAGAGCTCTATTTTAACGAGGAGTATGGTGTATAAGCAAGGGCTTATCGGCCGCAGAGTGGGGTATGATGTTAGAAACGGGCTATGCTATATGCTCGCACAGGCTACGAGTAAGTGGACATGAAGAACAAATCAATAAGGCGCATGATTGGGTTTTGGGGCGTGTTGTTGGCACTAGCCAATGTACCTGCGGCAGCAGCGCAGTGTGAGGCTTTGTCGGAGCAACAAATGCTGCAAGCATCTGCCTGGCAGGTAAAGCCTGAGGCAGGCCACATTTATAAGGTACAGGGTTGGTATGTGCAAGATGGTGATAGTCTCAGTTTGGCCCATGGCCATCGCTTACGGCTGGGACAGATTAATAGCACCGAAATGGCCCATAAAAAACGTCTAGCGCAAGCCTATGCACAGCAGGCGAGGGATCAGTTAGATCAGCTATTAGGGCGGCAGAACGCGATTTATTTGCGCGTGTTGCCCAAGCGTAAAGACCATTACGGCCGGTGGTTAGTCAAACTTTATGATGGCGCAGGGTTAAGTGCCGAGGCGTTTCTTGTGGCCCGCGGTTTAGCCTACGTGGTGAGCATGGACGCGCAGGGTGCTGAGGATTGTTTATGGCAGCATGAGGCGCGTGCTCGCAAGCAAAGCTTGCGTATTTGGCGCACGGCGATGTCGGCTGTGTATCAAGCGGCCGATTTAACTCCCAAGCAAGGGGGTTTTATGCGTATGGGCGGTGTGGTGGCGGATATCAATGAAAGTCAGCATCACTGGTATATTGGTTTGGGTGGACAAGCGGGTATTAAAATAGACAAACAGCTACTCGCTGCCTCACCTTTCAATCTCAGCAGCCGCCAACAGTTAGAGCAGTGGGTCGGGCAAACCATACTCGCAAGGGGTTGGTTGTCGTGGCGTAAGTTGAGCAAAAAACAGCGTCAAAAGGGTTATTTGTCGGGGTTGATGAGCGTCTATCATCTAGACATGCTGGAGCAGGCTCCAGCACGCAGCGGGCGTTAAAAAACCTGTTCGGGCGCCGCTTCTTGGAGGCTAGTATCGTCGTTGGATTGGTTGTTTTTAGGTAGCGCCATTTGTATCGGCGTGCGCTCTTCGCGGAAGATTTCTTCTAACGATGTGGTGTCTTCTGGCCGCGCTAACTCACCCGTGGCTTGGTCGATTTTTATGGTCACCATGCCGTCCGGTTGGGTGCGCTCGTGTTCTGGTGTGCCTGCTAGGGCCGCGCGCATAAAATCAATCCAAATAGGCAGTGCAGCGGTGCTGCCAAATTCGTTTCTGCCTAAGGTTTTGGGTTGGTCAAACCCCACCCATGTGGTGGCTACCATGGAATCAACATAGCCCGAAAACCACGCGTCTTTCTGGTCGTTGGTGGTGCCCGTTTTACCCGCCAGATCATTTCTTTCTAGTTTTTGGGCTTTACGCGCTGTGCCTTTTTTAACGACGTCTTGGAGGATGGTGTGCATGATGTAATTGACGCGCTCATCCATAATGCGTGGGGCAATGGGGAGTGCTGTAGTGGGCCGATTGACAATGTTCAATAAGGCATCCTGAGCAGCTTGTTGGTCGGCATCTTCTTGGTTGATAGCTTCGTCTAGGGCAATGATGGCGCCGTTGTCAATGATGGTGGCCTGTGGTTCAGGCGGATTTTCTAAATTCACTGTATCGGTAGCCCGTAGATAGTCACAGTTGGCACATACCGTGATGGGCTCAGCTTGATACAACACCTTGCCAAAACTGTCTTCAATACGCTCGATAAAATAGGGCGTGACTTGGTAGCCTTGATTGGCAATGCTGGCATAGGCAGTGGCTACATCGATTGGTGGTACGCTGGCACTGCCTAAGGCTAGGGACAAATTGCGAGGTAATTGTTCTGGTTTAAAGCCAAACCGAGTGGCGTAGTCGATGGCCGATGTGATGCCGATTTCGCGCAGAATTCGAATAGAAACTAAGTTGCGGGATTTGTATAAGGCTTTACGCAGGCGCGTGGGGCCAAAAAATTTGCCGCTATAGTTTTCTGGCCGCCATGAGTCTTCCAAACTGGCGTCGGCAAACACCACAGGGGCATCGTTAATTAGGGTGGCGGCGGTAAAGTCTTGTTCTAGGGCTGCGGCATAGATAAAGGGTTTAAAGTTTGAGCCAGGCTGACGTAAGGCTTGCGTGGCGCGGTTGAATTTACTGTGTAGGTACTCAAAGCCACCCACCAAAGCGATCATAGCGCCGTCTTGTGGGTCCAAGGCGATGAGGGCACCTTGAGCGTCAGGCACTTGTGATAAATACCAAACACTAGGGTCAGCATAAGCCTGCCGTACACGAATTTGGTCGCCCACGGTGAGGATGTCACTTATTTGTTCGGGTTTAGGGCCTAAGTGGTCGATGGCAATACGCGGGCGGATCCAACTCATGTCGCTAAATTGGATGCTGGCGGTGACGCCATAGCGCATGATTAAATCGGCCGAATCCTCGTTGAGCTGCTGCACAATGGCGGGTTGTAATGGGCCGAACACCGGGATGCGATTGAGAATGCGCTCGGCTTCTTCGGTGGCTAAATCGGCACCGTGGTTGATTTCAATGCCCCTAAAACCGTGGCGTCGATCGTAAGCCAGCAGGCCTTTTTGTACGGCCAGTTGGGCGGCGTCCTGCAGGCGACTATCGATGGTGGTATAGACCCGATACCCGCCGGTGTAGACGTCCTCTATGGGGAAGGTGTCAAACAGCTCTTGGCGCACCATTTCCGCGACGTAGGATGCCGAAGTTTCTGGTTTAAGGCTGTGATAGCGGGCAATAATAGCAGTGGCAATGGCGTCATCATGTTGCTGCTGCTGGATATAGCCGAGCTTGAGCATGCGGCCTAAAATCCAATTGCGGCGTGTTTTGGAACGTTTTGGGTTAGAGATAGGGTTGTATTTAGACGGCGCCTTGTAAAGTCCCGCTAACATGGCTAACTGGGGTAATTCTAACTCGCTAATCGAACGCCCGTAATAGACTGCAGAGGCTGCTTCTATGCCATATGAACGGTGGCCCATGAACATCTTATTGAAGTACATTTCTAGGATTTGGTCTTTACTGAGTTGCTGCTCAATCTGAAATGACAACAATATTTCGTTAAATTTGCGGATGAAGGTTTGGTCTAGTGTTAATAGGTAATTACGTGCCACCTGCATGGTGAGGGTGCTGCCACCGCCTTGGATTTTACCGCCGGCTTGAACCATACGTACTGCCGCACGCAATAAGCCTTTGGGGTCGACGCCGTAATGGCTGTAATAGTTTTCGTCTTCAGCAGAAATTAGCGCGTTGATGTAGTCCTGCGGTACCTGGTCGATGCGTAAAGGGATGCGCCGTTGCTCACCGAATTCTGAAATCAGCTTGCCATCACGGCTCATCACTCGTAATGGGGTCTGTAGGTGGTAGTCTTTGAGGGCATTTACATCGGGTAACCGAGGTATCAGATAAAACCAAGTAAACGCCCCTATCAGTAAAGCACAGACAGTGCCGAGGATGAATCCCCATTTAAACAGGCGGCCTACAAATGTCATGCTATGCTTAAGCTCAAGACGGAAAAGAATCGAAAGTATATAAGATATATTTAGTTTCGCCACCCATGGATGGGAATTATGTTGCAGCAATTGAGTAAACGTTTAGTTAGCACCGTGTCTCTTGGCCTCGATTGGCAAGCGCAAAACTTGCGCTTGGTGTTATTGCAGCCACCTAAAAACCCACCCGATACTCAAGGGCCACCTCTTTGTTTGGGCCAATGGTCGGTGCCAATACCGCCGCTTGAATCCTTTGATCCACTTGCTGAAAAAGAGTGTTCTGCTTGGTTTCGATGTCTTGCTCAAATCAATGACCTCATGGGCCAGCAGCACTTGTTAGTTACCCTAGGCTTGCCAAAAAGTTATTTCACCTGGCTCCATGCACCACAAATGCAATTCACGCAGGCCCATAAGCCAAACCTATGGTATCCAACAAATGTTAACAGCCAGATCAAGCAACAGCTGGCGTACCAACGCTGGGCGGCAGCAAAACTCAACCTCGATGCCTCAAGTGTGTTGGTTGAGCATTTGCAGTTGGCGCCGGTGCTCACTATGCTGCTGGTGCTTAATACCCACTATGCACGTCCGGTTGAAAACCTCTTAGCCCATCTGCAAGCCGTAATTAATACCACAATCGAAGCGAGCTTAGAGCCGCTGGTGTTGAGCCGTGTGCGATGTCCTAAGGAGGTCGATGCAGATCATTCCATGGCGTGGTGGCTGGCGCAAAAATGCTGGAATCAGGCATGATGATGTGGCGTCAACCTCGGCCTAACGAGGCTAATTTTTTACCGTGGTTTCAGCAACTGCTGTTAGTGCAGCGGCGCCAGCGTTATACCATGCTGGCCATGGGTTTAATGGTTAGCCTGCTGTTGCTGGCGTCGGTGGGGTGGCAGTATGCCCGTTGGTGGCAGGCAGTGTCTCAATCCCATGATGGTTTGGCCTCCGGGCGCCTGTACCTTCAGCAACAACAGCAACGTAGTTGGTTAACGGTGCGCAAAACGCAGCAGGCCCAACGCAATGCTTCGGTCGCTCAAGGGCTGCAACATAAGGCGTGGTTGCCCGCGCTGGAGTTAGCCACTTTGGTAGCCAAGCTGTCTGCTCCCCAACAGCTGACGCGTTGGCGCTGGACGCAGCAGAAGGGGCAGGCAGCGCATATAGAATTTGAGCTGAACCAGTTACAGGATTGGCCGTCTTGGTGGCAGATCTGGGTGCAAACGAGACCGAAATCTACGGTCTTGGCCTTAAACGCGCAGCCCAACGATGTTGGTTTGTGGGTGCAGTACCAGCTTATGCACGAACCTGCGGCGGCAATGCCTGATCTAGACCGACATTCATTGGCGCTGAGGCCTGATCCAATGACGCATAATTTAGCAGCTGTTGCAGCAGAGGACATGGCGCAGCAACTGTCGCACTTATCCTCGTCAGTGGAGCTGTCGACGGCACGGGAGAGCCTGCAACTCAAGGCGCAGTTACCAAGCGCCCAGTGGCGGACGCTCGCTCCGGTGCCTAGCGGTGTCGGCTGGTCTCTTGCTGAGTTGTCTTTAGTGGCTGCTTCTTCAGGTTTATGGGACTTGGCAATGAGCTGGCAGACTGACCTATTAGCTCAGAATTTGGGTGATGACAATAACTCGTTTTCCTTAGCTCAGCAGCGGGCTATAGGGTTGGCTTTTGATCAATTTTTTGGGCCGCCTAGCATGCTAGCAAGCCCGCATGAAAAAGGCGTGGTGCCTGGCTTGATGTGGCACTTCGCTGGTTATAGTCGACAAGCTAACAAAGCGGTCTCGGTGTGGCTTCGACAGACTGACAGCGGCAAGGTGAAACGATTGACGCTAGGTCAAACTGTGGGGCCTTGGCGGTTGATCGGAGCGAATGCACAGCAAGTGACCTTGCAGCAGGGCAAACACCAACGGGTATTGCAGCGTCAGTGTGTAACGGGAGTGTGCCCATGAAGCGGTTTATTAACCCTTGGTGGTTGCTGGTGCTGGCCGCTGGCTTAAGCCACGGTGACGGCATTGAGCCCATCGACATTGATGTGCGCCAAGTGCCGATCACCGATGTATTGTATGAGCTCGCCTTGGCGGCAAAGACTAATTTGGTGGTAGCAGACGACATCGACACTCAGGTGAGTTTGGTGTTTAACCAAATTCAGCCAGAAAAAGGTTTGGCACTGATTTGTAGCGGCTTTTCACTCACCTGCAAGCACACGGCGCAGGGTTTAATAGTGTCGCAGGAGGGGGATGCCTCGAGCATGGCTTTGTTGCCCATGACGCGGGTAAAGCTAAATTATGTGGCGGCCGATGACATGCTTTCAACATTACAAAACGCTACCGCATTATTGTCGCCGCAGGGGCAGTTGTTAGCAGACTCTCGCACCCATCAAATGCTCATTTACGACGAGGTTGCACGGGCAGCGCAGTTGACCAAGGTGATACGCCAATTGGATCGGCCGCTGGATCAGTTATTAATAGAGGGTCGTATTGTGATTGCAAAATCTGATTTAGGTGAGTCTAGTGGGTTAGACTTCATTGGGGCCCTAGGCAATGGCGCCAACACTTCTGTCAAGCCGCCAGGCGCTAACCTTGGGTTCGGGTTTAATTCGACGGGGGGCAGTTTGCAGCTAGGTTTGATAGGCGCCCATGTGTTGTTGCAGCTAGAGTTAGCGGCACTAGAAGCCAGTGGTAAAATGCTTACCTTAGCGCAGCCGCAAATTTTAGTACAGGAGGGCTACACAGGGAGCATTGAAACAGGCCAGGAGGTGCCGTATGTCATGACTACTGAGGCAGGTCAGCAACAGCATTGGAAGCAGGCGGTGTTGGGGCTCACTGTGACGCCTCGGGTGTTACCGCAGCAACAGGTGCAATTAGACTTGCTGGTGATGCAAGACTCGATTGGCGATTTGTTGCCTAATGGCGAGCTTGCGCTCAATACCCATCGCCTTAAAACCCGTGCCGTGGTGGGCCTTGGGCAAACTCTGGTATTGGGTGGCGCACTGTATGAGCAGCAGTTGGACCGTTTGCTGTCTAACCCGCTGTTGGCCGGATTGCCACTGGTAGGCCAGTGGTTCCAGCGGCGCAAACATGGCACTGAACGTTTTGAGCTCTTGGTTTTTGTCACTCCACGGATAGTTAACCCTTGATTACCCTTGATTAAGTTGACCTTAATCCCCATAATTTAATGCATCCTACCCGGCAGCGAGCAATAAGCTCTTGATGACCGGGTTTTGTTGTTGCTGTTTATTAACAGGGAAATCCACGGTGAATATATTTTTAATTGGCCCCATGGGTGCTGGGAAAAGCACTATCGGGCGGCAACTTGCTCGTGAACTTAAATTAGACTTCTTAGATACAGACAGGGAAATAGAAGAAAGGTCTGGCGCAGACATCCCTTGGATCTTTGATGTTGAAGGCGAAGCCGGTTTTCGCAAACGCGAAGCCAATATGATTGCCGAGTTGTCTCAGCAGCGAGATTTGGTGATGGCTACAGGTGGTGGTGCGGTTGAATCGGCAGAAAATCGCCAGCACCTGTCAGCCCGTGGCACGGTGGTGTATTTGTTTGCTACGGTAGAGCAGCAGCTTGAGCGTACGTCTAAAGACAAGAACCGGCCGCTGTTACAAAATGAAGACCCAGAACAAGTGTTACGCGACCTATTTGCTAGCCGTCATGCGCTGTACGAAGAAACTGCCGACATTCAGGTCGCCACGGGCGCTCAAAATCCTCGTTTGTTAGTGGCAGAGATTATCAAACAAATAGAAGCCATTCGTGCTTTGTAGGCTAGAGCCCAGGCCATGACCCACACACACCAAACACTCACGGTAGATTTAGGCGATCGAAGTTACCCCATCTATATTGGCAGCGGGTTGTTGCGGCAGCCGCAGTTATTGGCCCCGCATATTGCTGGCAAGCAAATATTGGTGGTCACCAATACCACTGTTGCAGCGTTGTATTTAGACACCTTGATTGCGGGTTTAGAGAGCTTGCAAATTGAAGGTTTGCAGTTAGATCGCTTGGTGTTGGAAGACGGCGAACAGCACAAACATTTAGATACCGTGAGTTTGGTGTTTGACCACCTCTTACAGCAACGCCACAATCGTACCACCACCTTGATCGCTTTAGGTGGCGGCGTCATTGGCGACATGACAGGTTTTGCTGCAGCCGCCTATCAACGGGGGGTGAATTTTATTCAAGTGCCTACCACTTTGTTGTCACAAGTGGACTCCTCTGTGGGTGGTAAAACCGGTGTTAACCACCCCTTGGGTAAAAATATGATTGGGGCCTTTCATCAGCCCCAATGTGTGCTCATCGACACCCAGAGCCTGGCCACTTTACCGGCACGGGAATTGTCTGCAGGCCTTGCCGAAGTCATTAAGTACGGCCTCATTGCCGATGCGTCTTTTTTCGAGTGGCTAAGCCTTAATATTGAACAGCTTAAACAGTTGGAGCCTGCGTTAATCAGTCAAGCCATTTACCGATCATGCGCCTGTAAGGCTGAAATTGTGGCTGATGATGAACGCGAACAAGGCCGTCGAGCATTGCTTAATTTTGGCCACACCTTTGGCCACGCAGTTGAAACGCAAATGGGTTATGGACAGTGGTTACACGGTGAAGCCGTGGGTGCTGGTATGGCCATGGCCGCCGACTTGTCCCATCGTCTAGGGTGGATAGATTGGCCTACGGTGGAGCGTATTAGCCGCTTGTTGGAAGCCTCTGGATTACCCTTGTGGGGGCCGGATCAAATGGCAGCGAATGATTATTTACAACATATGCAAGTTGACAAAAAAGTCACCGATGGCACCATTCGGCTGATCTTGTTAGAGCAACTCGGTGCTGCTGTTGTTACCTCCGAGTTCAGTTCTGAGCTGTTACATCAAACCCTTAGCCACCAATCGGTCTGCTAGGGCCCTATGAGTTATTCCGGCGCAGTGCCAGCATCCAATACGGCCTCCAGCTTGGTCGCCGCCTATGGCGCCTACATGCGTCAATTGGAACAGCAAGAAGACGACCATCAGTCGATCAGCTTGATGAGCTTCGAGTATCAAGCGAAGGCACGTGGTCGCCAGCTCGACACATTACTGCATTTGAGCCACTTTTCAGATTACTTAGTATTGGTTACGGCAGCAACGGGTGCCGGTAAGAGCACTTTTATAGACCAGTTTTTACGGGTGCAGCCTGCCGATGCCTGCATTGTCCACCTGGCCTTAAATGAGACCGTCTCTGCGGCTTGGATCATTCGTCAATTGGTCCAGCAATTACCCGTGCAACTACCTAATCATGCGAGCCTTGAGGCGTCTATCCTTGCCATTCAAGAGCTGGCCCAAGAGCTCACCCGAGACGAGCAAGTGTTGCTGTTGGTGGTGGACGATGCACATTGGTTAGACGACGACGCCTTGGAATTGTTAGCTAACTTGTTGCCCAGAAGTGCCAAAGTGGATTCGCGCCCGCACGTTATTTTGTGCGCCGATCAAAGTTTGGTGGAGCGTATCGAAGCCCCTCAGTTCACCGAAATGCGCCAAGAACGCTTTTATCATTTAGTTTTGGCGCCATTTAGCCAAGAAGAAAGTGCCGATTACCTGCGTCAACGATTACAAATTATGGGTATAGCCCAGGGTCAGGGCTTAGCCCCCATCCAGTTGTTGCAATTACACCAGTTGGCTCAAGGCAACCCCGGCTACCTGAATATGCTGGCTAATAAAGCCTTGCATAAAGGTGGCTTTGTGCAGCAAACGGGATTGCCGATCATGCATATTGCCGCCACCATTGTGGTGGTATGCCTGTTAGCAGGTATATGGGTGTTTAACTATGTCACCGACTCGACGCGGGCGCCCATAGACCTACCGCAGCTGGCAACAGTGGTCGAGGTCGTGGAGGTCGATGTTGAGGCTGCCCCTGACCCTGACCTTTTGAACGAGCCGATCGCCCAAGCCTTGCCTCCCCTAGAGCCGATCGAGCTGTCTACGCCATCGGCCAATGTGAGTTTGCAGCCCGAACTGCAGCCTGAGCCAAACTTACCGCCTGTGGCAGAAATCGCGCCAGTGGTGGTTGCAGTGCCTGAACCTGCTGCCAGCGCGGCGCCAGTGTTGCCCGCTTGGCCCCAAGCGACGTCCATTAGCCAGCATGCGTATGGTTATGCAGCACTAATGAAGGTGTCGCCACAGCACTTTAGTTTGCAAGTGTTAGGGGCGCGTTTAGAGCCTACATTAGAAGCTTTTTTGACACAGCATAAGTTGCAACAGCCTTACTATGTGCTACAACTTGAGCGTGGCAATGCGCCGTGGTATATCTTATTGGTAGGTGATTACCAAAACAGTGGCGCGGCTCGTGATGCCATTAAGGCGTTGCCTCTGGCTTTGCGCAACCAGCAACCTTGGCCGCGTCAGGTGTTGAAGATTCAGCAACAGATTCGCGATAAATTCAACACTAGCGTTGAATAACTTTGACAAAATGTAGCGATCGTCGGCTATTGTGCAGGTATTTATCCACCAAATACCCAAAATATTTGTTTGCAGCGCAGTTCTCAGGTAGGATATTCGTCCATTTGTTGATTCAATATATTTATAAGCCCTTATAAGGGTTTTTAATTACGACAAGTGTCCTGCTGATGCTTGTTTTAGTTTGTTATGCATGAGTGACACTTGTTAATACCTAGGGCAGCCAAAATGGTTTGCCAGATTAGCGAGAGAGATGCCGATGAACGCTGGCTTTTTTAACCCCAAAGAATTTAAAGATAACTGTGGCTTCGGGCTTATTGCCCACATGCATGGTGATCCTAGTCATGACTTATTGCAAAAAGCCATTGAGTCGTTAACCTGTATGACCCACCGTGGCGGCATTGCTGCCGACGGCAAGACGGGTGATGGCTGTGGCTTGTTGTTACAAATGCCCGACGATTTTATGCGCCAAGTGGCTTTGGATAATTTTTCTGAAGAACTGACCGAGTCCTACGGTGTGGGCATGGTGTTTTTATCGCAAGATGAAGATAAAGCGGCCCACTCTCGCAATATTCTAAATCAAGCCATTGAAGACAATGGCTTAGAAGTCGTAGGCTGGCGCGAAGTGCCGGTTGATGCCTCTTGCTTGGGCCCTATTGGTGCCGATTGCCAGCCGCGTATTGAGCAAGTGTTTGTCAACAGTGCTGACCTGCGAGGCGAATTACTAGAAGCACGTTTGTTAGTGGCCCGCAAAACCACCATGTTTGCACTCAAGGCTGACACCGAGTTTTACGTGTGTAGTTTGTCCCATCGTGTGGTGTCGTACAAAGGCCTAATGATGCCGGTGGATTTGCCGGTATTTTACCAAGACTTGGGTGACCCAACACTCGCCACCGCCATTTGTACCTTCCATCAGCGTTTTTCTACCAACACCTTGCCGCGCTGGCCGTTAGCGCAACCGTTTCGATTCTTAGCTCACAACGGCGAAATCAACACCATTGAAGGCAACCGTAATTGGGCTAAAGCGCGCCAAAACGTGTTGTCGACGCCGCTCATTCCTGAACTTCAAGAGCTTGAAGGGGTGGTTAATACCACTGGGTCAGATTCTTCCAGCATGGACAATATGCTGGAGCTAATGGTGTTGGGGGGCATGGACGTATTCCGCGCCCTACGCTTAATCATGCCGCCAGCATGGCAAAATGATGAGTTGATGGACCCCGAATTAAGGGCGTTCTACGAATACAACTCCATGCATATGGAAGCATGGGACGGTCCGGCGGGCATGGTGCTAAATACTGGCCGTTACGCCGTGTGTTTATTAGACCGAAATGGTTTGCGTCCATCGCGGTGGGTCATGACCAAAGACGATTATCTAGTGACGGCATCGGAAATTGGTACCTTTGAATATGATCCGCTAGATGTGGTGGCTAAGGGCCGTGTTGGGCCAGGTCAGATTTTGGCCGTGGATACCCACACTGGTGAGGTGATGCACACCAAAGATATCGATGATCGACTTAAGGCGTCCCAGCCCTATAAAAAATGGTTGCGTAAATCAGCCATTCGCTTAGAGGGCACGTTAGAAGAAGAGCAATGTTTTGACGACTTTAGCGAAACCCAGCTGAAGCAGCATATGAAGATGTACCAGGTCACCGCTGAAGAGCGCGATCAGGTGATTCGTCCCCTAGCCGAAAATGCACAAGAAGCGGTAGGCTCTATGGGCGACGACACGCCGATGGCCGTATTGTCTAGCCGTGTGCGCTCTGTCTATGAATACTTCCGTCAGCAATTTGCCCAAGTGACCAACCCACCTATCGATCCGTTGCGTGAAGCGGTGGTGATGTCGTTGGAAACCTGCCTGGGCCGCGAGCGCAACATCTTCCAAGAAGGTCCCGAGCTTGCTAAGCGCATTGTGTTGGGTTCACCTGTATTGTCGGCCAGCAAGTACACCGATTTGTTGCATATGAATGTACCCGGTTTTCGAGTGCATTCCATTAACCTTAACTATGACCCGGCTGTTGGTTTAGAGGCCGCCATCGATGCAGTACGCGAGCAAGCCGCAGAAGCTGTGCGTAACCGTAAAGGCATTGTGGTGTTAAGTGACCGCAATATTGAAGCAGGAAAATTGCCCATTCCTGCATCCATGGCAACCGGCGCAGTACACCACCATCTAACTAACCTAGGCTTACGTTGTAACGCTAATATTGTGGTAGATACGGGCAGCGCCCGTGATTCTCACCAATTTGCGGTATTGATCGGTTTTGGTGCGACGGCGGTATACCCTTACCTGAGCTATCGTGTCATCAACGACATGGTGGCATCGGGTGAAATTATTGGTGACCCGACAGACTGTCACAAGGCCTACCGTAAAGGCATCAACAAGGGTCTCCTAAAGATCATGTCCAAGATGGGTATATCCACCATCGCCTCCTACCGTGGTGCACAGTTATTTGAAGCCATTGGTGTGCACAGTAAAGTGGTAGACCTATGTTTTCACGGCGTTGCCAGCCGCATTGAAGGGGCTAGCTTCACCGACTTTGAACAAGATCAGGCGGCTTTGGCTGCTGAGGCTTGGGTAGAGCGCAAGTCTATTCAGCAAGGTGGATTACTTAAATATGTGCACGGCGGTGAGTACCACGCCTATAACCCTGACGTCGTGACTACGGTGCAAACTGCCGTACAAACCGGCGACTATGAGGTGTACAAAAAGTACGCCAAACTAGTTAATGAGCGTGGCGTGGCGTCTTTACGGGACTTGCTAAAACTTAAACCAGCCAATGCCATTGACGTTAGCGAAGTAGAGCCCGTTAGCGAAATATTCAAACGCTTTGATAGTGCGGCCATGTCGCTAGGCGCTTTGTCGCCAGAGGCCCACGAAGCACTGGCTATGGCCATGAACGAGCTGGGGGGTCGCTCAAACTCTGGCGAAGGTGGTGAAGATCCAGCCCGTTACGGCACCAGCAAACGTTCTAAAATTAAGCAGATTGCGTCTGGTCGTTTTGGTGTGACGCCGGCCTACCTTGCGAGCGCGGAAGTGTTGCAAATTAAAGTGGCCCAGGGTGCTAAACCCGGTGAAGGTGGCCAGCTACCAGGTGGCAAGGTCAATGACCTTATTGCTACGTTGCGCTATTCGGTACCCGGTGTTACCTTGATTTCACCGCCGCCCCATCACGATATTTATTCAATCGAAGATTTGGCACAGCTAATTTTTGACTTGAAGCAAGTGAACCCAGAAGCCTTGGTTTCGGTAAAGCTGGTTTCGCGCCCAGGAGTGGGTACCATTGCCTCCGGTGTGGCCAAGGCCTATGCCGACTTGATTACTATTTCTGGCTACGACGGCGGTACCGCAGCAAGCCCGCTGACCTCTATCCGTTATGCAGGTTCGCCGTGGGAACTAGGCCTTGCTGATGCCCACCAATCCCTACGCGGCAATGGTGTGCGTGGCAAAGTGCGAGTGCAAACCGATGGTGGTCTAAAGACCGGCCTTGATGTCGTCAAGGCGGCCTTACTCGGTGCCGAGAGCTTTGGTTTTGGTACCCTACCTATGGTGGCTTTAGGTTGTAAGTATCTGCGTATTTGCCACCTTAACAACTGTGCTACGGGTGTCGCTACACAGAACCAACAATTACGTGATCATCACTTCCGTGGCACCGTAGAAATGGTGAAACACTTATTCACCTTTATTGCCGAAGAAACCCGCGAAGTTATGGCGCAGTTAGGCGTGCGCAGCATTGAAGAGTTGGTGGGTCATACCGAGCTGCTAGAAACCTCTGCAGGCGTGACTAACAAACAACGTAATTTAGACTTATCACCGTTACTCAGTCAAGCGGGCATTGCGCCAGATCAGCCTAATACCTGTCAGGTGAGCCGCAACCATCCGTACGACCCGGGTGCAATGAACCAACGCATGTTTGACGCAATGTCTGATGCCATTGCCCATGCAAAGGGTGGCAAGTATGAGTTTAACATTACCAATTGTGACCGCTCAGTAGGTGCTCGCGTTTCTGGTGCCATCGCCAAGCAACACGGCAATCAGGGCATGTCGGGCCAGCCACTAGAAGTTTACCTTAAGGGTATAGCAGGCTTAAGCTTTGGTGTGTGGAATGCCGGCGGCTTAAATATGTACCTAGAAGGAGACGCCAACGATTACGTAGGCAAGGGTATGGCCGGTGGTAAGCTGGTTCTCTACCCACCTAAAGGTTCCAGCTTTAAGTCTAACGTGACTTCTATTATGGGCAATACCTGCTTGTATGGCGCCACAGGCGGTAGCGTAATGGCTGCCGGTTGTGCGGGCGAACGTTTTGCCGTGCGTAACTCGGGTGCCCACGCCGTTATCGAAGGCGCTGGCGACCATTGTTGTGAATACATGACCGGTGGTGTAGTGACCGTATTGGGCAACACAGGGTATAACTTTGGTGCCGGTATGACCGGTGGTTTTGCTTTTGTGTTAGATCTAGATCGCACTTTTGTAGACAAATACAACAGCGAGTTGGTGGAAATTCACCGTATTCGTGGCGAAGACATGGAAGAATACCGCAGCTATTTACGCGGTATATTAGCTGACTTCTTCGAGGCTACTGGCAGCCGCTGGGGCAAAGAGTTAAGCAAGCATTTTGAAGATTATGTGAGTAAGTTCTGGTTAGTTAAACCCAAAGCCGCCAATTTACAGCAGCTGATGGCGACCACTCGAACTAAGACAGAATAATCCCAAGGCTTAGCAACCGATTGCCAAGCACTTAGAAACACATTACCAAGAATACGAGGCTACTATGGCTCAACGATTAGACAACCATTTTCAATTCATCGATGTAGGCCGTCAAGACCCATCAAAGGTGCATCAAGACTTGCGTAAGCGCCAGTTTGCTGAAATCTATCACCCATATACTGAGGTCGAAGCTAAACCTCAGGCACACCGCTGTTTAGAGTGTGGCAACCCCTACTGTGAATGGAAGTGCCCAGTGCACAACTACATTCCTAACTGGCTTAAGCTTGTTTCCGAAGGCAACATCCTAGAAGCCGTAGAGCTGTGCCACCAAACCAACTCACTGCCAGAAGTCTGTGGCCGTGTGTGCCCACAGGATCGCTTGTGTGAAGGTGCGTGTACCCTCAATGACGGTTTTGGCGCGGTCACCATCGGTTCCGTAGAAAAATACATTACCGACACTGCCTTCGCTATGGGTTGGACACCAGATCTCAGTCATGTAGTAGAGACGGGCAAGAAAGTCGCCATTATCGGCGCTGGCCCTGCGGGTTTGGCTTGTGCCGATGTATTGGCGCGTAATGGTGTGTCGTCCGTTGTGTTTGATCGTCATCCAGAAATTGGTGGCTTGCTCACCTTTGGTATTCCTGAATTTAAGCTAGAAAAGCCGGTGATGGCCAAACGTCGTCAAATTTTTGAAGGCATGGGTATTGAGTTTAAACTCAACGTCGAAGTGGGAACCGATATCACCTTGGATCAGCTGATGGATGGCTATGATGCTGTGTTTATGGGCATGGGCACCTACAAGTACATGCGTGGCGGTTTCCCGGGTGAAGACCTAGACGGTGTTCACGAAGCGCTACCTTACCTTATCTCCAACATTAACCGGCGTATGGGTTTTGAAAAAGACGCAGCCGATTTTGTCGACTTAAAAGGCAAACAAGTGGTGGTATTAGGCGGTGGCGACACCGCTATGGATTGTAATCGTACAGCTATCCGCCAAGCTGCGGCCAACGTTTATTGTGCTTATCGCCGTGACGAAGCTAATATGCCGGGTTCTGTGAAAGAAGTCGGTAATTCTAAAGAAGAAGGTGTGCAGTTCTTATTTAATCGTTCGCCAGTAGAAATTGTCGGTGCAGATGGCAAAGTCACAGGTATCAAACTAGTCACTACGGAATTAGGTGAGGCCGACGAAAATGGCCGTCGACGCCCTGTTGTGATTGAAGGCAGCGAAGAGATTGTTGCCGCGGATGCCGTGATTGTGGCTTTTGGCTTTAGCCCAAGCCCAACGCCTTGGATGGCGGATGCCGGTATTGAGTTAGATGATTGGGAGCGCGTAAAAGTGCCACAAAAATCTGATTTAGTGGCAAAAAAGTATGCCTTCCAAACCACCAATGCCAAAATCTTTGCCGGTGGCGATATGGTGCGTGGTTCAGATCTCGTGGTTACCGCCATCGATGAAGGCCGTCGCGCTGCCGAAGGCATGTTAGATTACTTACAAGTCTAACGTCACGGCCGCATAAACCTGCTTAGTTGCCACAATCCGTGACAATTAAGCAGGTGATCTATATCATAGCGGCAATCTTTATTATCTCGCCTTAAGGCCCCATTGCCCGCCATGACTGCTTCAAAACCTGAATTAAAAAACGACCGTTTCCTTCGCGCCCTTCTGGGTCAGCCCGTGGATGTCACCCCCGTATGGATGATGCGCCAAGCCGGACGTTATTTGCCAGAATATCGCGCCTCTCGTGCCCAAGCAGGTGACTTTTTAAGCCTTTGCAAAAATGCTGATTTCGCCTGTGAAGTCACACTACAGCCGTTACGTCGTTACGACTTAGATGCCGCTATTTTGTTCTCGGATATCCTTACCGTGCCAGATGCCATGGGTTTAGGTCTATACTTTGAAGCTGGCGAAGGTCCTAAGTTTGAAAAGCCAGTACGTACAGAAGCCGACGTAGCGGCGCTTACCGTGCCGGACATGAACGACGACCTTGGGTACGTGATGAACGCCGTTAGCACTATCCGTAGTGCCTTGTCGGGCGATGTGCCTTTGATTGGTTTTTCCGGTAGCCCTTGGACTTTGGCGACTTACATGATTGAGGGCGGTTCCAGTAAAGACTTCCGTCACATCAAAGCCATGATGTATTCAACCCCGGAGTTGTTACACCAAGTGCTTAGCGTATTGGCTGATTCAGTGATCGCCTACCTTAACGCTCAAATTGCAGCCGGTGCCCAGGCAGTGCAAATTTTTGATACTTGGGGCGGCGTATTAAGCGGCCCTTGTTATCAAGCATTCTCGCTGGATTACATGCAGCGTATTGTTAATGGCCTTACTCGTGAATCAGAGGGCCGCCCAGTGCCGGTGATTTTATTTACTAAAAATGGCGGCCAATGGTTAGAGCAAATGGCTGCTACAGGTGCCGATGCCTTAGGTTTAGATTGGACCATAGAGGCAGGAACTGCCCGTGAGCGAGTGGGTGATAAAGTGGCCCTTCAAGGCAACATGGATCCTAGTGTTTTGTATGCCGATGCGCCCACAATTGAGGCTGAAGTTGGCCGTATTTTGGCAGACTTTGGTAAACATGACGGCCATGTATTTAACCTAGGCCATGGTATTCACCAGTTTGTAGACCCAGAAAGTGCCAAGGTCTTTGTAGACGCTGTACATGACCAAAGCGGTCAGTATCACCTATAGCGTTCATTGAAAAGTAAGTAGGAACCTAACATGCCACATTGCGTTATAGAAATTTCCAATCAGCTCAGCAATAGCGTTACACCAGAGAAGTTGTTGCGTAGTGTGTTTGAGGTCCACGTGAAATCAGGCTTATTTGAGCCGGACCACATCAAAGTGCGCTGCACCGGCTACGATCACCAAGTGTGCGGCACCGGTTCAGACCGTTTTATCCATGCCACATCGCACATTATGGCAGGCCGTACCCCTGAGCAAAAAAAGGGCCTCAGCAATATGATTGTGCAATGCCTTATTGATCTCGGCATCACCTCTGCCGCCATGAGCGCACAAGTGGTAGATCTAGACCCGAGTTACGTGACCTTTTCCGATTAATTTTTTGCGCTTTCTGAAACCTGTACTAAACTAACAAGGAGTTAGTGTGCAGGAAGTGAACCATGGCGCTAGAAAAAGGATTGATTGAAGATTTATCCGTACAAAAGCAAGTCTTCTTTATTTGTGTGGGTGTAATATTGGCCCTTATCACTTGGATTGTATCTCATCGAGCAGAAAGTACACTATTGCTGTCTTTTGCAGCATTTGTTATCGTGCTGACAATAGTGTTTGCTTGGGCTCGGTTTAGTCGTATGAACCAACTCATTCAGGAGATCAAAGATGCTTAATGACGTGATAGTGGCTATAGCCGTAATTGCAGTGGTTATTTTCATTAGTGCTGGAGCAATATGGAGTGTATTAGACCTACGTGCCCACGATCCTAAAAACAAAAAATCACCCGAATCTATTAAGTAATTAGCGTCAATTGACCATTGGTCACAGTAGCTAAATCTCTGGCTGCAAGCTCGATTTCCAAACCTCTACGCCCACCGCTCACATAGATGCTTTCAAATCTTTCAGCACTAACATCTATCACCGTAGTAAGCGCACGTTTTTGCCCAATCGGGCTCACCCCACCCAACACATAACCGCTACTGCGGCTCACCGCATTTGGCTCTGCCATGGCGACTTTTTTAGCGCCCATGGCTTTGGCCATCAGTTTTAAGTTGAGCTGTTGATCAACCGGCAGCACCGCCACCGCCAACCCTTTGTTGCCGGCATCCACCACCAAAGTTTTAAACACCTGTTGCGGCGGCACACCCATTTTTTGGGCTGCTTCCGTGCCATAAGATGTTGCATTCGAGTCGTGAGAATACTCGTGTGTTTGGTGGCGAATGCCCAAATTGATAAGTTGATCGATGGCGGGAGTCATGGGGGTACAGGGCCGTTAGCTGTGTTTAGCATACATCAAATCCCACACCCCATGGCCTTTGCCTTCACCACGGCGCTGAAATTTAGTGCTAGGGCGGTACTCTGGTTGCGGAGAGTATTGGTTGGCACCGGCTTGGTTAGAGTAACCTTCGGCGGGCTCCATGACTTCCATCATGTGTTCTGCATAGGGCTGCCAATCGGTGGCCATGTGAAATACACCACCAGCGGTTAACTTTTGACGGATGTCTTGAGCAAATTGAGGCTGCACGATGCGGCGTTTGTGGTGCTTCTTTTTATGCCATGGGTCGGGAAAGAACAATTGCACACCGGCTAGGCTGCCATCTGCAATACACTGGGCCATGACTTCAATGGCGTCATCACAAAATACCCGCACATTAGTAAGCTCTTGGGTGGCAATATTGTTTAGTAAGCGGCCTACACCCGGGCGGTGTACTTCAATACCAATGTAGTTGTTTTGCGGCATGGTGGAGGCCATGGTAGACAGAGAATCGCCCATGCCAAAACCAATTTCCATGATCACCGGATGGTTGTTGCCAAACAGCGCTTCAAAATCAAGCAGTCCTTGGCTAAGTTGTAAACCATAGCGTGACCAATAATGCTCCAAAGCGTGTTCTTGCGACGGCGTCATGCGGCCAGCACGTTTTACAAAACTACGGATACGACGTGGGTTTTCTACATCAACGGGGGATTCAGAGGGCATAAAATGGCTCTTAATTGGAAAAGGGCAGCTAAGGGCGTATTTTACCTGTAACTGATCAATAAAACAGTACCAGTATGGCGTCTATGGGTGAGCAATTTGATACACTAGGTTCCATAATATTGTCTCAACCCCATTGAAGATCTATGACTAAGTTAAGAATTGCTACCCGTGAAAGCCAGCTCGCCCTTTGGCAGGCGTATTTTATAAAAGCCGAGCTCGAACGCCATCACCCAGGTTTGGTGGTTGAATTGCTGGGCATGAAAACTAAAGGCGATAAAATCTTGGATGTGCCCTTAGCTAAAGTGGGTGGAAAAGGCTTGTTCGTGAAAGAATTAGAGCAAGCCATGCTGGAAGACCGCGCCGACATTGCCGTACACTCAATGAAGGATGTGCCAATGGAATTTCCCCAAGGTTTGGGGTTGGCTATTATTTGTGAACGCGAAGACCCCAGCGATGCCTTTGTCAGCAACCACTATAACAACCTAGATGACTTGCCCCAAGGTGCTAAAGTGGGCACCTCGAGCCTACGTCGCCAGCTGCAAGTGAAAGCCCTGCGCCCGGACCTTGAGCTGTTGGACTTACGGGGTAATGTAAATACCCGCTTGGCGAAGTTAGATGCTGGCCAATATGATGCTATTATTTTGGCCAGTGCGGGCCTTATGCGCCTCGATTTTCATCACCGCATTCAGTCACGTTTAACCGACACCCAGTGTTTACCCGCCGGAGGCCAAGGTGCCGTGGGTGTGGAATGTCGTTTGGGCGATGCTAAAACCATGGCGTTATTAGCGCCCTTGCACCATCAAGACACAGCCGATCGGGTGACGGCCGAGCGGGCACTCAATCGGCGTTTAGAAGGCGGCTGTCAGGTGCCTATTGCCTGTTTTGCCGAACTGCAGCAAGATCAGTTGTGGTTGCGCGGTTTGGTGGGCGAGGTAGACGGCAGCCGAGTATTGACCACCGAAATTACCGGCCCCCGCGAAGATGCAGAGGCGTTGGGCATTACTGCCGCAGAAGATTTGTTGGCTCAAGGTGCTGGCGAAATTTTACAAGCCATTTATAGTGCACAATAAACCGGTTTAGCCATGATGCGCGTTTTGGTGACCCGACCCACAGCCCAAGCAGCGGCGATGATTGAGCTGATGACTGACAGTGGCTTTGAGGTAGTGCATCAACCCTGTTTAGCCATTACGCCGGTGGATCCCAGTTCGGTCGATGGCTTGCAAAGCAAACGTTTGGCCATGGAACTGTATACCTTTGATCATGTGATTGTGATTAGTACCAATGCCGCACACCACTGGCTGGACTTAGCGCAAGACTATTGGCCGCAGTGGCCTGTAGGTGTGCAGTGGTGGGCCATGGGCCATTCAACCCAGGTGCAGTTGCAGGCTTATGCTGTGGATGCGCAACGGCCCAAGTTGGGTGATACCAGTGAAGATTTGTTAGTCGATTTAATGCCGCAAATCCAGCCCCATCACAAGGTGCTCATCGTACGGGGTGTGGGGGGGCGAGAAACCCTTGCGCAAACACTTCGATATAAAGGCGTAACGGTAGAGTATGCGCAATGTTATGGCCGTCAAACGCCGGTGATAAATGCTCAGACTCTGCTACACTTAGAGCGCTTTTCACCCCAAACTGTGGTGTTGCAAAGTGGCGATACATTGGCCAATTTTGATCACCTTTTAGGTGGTCAAAATTGGTGCGACCCACAGCAAACGCTGTTGCTGGTGCCTAGCCAACGGGTAGCACAGCAGGCACACGAATTAGGTTACCAGCAGTTGCTGGTAAGTGAAGGTGCCAGCAACCAAGCAATGTGCGATACTTTATTACAGCGGGTAAGGGCACTCAATGTTGAGTGATGTGAGGCCATAATGGCCGTGACTAAGGATGCTGACACAGTGACACAAGACAAGACCAACACACCAACCAAAACCGAGCCCGAAGTAAAGTCGGTTTCTAAATCTGCAGATCGTGCAGCCAAAGCAAAACCTTCTGCCTCCAAAACCGTAACTACTGCCAGTGGTAAACACGGTCTATTGTGGCTGTTGGTAATACTGTTGGTAGCGGCCGTTGTGGGTTTGGGCTATATGCAGTGGCAATCACAAAGTCAATACGCCAATATCGCTAGCGACCAAACGGGCCAATTGGCCAACTTACAACAATGGCAACAAGAACAACAAACGCTAACCCAAGAGGTAGCACAGCTGTCAGCCACGCAGCACAGCGCAATCACCCAATTTTCTCAGCAGCAAGGCGACCTCAGTGCGCAAGTGAGCCGCATGGACAACGCTTTAGTCAGTTCGATGGAGCGTATGGCCAAGGCCCAGTTAGATCAGGGTTTGGTGTTGCCCCAGTGGCAATTGGCTGAAGCTGAGTATTTATTACGTTTGGCCAACCAGCGTTTGGCTATGGAGCAAGCCAGCAGTTCGGCGATTGCTTTGTTGCAGGCTGCCGACATCATCATTCGCGACAGTGAGCAGGTGGGCACTTATGGCGTGAGACGAGCCATTGCGGCAGACCTAGCGGCACTCACTTTGGTGCCTAGCATTGACGTGGAGGGCGTGTATGCACAGCTGGCAGCACTCACGGGCCAAGCCAGTCAGTTAACCTTTATTGCGCCTCGGGCACAGATTACGCCAGCTGAATCGGTTGTTGCTGAGGTTTCAGCCTCGTCTGCCGCCACATCAGAGGCCCCGTCAAACTCTTGGACGCAGCTATTGTGGCAATCGACCCAAGCCGTATCGGCCAGTGTTTGGGGTGAGTTGAAGCAACTGGTCAAGGTTCAGTCCCGCACTCAAGCCGATCAACAGTTGCTGACTCCCGCCGCAGAATTGCTAGTGCGTATGCGTATCGAAATGGCCTTAAGTCAGACCCAGGTGGCGTTATTGCGCCGCCAACAAAGTATCTACGATCAGTCTCTAATTCAGGTGCAACAGCTGTTACAGCAATACTATCGGGCCAATGACAAGGTCGCGCAAGCCATGCACAAGCAGGCGGCGGCTTTATCTGAGGTTGAGGTACTGGTGACTATGCCTAATATCAGTGGCTCGCTCAATGCCTTGCAAAGTTTTATAGCGACCTTACACGACACCCCAAGCGTGTCGGCAGTGCAGGAGTAAAGCCATGCGATTTTGGGTTGTAGTGGTGTTGTTGGTACTGTTAGCGGGTGCGTGGTTGGGCACTTTGATGCATGTTGACCCTGGTTATGTACTGTTAGCTTGGGGCAACACCAGTGTGGAAATGAGTTTGTGGTTGCTATTGGCGGCGGTGGTACTGTTGTTTGTGGCCCTAGCGTTAAGCCTGCGTTTGTTGGTGGCGTTTAATTTACCCTTTCAGGTATTAGGCCGTTGGCAGGAATCGAGCCGTTTAAAGCGTATGCAGATGCAGACCCGACACGGCTTATTGGCCTTGGCCGACGGTCAAAACCTGCGCGCAGAGAAAAAATTCGCTGAGCTAGCGCCGGTGACCACCCAGCCCATCGTCGTGTTGCCAGCCTTGGCCACGGCTTTAGGGCGTCAAGGTAAGTTGGATGAAGCTAAGCAAGTGTTACAAGGCTTAGTTACCGAGTTTCCCGGTAGTCAGCAATTGGTACATTTAAAGTTGGCTGAGGTGTGCCTGTATCAAGGCGATGATCAAAGTGCATTAGAATCCTTGCAACGATTACATCAACTCAATCCGCAACATGCCGAAGCCAATCAATTGTTATTGGATGTATTACAGCGGGTGCAGCAATGGCCAGAGTTGATTGAGCTGCTCACGGTTGTGGGTAAACATAAGCAATTGACGTCAGAACAGTTGAGCCGCCAGCAGCAACTTGCCTACGGCAGAGCCCTTGCTCAAACACAAAAAAACGCCGCCAATGCCGCCGACAACGGCTTAGATAACCTCGAGGCGTTGTGGCGTAAAGCGCCACCCGCTGTCACTCAGCATGGTGCCAGTATTTTGGCTTATGCCCAAGCCATGGGCCGCATAGAAACGAGCCCGGCGGTTAGAACCGCCGCCTTCATTGAGAAAAGTTTAGCCCAACAATGGCAGGATGATCTGGTATTGGAGTATGCTCATTTGCCCTTGCTGGACATGGAACAGCGTCTTAGCACCGCAGAAGCTTGGCAAACCAAGGCGCAAGACAGCGCAGCCTTAAAGCTCACCTTAGGTCGCTTGTGTCGTCGGTTGGAACTGTGGGGTAAAGCCCAAGACTATTTGCAGGCCAGCTTAAACTTACAGGCAAGCAAACACGCGCACGCAGAAATGGCCCGTTTGCAGCATCATTTAGGTCATATGGACGCTGCAATAGAACATTATCGCCTTGCTAGCGTATTTTAAACGTTGACACTCGCTGCCCGTTGATACAGACTGTCGTTACTCCAGTAAGACCTTCTGTCTCACCAGCTGGGCGCGAATGGGCTTACATAGCTCCAATTATTCCAATAATCTTTTTTATCCCCATGGCGCACTGCCGCCCCTCTACTTATTATGAATCTGACTGAATTAAAAACAAAATCAATGCCCGAACTTATTGAGATTGCCAAAGGCATGGGTCTCGACAACGTGGCTCGCTCTCGTAAACAAGAATGTATTTTTAGTATTCTTAAACGGCACGCCAAAAGCGGCGAAGACATCTTCGGCCAAGGCGTATTGGAAATCTTGCAAGATGGCTTCGGTTTCTTGCGCTCAGCGGATGCTTCTTATTTAGCAGGGCCCGATGACATTTACGTATCGCCAAGCCAAATTCGTCGTTTTAGCCTGCGCACAGGTGACAGCATCGATGGCAAAATTCGCCCACCTAAAGATGGCGAACGCTATTTTGCCCTACTTAAGGTCAGCAGCATTAACTTTGGTCCACCAGAACAGGCTAAACATAAAGTATTGTTCGAAAACCTTACCCCGCTATTTCCTCAACAGCGTTTGACTATGGAGTTGGGCAACGGTTCTAGTGAAGACTTAACGGCCCGTGTTATTGATTTAACCGCGCCCATGGGTAAAGGCCAACGGGCCCTAATTGTGTCGCCGCCAAAAGCCGGTAAGACCTTGATGTTACAAAACATTGCCCATTCGATTACCCGTAATAACCCAGACTGTCACTTGATTGTACTGCTCATCGATGAGCGTCCAGAAGAAGTGACGGACATGAAACGTTCAGTGCGTGGCGAAGTGGTAGCCAGTACCTTCGACGAACCACCATCACGTCACGTGCAAGTGGCAGAAATGGTAGTAGAAAAAGCTAAGCGCTTAGTTGAACATAAAAAAGACGTGGTGATTTTACTCGACTCAATCACGCGTTTAGCGCGTGCCTACAACACGGTTGTGCCGTCTTCTGGCAAAGTATTGACCGGTGGTGTGGACGCCCACGCGTTAGAACGTCCTAAACGTTTCTTTGGTGCCGCCCGTAACATAGAAGAAGGGGGTAGCTTAACTATTATCGCCACTGCGTTAACTGAAACCGGCTCCAAGATGGACGAAGTGATCTTTGAAGAATTTAAAGGTACAGGTAACTCAGAGGTGCATTTGGATCGTAAGATCGCCGAGCGCCGGGTATTCCCTGCCATTAATATTCGTAAATCATCTACCCGTCGCGAAGAATTATTGACCCGAGAAGACGAATTGCAGCGCATGTGGATTTTGCGCAAGCTGTTGGATCCAATGGAAGATGGTCAAGCGACTGAGTTCTTATTAGACAAGCTCAAAGGCTCCAAAACCAATGAAGAATTCTTCATGTCGATGAAGCGTAAATAAACGGCACCCAATAAGCAGCGAGACCGCGTAGGTTATGACTATGAAATATAAAGACCTACGCGATTTTATTGCCAGCTTAGAACAGCAAGGCGAGCTTAAACGCATTACCACCGAGGTGGATCCCCACCTCGAAATGACCGAAATTTGCGACCGCACCTTGCGCGCAGAAGGCCCTGCATTATTATTTGAAAACCCCAAAGGCTACGATACCCCCGTATTGGCTAACTTGTTTGGTACGCCTAAACGGGTGGCCCTTGGTATGGGTGCCGACAGTGTAGCTAGCCTACGCGACATCGGGCATTTGTTGGCCTCGTTAAAAGAACCTGAGCCGCCTAAAGGATTTAAAGATGCCTTAGGCAAGTTGCCACTTTACAAACAAGTGCTCAACATGGCCCCCAAACTCATTAGCAAACCACCGTGCCAACAATACGTGATGACTGATGATGAAGTTGACCTTTCAAAATTGCCGATTCAAACCTGCTGGCCCGAAGATGCGGCGCCGCTGATTACATGGCCTTTAGTGATTACCCGTGGGCCTAACAAACAACGACAGAATTTAGGTATTTACCGTCAGCAAGTGATTGGTAAAAATCGCTTAATCATGCGCTGGTTGTCCCATCGTGGTGGTGCGCTAGATTTTCGTGATTGGAAAATAGCCCACCCTGGAGAAAATTTCCCAGTGGCTGTGGCGTTAGGGGCAGACCCTGCCACCATTTTGGCCGCCGTCACCCCAGTGCCCGATAGTTTAAGCGAATATGCCTTTGCGGGGTTATTACGTGGCAGCAAAACCGAGGTGGCGACCTGTTTAACCAATGATTTACAAGTGCCCGCCAGTGCAGAATATATTTTGGAAGGTCATATCACCCCTGATGATATGGCAGACGAAGGCCCATTTGGCGATCACACCGGCTATTACAACGAAGTCGACAGTTTCCCTGTGTTCACCGTCACCCGTATCACGCATCGTAAAGACCCGATTTACCACAGCACCTATACCGGTCGCCCGCCCGACGAACCTGCGGTGTTAGGTGTGGCATTAAACGAAGTGTTTGTACCTTTGTTACAAAAACAGTTTCCAGAAATTACCGATTTCTACCTGCCGCCAGAAGGGTGTTCTTATCGGATGGCCGTAGTGACCATGAAAAAACAGTACCCGGGTCATGCCAAGCGCGTGATGATGGGGGTTTGGTCCTTTTTGCGCCAATTTATGTACACCAAGTTTGTCATCGTCACCGACGACGACGTTAATGCCCGGGATTGGAAAGACGTTATTTGGGCCATGACTACGCGTATGGATCCCGCAAGAGATACCTTGTTGGTCGAAAATACGCCCATAGATTACCTTGATTTTGCCTCACCTGTGTCGGGTTTAGGTTCTAAAATGGGTATGGATGCGACCCACAAGTGGGAAGGTGAAACCACCCGCGAATGGGGCCGTACCATTACTATGGACGCATCGGTTAAGCAGCGCGTCGACGAACTTTGGGATGAACTAGGGATCATGTCCGACCAGTAGACCACCACCAGGGAGTAGGCCATGACCCAATACATCCTCACCATTGACCAAGGTACAACTAGCTCTCGGTGCATTATTTTCGCCAGTAACGGTAGTGTGGTGAGCAGGGCCCAATATGAGTTTCAACAATACTTCCCAAATAATGGTTGGGTAGAACACCAACCACAAGACCTTCTAGACACGGTGATCAAAGCCTGTCGCCAAGCGTTACAAGCAAGCGGACTAAGCGCCCAGCAAATCACCTGCGTGGGCATTACCAACCAGCGTGAAACCACCCTAGTGTGGGACAAACACACCGGCGAGGCCATTTACCCTGCCATAGTATGGCAAGACCGGCGCACCGCCGATTCGTGTCATCAACTTAAATTGGCGGGCCACGAAGCGGCCATCACAGAGAAGACAGGGTTGCTGCTTGACCCGTATTTTTCTGCCACTAAAATTAGTTGGATTTTGGATAACGTGCAGGGTAGCCGAGCACGTGCAGAGCAAGGGCAGTTATTGTTTGGTACCGTAGATAGCTACCTGATGTGGCATTTAAGCCAAGGTAATATTCACGCCACCGACGCCACCAACGCATCGCGCACCATGTTATTTAACATTCACACCCAAGTTTGGGATACACAGCTGCTGGAGTTGTTTAATATTCCTGCTCAAATGCTGCCACAAGTCAAAGACAGTGCAGCTGACTTTGGTGATATGTCGGACTATGTATTAGGCCATACATTACCTATTCAAGGCGTGGCTGGCGATCAACAAGCGGCTTTGTTTGGGCAGGCTTGTTTTGAGCCGGGTATGGCCAAAAGCACCTATGGCACGGGCTGCTTCCTAATGCTCAATACGGGCGATAAACCCTTGGCATCAAGCAGTCGTTTGCTGACCACTGTGGCCTATCGGCTTAATGGCAAACCCGTGTACGCCATTGAAGGCAGCATTTTTGTGGCAGGGGCCGCCATTCAATGGTTACGGGATGGTTTGCACCTAATAAAACATGCCGCTGAAGTGGAAGAGCTCGCTCAGTCGGTGGCACCGGACCATGGGGTGTATATGGTACCTGCCTTCACCGGTTTAGGCGCGCCTTATTGGGATCCAGACGCCCGCGGCGCGGTATTTGGTTTAACCCGCGACACAGGAATTGCAGAAATGGTCTGCGCAGGGGTGCAGTCGGTTTGTTACCAAACTAAGGACCTTCAAAGAGCCATGCAACAGGACGGTGTACGTTTGGATCAGCTGCGTGTTGACGGTGGCATGGTAGTGAATGATTGGTTTTTGTCGCACTTAGCTGACATACTCAACGCCGACGTGGAACGACCTAACTGTGTTGAGAGCAGCGCCCTTGGGGTGGCTTATTTGGCGGGCCTGCAAGCGCAGGTGTACAGTTCGTTAGAGCAAATTGCGGCGTTGTGGCAGTGTGATCAGCGCTTTACCCCGACCATGGACAAACCTATGAGGGATGGCCTGTACCAAGGTTGGTTACAGGCAATTGATAAGGTCAGAGTAACTTACTGAGCTAGGGCATCACGGGGTGAGACCGTTACCGAAATCTGGCTGCCACGTAGCGTGCCCTTTTTAATCTGTATGGTGGCGACCCGGCTGCCTTTTTCATAGCTTAATACCGAAATTTCCGATTGTACGCTGGTGATATTAATCCAACCGTGGGTCGGCATGTTGGTCATGTAATACTCAAATGCTTGCACTGTATCTTGCTTGGACTTTAGCACCGCTCGGCCAATCCACTGCTCTCCAGTGTTCAATAACAATGATTTATCTACTGCCAGCTCGTCGTTGGCTGCGATTGGAATGTCTGCATAAGAGTTAGTCACCACCTGGCTGTCTCCGGCCAGAGTTTGTCCGCCTGAAGTAGGGATTGTGGTTGCGGGCATGCTACAGGCGCTCACGAAAATAAGGCCTAGCATTAAGCTCATAGCTTTGATCGACGGGTTCAACATGGGTGCAAGTCCTTTCAACGGGGTAACAAAAAATATCTAATGGCCCCAGTATAACCAAGGCAAGCTGGAAATTCAGCATTTAAGCCTGCTATTGATGCGATTACTGTTGCGGTGTTTGTTGCTTTTGCCAGTCTTGTGCGGCCTTCAGGGTGAGTGGCCGGTTAGGGCCTAACTCGAGCGCCATTAACAAACGTTGATGGGCTAGTTCTAAGTGTCCGCTGTGCATGTATCCCAGGGCCAGCTGAGCATAAATATCGGCCGCCAGAGGACTTTGTGGTTGTTCTGCGCTAAACGGCGTTGCACAGGCGCCGATGCCAAGTGTAATGCCGAGCACCAAGCTCAGCGACCTTAAGTTGTGTATTAGCATGTCTAAAGCATAGTTGAAAAGCCTAGTTCTGCAGGGGTGATTTGGCCTAAATTTGCTAATTGCCAGAAGCTTGATATGATGTCGGAGGCCATTGAGCCAATGCTTGGCATGGCCTAAATAATAATAACAAACTCTTATGAGGCATAACCATGATTGATAATATCGTAGGTACTATTAAAAAACTAACCGAAGCTGGCATGGCGCTTATTGCTCTAGCTATTGTTTTAGAAGTGATTTTTGGTGCTAATGTAGCATTTGTAGGTGTCGGCGTTGTTGAGAATGTTCTCAGTATTGTCGGTACATTAGGCAGCGAAGGATTGGTAGGCTTAGCCTCCATCGCCGTGATCTACGCGATATTCAACCGCTAATGTAGAACTGTTAGTTCTCCTAAAGCCCACATTTTTGTGGGCTTTTTTGTATCTACGGCATCATTTACTACCTTGTACCCAATCGGGGTAAAATTTATACTGTGGTTCTCACCTTGCAAGGAGCCGTATGTGAAAAGCCTGCTGTTAGCCATTAGTAACTACTTTGAACTTCTCCCAGACCGCATGCGCCCGTGGCGTTGGCGTATCATTGCTATTGCGCTAGCCAGTACCATTTTTATGGCCGTCGGTAGCACCAAGTTTGTGGTGGATGTGACCTTGGACTCTTGGTTTAGTGAAGACGATCCGGTGGTGCAATCGCTAGATGATTTTCGTAATCAATTTGGCAGTGACGATGGTTTATTTATTGTTTACGAAGCCAAAGACGGCGATGTATTTTCACCCACCTCCTTACGTTTAGTCGACCAGCTCACGCGTAACCTTGCCCATTGGCAGGATATTCCTCAAGGCACCCTAGATGCGGCTGGTTTGACCGATGAAATGGTTAATAAGTTAGACCACATTAAACGCGTGCAATCCATTACCAACGTGCGCATTCAAGTCAATCAAGGGGATACCTTAAGCTCTCCAAAATTAATCCAAAACCTTGCCATGCAAGGCGCCGAAGCCGACGCTGTTAAAGCGGTGGCGATGGCACAAAGTAACTTGCCGTTATTCTTATTCTCTAAAAACCATCGCTATGGCGCCATCATGGTGACCACCGATTTTGGTGCTGTGCCCTTGTCTAGTAGCTTAGAGGTGGCCAGCGATGACCTCATGGGTAGCGACGACCTGGAGCTAGATGAGGACTTTGGAGACGACCTGTCTACCAGCTTTGATGCTAATGCCACTCAAGCAGATGTGCGTTTTGAAGACATGGATTCTGGCCTGTATCTCACCTTCATGGATGCCGTGAGTAGTCTTTACAAACAACCCGAGTACATTGACCAATTTAACTTCTACCCCATAGGTAACGCGTCCATGGTGGAGTTAGCAGTCGATGACATGAAACAAGCGGGCATGTTGCTATTAGGCATGGTGTTGGTGATCAACGTATTATTGTGGACCTTGTTCCATTCTGCTAGCGCGGTGATTTGGCCCCAGGTGGCTATTGGTATTAGCGCTCTGTTTGTGGTGGGTACTTTTGGTTGGTTAGGTATTGAATCAAGCACTCTCATTAGTTTAACGGTGATGCTCATCGTGGCAGTAGGTGTGGCTGACTGTGTACACGTTATGAGTAGTTATGTGTATTTTCGAAGAGAAGGCCACGATCACGAGCTGGCTCTGTCTAAAGCTTATGGTAAAACTGGATTGCCCATATTACTCACCACCATTACCACCATGGCAGGTATGGGGGCGTTAACCATTACCGGCATGACACAGTTTGTTATTTTTGGTATCTCTTCCGCGGCCGGCGTTTTTTTAGCCTTTGTATACACCATCTTCTTATTACCCGCACTGATGGACGTATGGCACCCCATGCCGGCGGTTAAAGTACACACCACAAAAATGGGCTGGCGCCTTTGGTTATCATACTTAGCGTGGCCGTTCAAAATGCTATTAAGGGTTATTTGGTTAATTCTGTGGCCGGTGCGTTATCTCTTACGACGCAGCGGTTTGGCTTGGTTGCTCAGCGGCATTTGGTTGCAAGGCGTGTTGGATCGTATCCCAGCCTTTGTGCAGCGGTTTAAGCACGCGGTTAACTTCGCCTTCGTGGGGCTGTTTATTGTGTGTTTGTACGGTGCTTCGCAAGTGCGTATTGACTCCAATATTGCTGAGCTGTATCGGGAAGGTACACCCTTACGCACCGCTTATACGGTAGTCGATGAGCACATGATGGGCACCGGTAACTTAGAAATATTGGTGGATATGCAAGCCTCCGACGCGTTGATGCAGGCTGACGTATTACAAACCATGGATCAGTTGCAACGGCACATTGAAGCCAAATACGGCGAGTATATTATCCGCACCAACTCCCTTGCAGATTTGGTGAAAGACACCCATGCCATTATGCAAGATGGCAGTGACTATTACCGTACTATCCCAAATGACAACTTGGCCGTGTCGCAGTTGTTGTATTTGTTTAATAGCTCCAACCCCGAAGAAAGGCGGGCGTTAGTGAATGACGATTACAGCCAAAGTCATATTAGTGTGCAATTACGCAATGCTGGGTCGAGCGAATACGCGGAGTTTTTTGAGCTTATTCAGCTAGATATCCAACAGGCTTTTGCGCACTTAGAAGACCGCTACCCTGACATGGATGTCCATGTGACCGGCACCCTAGCCATGATGATGCGGCTTATGGATGATATGAGTAATAACCAGTTTAAGAGTTTGGCCTTAGCCATGATTATCATCTCGGGTTTGTTAGTACTTACTTTGGGTTCTGTACAGGCAGGGCTGATGTCTATTATTCCTAATATGATTCCCGCCACCTTGGCTTTTGGTTTAATGGGTCTGTTAGATGTGCCCTTGGATACGGACACATTGATGATCGCGCCATTGATTATTGGTATTGCCGTAGACGACACCATTCACTTTATCACCCATTATCGTATGGCCCTGGCCAAACACAGCGACATGCGTATGGCGCTGGTGGATACCATCAAAGAAGTGGGTCAAGCGGTCACCTTCACTAGCCTTGTCTTGGGTTGTGGCTTCTTTATGTTGAGCTTTAGTAATTATCTAGGGCTTGCCAAGGTCGGTGCCTTTGGTTCGTTGGCCATTTTTGTCGCCCTGTTGTGCGATTTACTCTTCTTCCCTGCATTGATTATGGTATTTAAACCCAAGTTTGGGCAAAAAAATGTGGTTGAAAATCTCGATTTTAACGGAGCTAAATAATGCGATTAATGACCAAAGGATTAATATTGAGCCTCAGCCTACTGGTAGCTAATACGGCCAACGCCGAACTGTCTGCCCGTGAATTGGTGCAGAAGATGGATGACAATCAATTACAAACCACTGAATCATCATTTAACCTGATGCAGCTGACCAGTTGCAAGTACGGTACCAAAAATGGCAAATTGAAATGTGTCGAAAAGCCGCGCATCAAAGTATTAGAAAGCGCACAAATCAACACGGGGCCCAATAACAAGGACAGTAAATCCATAGCCATTATTGTAGAGCCTGCCAGCGAACGGGGTATCGGTATGTTGTCTTACAGCTACGACGATAGCGACCAAGACAATGAAACTTGGCTGTACCTTTCTGCATTAGGTAAAGTGAAACGCATTGCCGCAGGTTCTGACGACGAAGAAACTGAACCCACCAGTATGTTTGGCTCGGAAATAAGCACCGAAGACCAAGAAACCGGCAAGCTCGACGACTACACCTACACCATCTTGCAGCGTGGGCGGTATAAAGGCCGCCCGGTTGCTGTGATTGAATCGGTGCCCACCACCAAGCGCTTAAAAAGCACGCGTTATGGCAAAGTGCGTACTTGGGTGGATACGGAGCGGTTTATTAGCTTAAAAATACAAATGTTTGATAAACGTGGTAATGCCATCAAACAAGTGTCGGTGTCTAAAATCGAAAAGATTAATGGCATTTGGTTGGCCCGCAGCATGACCTTCAAAAACTTGGTGAGCCAGCGTTTAACCAACATGAAAATCAAAGCCATCACCTTTGGGTTAGACATTGACGCCGCATTTTTAACGCAACGGGCGCTAACAGACCAGGCCTTTAGGCAGCGGCATCTACAAGCATTACGTGCACAAGCGCAATAGTAGAGTCACTGCAGATGCCTAATTTAACTACGACAAAAATTGCCGCGTTGGTGCTTGCTGGCGTGTTACTCACCTCCCCAAGTTATGCTGAAGGTGACCTGTTGGGCGATGATTTTGACGATGCAGGCGATTTGTTTACCGACGACGAATTCGACCTAGACGATTTCACTGAAGACAGTATTTTAGCTAGCCAAAATGAAGCCTTCCAGTTGAGTGTAGAACATAGCCTCGCGCTTAACCCAAAGGCAAGCTATAGGCGCACCAATCACACGACGGATGTACGATTGTCCAGTGAAGGGTCATTAGGACTGTTGGGCTATGGCGAAATAGAACTTAAGGCCATGCAGTATTGGCCGGGTGATGTGAATAAACCCGCGGCAAGCCCGCTGAGCACCCTAGCCATTGAGACACTTATTGTACAATACAGCTTGGCAGAAACGAGCGCTAAGCTAGGCCGCTATGTATTGAGTTGGGGTGAAGTAGAAGCTGCAGGTGTCTTAGATGTAATTAACCCCGCACCCAACGCAACCAGCGGCGGCACAAGCTTTACGCCCCAATGGTTACTCAGCGGTAGTTACTACATGCCTGCGGCAGAGGTTTCTGGATTTGTTAACTTGGACCCAAGCGTTAGTGCTATTCCTGGTGTCAGCTTAGAGACCGCAATCACTCAAGAGTGGGGTATTAAATATGGCGCCACAGGCAGTGGCGGTGATTGGGCCCTGTACCTTGCCCAGTTGTTACCTAATAGTCCGCTGATTAACTTATCGACGGGCCAAGCTTCTGCCAAAGCTTACGGCCTAGTTGGCTTTAGTTGGAATAAAGCCATTGATGATGATTTAGTTAAAGTGGATGTAGCTTACAAAACGGCATTGCAGCACAACCTTGGTTATACAGGGCTAGTGACAGATAAACGCTTAGATGCCGCTATCGGCTTAGAGCTCAACGATGGCGACCGGCAATGGAACATGAGTCTCACGGCAAAACATTGGCTCAACTACCACCCCAGTTATCTAACCCCAGCGGCACCTCCTGTTGCCAGTAATCAAACCGATTGGTCATACAATATAGGCGTGAGTGACAACTTTCAAAATGATGAATTTAGTGGGTCCCTCATGCATTTTGGTACGCCCAACGGTGCCCTTATGGCGCTTACGGCTGCGCTTACATGGAAACCCACTGACCAATGGCAAACTAGCGTAACCTACGCCACCATGCAAGCCAGTGCCACCTCAGCCTTTGCCTTGATGGATGGGTTACAGAGGCTCACGTTAAAGACCAAGTTTAGTTATTAAACTGCTCAGGTCGAAAACGATATCAAAGTGATTGCGCTGCGGTATTTCTATACACTGGCTGGTAACACCGTCACTCACAAGCTGCTGGTGATATTCCTTGCTTTGGCGCTTAAACTCCTGAGTTTCGTTACTGCCGTAAGCAATCACACAGGGCGGTAATCCTTGATTGCTGTACAGGCCAGGGCTTAGCGCCGTAGCACCTTCGTTGGAGAGTTTTAACGGCTGGTTAACATAGGTATTGATTAAAGGCCGTAAATCATAAACCCCGCTCAGCAATATAGCGCCAGCAATAGAAGAAGGCGCAAGGCCATGCAAGTTTTGTTGCGCCGCTTGTAATACCGAAGCGGCCAAATGCCCACCAGCAGAACTGCCCGCTATGATGACCCTATTAGCATCAAAGCCTAATTCTTGAGCTTGTTGCAGAAGCCATGCCACGGCGCGGCAACATTGAGCAATCATTTGATTGATGCTAGCTTGCGGGGCTAGAGTGTAATCCACCACGGCCAAATTCATCCCCTGCTTGACTAGCTCGGGCGCCATAAAGCTTGATTCATTTTTACTCAGTTCCTGCCAATAACCACCGTGGATAAAAACCACAAGGGGGGCATTGGCTTGATCCGTTTGAACCGGAAAATAGTCCAATGTTTCGCCCTCATTGCTGCTGTACGCCACATCGCGCTGGCATGGCAATTGCTCAAGTGCCATTTTTGAGTGGTTGATGTAATCATGGATATACACCATAAAGTCATCAACACAGGAACTGGGCGAGTATTCTTGTTCTAACTTAGCATGGCTCATATGGCGCCACGGCATCGGGAATCGACGTCGTGCAGGCGCCTCTGGGTCGGGCGTGTTAGCGAGCCTACGGGCCTTGAGTAATTTGTTAATAGGTCGGTGGCAATTGCCACAATCACCCGCCACACCAAGTACTACCCGTAATTTACGGAAATCGTCATGGCCTTCTTCAATGGCCGCTTCTACAGTGTCTTGGTGTATGTCGAAGCAGGTGCAGATGATGGGGTTGTTCATTTTGCTAAGGCCTTAATAGCATCGCTTAAGCCCGCCAAGCTCATAGGGTACATTCTGTTGTCGATGAGTTGTTGGGTAAGACCTATGGAGTGGGTGTAGCCCCAATGTTCTTCGGGCACGGGATTGAGCCAGGCCACTTTATCAAAATGAGCGGTAAGGCGCTGCATCCAAGCGTGACCAGGTTCCGGGTTCATGTGTTCTACACTGCCGTAGGGGCTGCTAATTTCGTAGGGTGACATGGAAGCGTCGCCAACAAAAATTACTTTATAGTCACGGCCGTAGGTATGAATAATGTCGTACAAGGCGGTGCGTTCACTTTGTCGGCGCAGGTTGTTGCGCCACAAACTTTCGTACACAAAATTGTGAAAGTAAAAGTGTTCTAAGTGTTTGAACTCGCTACGACAGGCGGCAAATAAGTCTTCACATACTTGAATGTAAGGGTCCATAGAGCCCCCCACGTCCAGCATCAATAATACTTTTACCGCATTGTGGCGTTCGGGTACCAACTTAAGGTCGAGCATACCGGCGTTTTTGGCGGTGGCACTAATAGTGTGATCTAGGTCCAGTTCTTCGGCGGCACCCGTGCGAGCAAATTGACGCAGCTTACGCAGCGCCACCTTGATGTTGCGAGTACCTAACTGGACGCTGTCGTCGAGGTCTTTAAATTGGCGTTTTTCCCACACTTTGGCAGCACTTTTATTGCGGCTTTCGCCACCCACACGAATGCCTTCTGGGTGATAACCGCTGTGGCCAAAGGGTGAAGTGCCACCAGTACCAATCCACTTGTTACCGCCTTGGTGGCGTTTTTCCTGTTCGGCTAAGCGTTCTTTAAAGGCGTCTAGCAATTCCTCTAGGCCGCCTAAAGACTTAATTTTGGCTTTTTCTTCATCGCTCAGTTGCTTCATAAATTCCGAGCGTAGCCATGCCTCTGGAATAAGGGCGTTAAGCACATCTTCTAGGCTTTCGAGTTGCTTAAAATAAGCCCCAAACACACGGTCAAACTTGTCAAAATTAGCTTCATCTTTGACTAGGCAGGTGCGCGCCAAATGATAAAAATCGTCCATGTCTGCAAAGGCGAGGTGGGCTTGTAATGCTTCGAGCAGCACCAAGTACTCCTTAATGGAGACAGGTATTTCGGCACGCTTTAGGGTGTAAAAAAAGTTAACCAGCATAAGCGTTAACGCTGCTCTCTACGAGACATAAAGGCAAGGCGTTCGAGCAATTGTACATCTTGTTCGTTTTTCAATAAGGCACCGTATAATGGCGGAATAGCCTTGGTTGGATCGCGATTAGCCAGTAGGTCTTCTGGGATTTCATCGGCCATTAACAGTTTAAGCCAGTCAATCAATTCAGAAGTGGAAGGTTTTTTCTTAAGGCCCGGAATATCTCGCACGTCAAAGAACATTTGCATGGCTTCGGCCACAAGAGCTTGGCTGATGTCTGGGTAATGAACCTCCACAATAGCCTTCATGGTGGCCTTGTCAGGGAAGTTAATATAGTGGAAAAAACAGCGCCGTAAAAATGCATCCGGCAGCTCTTTTTCATTGTTACTGGTAATGATCACCACCGGACGGTGTCTGGCTTGAACTCGCTCGCCAGTTTCATAAACATGGAATTCCATCTTATCCAATTCAACTAATAAATCGTTAGGGAACTCAATGTCGGCCTTGTCAATTTCATCAATTAGCAAAACCACACGTTGGTCGGCATCAAAGGCTTGCCACAGCTTGCCCTTTTTAATGTAGTTGCCGACATCATGTACCTTGTCGTTGCCTAATTGAGAATCGCGCAAACGAGAAACCGCATCGTATTCATATAAGCCCTGCTGGGCCTTGGTGGTTGATTTGACGTGCCATTGCATCAGGGGCATACCCAAAGCAGATGCTACTTCCTCTGCTAACAGAGTTTTACCGGTACCCGGTTCACCTTTGATGAGGAGCGGACGTTGCAGCGTAACAGCCGCATTAACCGCCATTTGCAGGTCTTTGGTGGCGACGTAATTATCAGTACCCGTGAAGCTCATAAACTATACTCTTGAATTTGCTAATGCAGCTATTTTGGCACGAATTGCACGCCTTAGCAGCAAGACTTATAAGTCATCCTGTTTCAAGTTGCTCTGGCCTTGTTGAAATTAGGTGGTATAGTTGCGGCATGAATACTTCAAGCCCGTCAAACACCAGTGCCCAAGTCTTCCCGCTAGAAACGGTCTATCCACCAGTGCTAAACAAACTGCCGGGTGAGTTGCGTAATTTCGTGTTTTTTTTACAAGAAAACTTTTCTATGATGGCCTTAACCTCGGCCTTAGATGCCTTGCGTACGGCCAACTTGCTGAGCGAAAACGAGTTGTACACGTTTCGGCTAGTGAGCGTAGATGGTGCTGCAGTATGTAGTGATTTGGGTTTTGCGGCCATGGCCGACCAATCATTAGGCCAACTTAACATGGATCATATTGATGCTTTTGTGGTGTGTGGCGGATTACGTGTAGAGCTACAAACGCCGCCTGCGTTAGTCAAATTTTTACGTCAGTCCGGCATCCGTAAAAAAGCCTTGGGTTCCTTGTGGAACGGTGTATTTGCTTTGGCACATGCCGGTGTTTTAGATGGCAAAGCATGTGCAGTGCACCGCGAAAACCGCGCGAGCTTTCGCGAGTGCTTTACACAAATCGACTTAAAAGACAGATCCTACGTTATTGATGGCCAGTGTTTTAGCTGCGCCGGTGGTAATAGTGCCTTAGATATGATGCTGGAGCTGATGCTAGAAGCCCGTGGCAAACCCTTTGTGCGTGGTATTTGCGATATTCTGACCTGTGATCGTATAAACGATACTGGCGAGCCGGCTTTTCTCAGCGACCAAGCCGATGCGCATTTGCCACAAAACCTAAAAGACATTATTGGGCTCATGGAAAACAACATGGAAGAAATGTTGACGGCCGAAGAAATTGCAGCCTTAGTAGGCATTACACGGCGTCAAATCGAGCGCCAGTTCCAGCGCTATTTAGGCAGTACGCCCACACGTTATTACTTGGAGCTACGCCTCAAACGAGCGCACCAGTTACTCACCCAAACTCAGCTCAGTATGAGCGATATTTCCTTGGCCTGTGGGTTTGTTTCTTACCCACATTTTAGCAAGTGCTATCGCCAGTATTTTGATGTCACACCCTCCCATACCCGCAAACAATCATAGCGAGTAAACAAGGCCTAGAGAGACTGTGCAGGCCTGACAGACTGAGATAGTGTGTCGATAACCCACTGGTTAATGCTGGTGGATTCTACGGCAGCGGCTAATGCTAGCTCTTCATGTAATCTAGGGCTTATGCGTAAGTTGAACTTGCCAGAGAATGACTTTTTAGGTTCAACATTATCGGCTTTGCACATGTCTATAAATACCTTGAGTGATGTAGCGCCCTCAATGCGTAAGTCCTCCACGTTGGTGGCATAAAAATCTGCTCCACCGTTAAGGTTGGTGAACTCGCCGCGAAACATCTCTATCTCTGAGTCGTAATTAATAATTGCTTTGTAACCACTAAAATCCATTAAATTACTCATGGAAATACCTCATTAAATGCTAGCCATTGACGAATGTTGCTTACGGCACCTTTGTCGGTGTTTGGTGAAGGGTGA
>DPHD01000077.1:7742-11436 GCA_003523085.1 Oceanospirillaceae bacterium | reverse complement strand
GGGCGGTGAAAAATAAGCGTTAGCGTCCGGCGGTGCTTTTGTTTCATATCAACAAGTGTAGTACCAAATATCAGTACCGTCAACTTCGGTATGAGCGTCTCGTCACATTTGACTCAAACCAAACACCATCATGCCTTGGGCTAAGGTATAGCTACTCATCACCCATAAGTGTACTTTGCGTATTGGTGTGACGAAGCGATTGATCGCTAAAGTCAGATCGGACGCCATGAAAACTAAGGCGCCCACGGCCACTAGCGAAGTCATTGCATTGGGCCCTTGCCATAACAAGAGCAACGCTAAGCTGCCCTTGGTGGCTAATACTAGGCAGTAGACCAGAACCGGCAATTGCAATGAACCTAGGTGCGGGCGCAGGTAGTTAAACAAGCCTGCGGCTAGCCCAAGCATCACTACAAACACGATAGCCGTGGTGGATGAAGTTAGTGGGGTAAGCGATAGGTTTAGCAGGTGGGTGCTCATTAATAAATGCCCCACCAAAAAACTTACCAAACCCAACACAAAATACAAAGTGCCGCGTTTTAATAACGCTAGATCGCCTAGCCAAGCAAATAGCAGAGCGCCGTAGATCCAGGGGCTGTCGCCTGCCGCAAAGAAATAAAATACCACTAACAAAGGCATGAGCAATGGTTTGGTCGCTGACCGGAAGCCCTCTGAGGCGTCAGCGTAATAACTGTGTAGACCAGCAATAAATAGGTAGATTAATACGGCAGAAAAACTGAGAGAGGTCACTTAATGGCCCATGAGTTGGTGTAAATTATTGATGCCCCAATCGGTGACGTGTGGCCACGGATGTTGCGCCATAGTATTAATATGAACCGTGGCAACATTAGCTGCTTTACCAGCTTCTAAGTCAAACAAATAGTCCCCAATCATTACGCTATCGCAGGCATCGGCACCCCACTGATTAAGCAGCAAATGAATGCCGTCTGGATGGGGTTTTGGGGCGCACGAATCTCGGTCGAGAATGTCACAGGTTTTAAAAAAGCCATCTAAATTGCAGGTCTTTAAGGTTTCTAGTGCCACGGGCATAACATTGCGGGTGAGTATACCTAGGGTTACGCCCGCTCTTTGAAGTTGCTCTAACAATTCAAATGCGCCGGGCATGGGTTTGGCTAAGCTTGCAAAGTGGTATTCCATGGCATTGATTTTGTCCCATAAGGGCGCCGCCTGTGCTGCTGGCATTGCTTGCACGGTTTCCAATATGGCGGCGTCTGGGGCTAGGCCTAACTCGTCACGCATCATAGCAAAATCGTGCACGCCTATGGTGAGAGTACCATCCATATCAAAAACCCAGTGCTGCCTGGCTAAGATGTTTTTCTGTTGTGGGGAAAGGGCGACATTCATAAGGCCTATTTAACTAATTTTAAAGGAAATAGGCTAGTTTTAGTTTCCATTGTTTAGCCTTATGGTGCCCTGTGGTAAAATTTAGCCTTCATTTTTGGAGGAAAACCAATGGGCGCACAAGTTGCCGTTATCATGGGGTCTAAGAGCGACTGGCCATGTATGCAAGAAGCTACACAAATTATGGATCGTTTGGGTGTAAGTTACGAAGTAGAAGTAGTTTCTGCACACCGTACGCCAGACAAGCTCATGGCGTTTTCCTCGCAAGCGGCTGATCGTGGCATACAAGTCATTATAGCCGGTGCCGGTGGCGCTGCTCACTTACCTGGCATGGTGGCGTCAAAAACCCGCTTGCCTGTGCTCGGCGTGCCAGTACAGAGCAAAGCCTTAAGTGGCGTCGATAGCCTTTACTCCATCGTGCAAATGCCCCGTGGCGTGGCCGTGGGCAGCATGGCAATCGGTGGCGCAGGTGCATTTAACGCAGGTTTGCTGGCCAGCCAAATACTCGCTAACCAAGACCCTGCTCTAGCGCAACGTATCGAACAATTCCGCACCGAACAGACACAAACCATACTTGATAATCCCGATCCAAGGGAAGGTTAATACAAACGTTATGAAGCCAGCTATGAAACGAGTGTGGGTACTAGGCGCAGGTCAGTTAGGCGCTATGCTAAAACATGCAGCCCAACCACTGGGAGTTGATTTACGCCCCGTAGACATTGAAATCGATGCCAATTTGCCGTTGGCCGACGACGATGTGATTACCGCAGAGCGTGAACAATGGCCGTCTACCAAAGCCACAGATCAGCTGGCGGCACACCCTAACTTTGTTAACCAAGACGTGTTTGGATTGGTAGCAGACCGGGTAACCCAAAAGCAGCTGTTAGACCGTTTAAATTTGGCCACCGCACCATGGCAACTGGTGGAGAATGGCGACACAGCGGCAAGCCTGCATAGTCAATACGGCGAACGCGTGTTACTCAAACAACGCAGTGGCGGGTTTGATGGCCGTGGTCAGCATTGGTTGGTTGATGGCCAAGCTAGTGCTATTCCAAACGGCTGGCACACTAGGGTGATTGCCGAACAAGCCATTGCTTTTGACGAAGAAGTCTCTGTAGTGGGTGTGCGCAACCGCGCGGGTGAATGCCACTATTACCCATTGGCATTAAATCGTCATCAAGATGGCATCCTTACCGTCACTTTAGCGCCACTTACGCGCTTACAGAACTTACAAAGTGAAGCCGAAGCCATGCTTGGTAAGGTCATGGATGAGCTTAATTATGTGGGTGTAATGGCCATGGAACTGTTCCGTGTTGGTCAGCACTTACTTATTAATGAGCTTGCGCCACGTGTACATAATAGCGGCCACTGGACCCAAGCTGGGGCTAGCATTAGCCAGTTTGAATACCATGTGCGCGCTACCGCAGACTTGCCCCTTGCTGCCGCGGTGATTAAGCATAACAGTGTGATGATTAACCTAATTGGCATTGATTACAATCTGGACTGGTTAGCACTGCCTGGTGCCGAAGTATTCTGGTACGGCAAAGACGTGAGGCCCGTACGCAAAGTAGGCCACATCAACTTTTGTATGGCCGACAAGGCCCAGTTAATCAGCTCCTTAAGGCAGCTTCAAGCCACTCTAACGGATTGGTACCAGCCAGCACTAGACTGGGCTATAGACGAATTAGAGAGGTAACAAGATGCGCGTAATCGATGCACCAACTACGGCCGAGTTGCTGCCATACCCCGCGCTCATCAACGCCTTAGATACGGCCTTTGCCCAAGGCGATGCTGCCGCAACCGCGCCACCCAGATTACATTACTCTGTGCCCGAGCCTGCCACCGCAGATCAGCCACCCCAAGCTGATCGCACCTTACTGATTATGCCTTCTTGGGCGCAAGATGCCGGTGTGGTGGTTAAGTTAGTTAATGTGGTGCCCAGTAATTCGGCCCGTAGCTTAGCGGCCATACAGGCACAAGTGCTGGTGGCGGATGCCCAAACTGGCGCTTGGTCTAGCTTGATTGACGGTGCTACCCTCACCGCTAGAAGAACCGCAGCAGCGTCTGCGTTGGCAGCGCGTTATTTGGCGCCTGTAGCTGCTAAAACGTTGCTTATCGTTGGTACGGGCCGGTTATCCGTAGAGCTCGTGCATGCCCATATGAGCGTGCGACCCTCGATTGAAAAGGTACTTATTTGGGGTCGAGATCAGGCCAAAGCGCAAGCGGTTGCGCGCGAGCTTAACGCAGCCCAGGCTGTCACTGACTTAGAGCAAGCCTGCAACCAAGCCGATGTTATAAGCTGTTGTACCTTGTCAAATCAAGCGCTGGTCAAGGG
>DPHD01000077.1:1995-7525 GCA_003523085.1 Oceanospirillaceae bacterium | reverse complement strand
GATTTAAGGGAAACTGACGGCGCGTTAGTGGCAAAGAGTCAGGTGTTTGTAGATACTTACGCAGGAGCTAATGGCGAGGCGGGGGATTTGCTACAGGCGGCACAAGAGGGGTATTTTGACATGGCCAATATCCAGGCAGATTTACACCAGTTGAGCCAGCAGGAATACCTTAGGCCGGATAACAGCATTACCTTGTTTAAGTCCGTTGGCGCCTCTATCGAAGATTTTGTGGCGGCACGGATGGTGGCCAGCGCCGCCCAATGAGAAACTAACCCATGCATCAGCGCCTCTATAAAACCGACCAATACGGCATTCGTAACTATAGCTTGTTAGCTTTAGGTGCTGCTGGCGTGGGTTTGCTGTACAGCGTCATAGCATTACTGGCATTGGTATTGCTGCACTTTGAAAATGGCGCGTCAAACAGCAACATTAACACCTATGTCGATGCCTTTTGGACCTTGCAAATGAGTGCCAGCACCATCGGGTTTGGTGATCACTACCCCGTTACCATTGGTGGCCGTACCGTAGTGGCGCTCATGTTTTATGTGGGTGTAGGCCTGGTCGGATTTATCGGCGCTCTCATTGCCGAACGTTTGCTCGGCTTTGCCGATACCAATGTTAAAAACCGCGAATTGCGCCATCAAAACACAGAAATATTGGCGCACAATAAGCAGTTGGAAGAAAAGATCGATCTGTTGTTGATAAAGGTTGAGAGAACGTTGGATCAGTCGTCGTAGTTAGTCCTTCATGCGAGCGAATTCTTTGTTAAGTTCGTATTGCTTAGACGTCACATAACCTTCCATAGCGCCGACTCGGCTTAACGCGCTGTCTACGCGCTCGCGTGCTTTGCGTAACCTAGAGCTGGTGCTTGCACCGTACTTGAATATGGTTTTTGGTGCATATTCTTGGCGTTCTTCATCGTATTCCATATCCACCGTTTGATGCTTTGGTCGTTTGGCGATGGCAAAAGTGGCGATGATATAGAGGATAAAAGACAAACCTCCAATGACAAAAAAACTGCCAACAAACAATAACCGGATAATCCACGGCTCTACGTTAAGCTGCTCTGCGATACCGCCGCACACACCAGATATCTTTTTGTTAGTGCGGCTACGATACAAGTTTTTATCCCAGCCGTGTTGACGGCGTTGCTTGAATCGCTCTTGTCTCTCACGTGATTTGTAATGTGGTTTCATGACGTGCTCCGAGTGTCTTTGTGCTGCGCTTTGTTGCGCCAGCTGCCGTGATCTTCGTCTAAAATTTGCTCTAGGGCCTCAATACGATCCGTGAGTTTATCGATGCCAGCGAGTAAGTCATCCAGCTGCGTTCTGTCAGCTTGGTTTAACCCGGCTTGGGCTTTGCTCGCACTGCGGTAGTGCAAGGTGATCCACATGGGCATTACAATAATGATAAAGAGGATGGTGGGTACAAATAAAAAGTCCAGCATGTTTGCTCCTTAGCTCTAAGGCGTCGCCGGTTGGCGCTTGGCTTTTAGTTTAGCTAATGCGTCGGTGATGCGCTCGTCTGCTTGCAAGGCATCAATTTGTGAGGCTAAATCGCCGTCACGACCTAGGTCCATGGCCTCAAGCTGACCTTCTAAATTGTCCATGCGGCGCTCATAGTGGTCAAATTTGGAGAATGCCTTGTCTAACGCGTCTCGCTGGGTTTGTTGCTTTACGCGGATGCGGTCATTAACGCTCTTCTCTCTTACTAACAATGATTTTTGTTTCGCCTTGGCGTCGTTGAGCTTGCTTTGCAGTTGGCTCACTTCTTCGCTTAGGTGGGCCAGGTGTTCATCGGCAGCTTCTAGTTCTGCACTCATGTGCAGGGCTTCTTCAGACAGGTTGGCCTGCTCTTGAAGGGCGGCTCTGGCGAGGTCCTCACGGTCTTTTTCTAGGGCTAATGCGGCCTTGTCTTCCCATTCTTGAGCATGGGCTTGTAGTTGTTCTAATTTACGCTGTGCAGTTTTTTTATCGGCAATAATACGGGCCGAAGAACTACGTACTTCAACCAAAGTTTCCTCCATCTCTTGAATGATCAAACGAATCATTTTACTAGGGTCTTCGGCGCGGTCTAATAAGGCACTGAGGTTGGAATTGATAATGTCGGTCATGCGGGAAAATATACCCATGTTATTACTCCTTGTTAGTCAGTTTTTTAAGCTTAGTAAATAGCACTAGTTCAAAGACGGTGGCCACCAATATCCAAGACCAAAATCCAGCCTGTAAACCCACTAAAAAGCTTAGGCCTAGGCAGATGATAATAATGAGGATGTGGGTGTAAGATTTGCTGCTTTTCATGGTGTTGTCTCGTATTGATTTACCTTGTCTATTACAAGTCGTGTGCCATCTCTGTTAAATGATTGATTTTATTGAATTTTATGTAATTTTTGCCAGCTAGGTATTGAATTAAATGGTCTAATACACTAAATTATGGTTAGTTTAACGATTAATAATGGCCATAAATGAAAGAGCAAACCATCATAGGGTCTTCATTAGCTCTGGCACAAGTGCTGGACCAGGTATCAGCCTTGGCCGGGATAGACCGTTCTATCCTGGTTATAGGGGAGCGGGGCACGGGCAAAGAGTTGATTGCGCAACGACTACATTTTTTATCACCCAGATGGAAAAAAGAGTTGGTCAAGGTTAATTGTGCAGCACTGAACGATAACCTGCTAGAAAGCGAGTTGTTTGGTCATCAAGTTGGCGCCTTTACAGGAGCCACTAAGGCCCACCAAGGGCGCTTTGAACGGGCCGATGGTGGCAGCTTAATGCTGGATGAGCTAGGTACTATGTCATTGCGGTTACAAGAGAAATTGCTGCGAGTGCTCGAATATGGCGAATTTGAGCCCCTTGGCAGCACAGAAACGAAGCAAGTGGACGTGCGTGTAATCGGTGCTACCAGTGCAAACCTACAAGCCATGGCTCGGGCCGGAACCTTCCGCCATGATTTGTTAGATAGACTGGCCTTTGATGTGGTGCATTTACCGGCCTTAAGGCAGCGCAAAGAAGACATTTTAGAATTAGCGCAACATTTTGCTCAACGCATGAGCCACGAACTGGGCTGGGACTTATTTGCTGGGTTTACCCCACAGGCGAGCGAGCAATTGTTTAACTACCCTTGGTTAGGCAACGTACGCGAGCTACGCAACGCCGTTGAGCGTTCGCTTTACCGTTGGGAGCACCCCCAAACACCTGTGGCTAGTGTACATTTGGACGTGTTTACTAATCCGTGGGCTTCACCGCTGGCAACACCACAGCAAAACCAAAGCGCTCCCAGCCCCGCCATTAACGGGGGTCTAAAACAGCAGGTAGATCATTATGAGCTGGGGTTATTGCAGCATGCGCTAGTTGCCAATAAACATCATCAAAGTCATACAGCTCAAGCGTTAGGCTTGTCCTATCACCAGCTAAGAGGGCTGCTCAAAAAGCATAAATTGGCAAAGGGGCAAGGCGGCGATGAGCAATAGCAGTCACCACTCAGTAGACTTAATGCCCAAATATCTGCCACACATGCAGCACAAAGACGTGATGTCCATGGCTATGTCGCCCCTAGATCGCCAGCACTGGATAGAGCCAGACCAAGACTACCCGCGCTATCTCAATCATAAACTGGCTTTGCATAAGCAGGGCCAGCGGCATATTTTTGATGCCTTACCATCGTCATACGAGGCGCAAGTCGAATTGGCCTCTGCGCTAAGACGTCATTTGTTAGCCGATCACAGCTCGTTATATTGCCCACTGGCGGCTGGATTATGTTATTTGCCAGACGGCATAGAACTGCCTGCATCCACCCAGCAACCCTTATGGAATGCCTCACTGTGGGTAGCCGACGATGTGTTAATTATGCAGAAGTTAAATGATCAATACTGCCTTACGGCTGCGAGTTTATGCAGCCCAAGCAGTTGGCATTTGGCCGAAAAAATAGGCCAGCCTATGGCTAGGATTCACGACCCTGTACCGACGCTGCACGAAAAATTGACACCAAAAATTGATCGCTTTTTTGATCACCTGACGGTAGAAAACCCCATTCAGCGCTTTAATTGGTCATTGCAAGCCAGTAACGAACTGGGCCAGTTTCCAGAAGATAAGCAGATTTACCCTGCAAATACGCCCTTATACTACCGTTGTGAACGCCAAACCTTAACGCGCCTGCCGCAAACCAATGCCATCGCCTTCACTATTCGGGTGTATCTCTACCCTATGGTGGCCTTGGCGCAAGTGCCTCATGCATTAACACAGTTAAAGGCTGGCATAGATGCGATGCCTGGTTCTGTAAAGGCCTACAAAGACATCATTTATTTTGCCCCGGCGCTGCAAAAGTACTTTAGTGATTTGAGCTCATTAAAAGGCTAATGCCAAAATAGGTAAAGAGGCCGCCTGCAAATTTAGTGGCCCAATCCGTTAACTGTGTTTGTTGGCGAAACTTGGTGCCGATGTTGGCGCTAAACCAAGCCACAATAAAACACCACAGCATGCCATTAAAACTAAAAATAAACCCTAATACCAAAAATGAGAACGCAATGTTAGTGGCATCTGGAGCAATGAACTGCGGTACAAAGGCGATAAAAAACAATGCCACCTTAGGATTGAGGGCGTTGGTTAGAAACCCCTGATAAAATATATTTTTAAGCGGCGCTTGAATCACCCTCGATGGGCTTGCAGGCGCCTCTTTACGCCGTAACAGTAAGCTGGCGCCCAAGTATAATAAGTACAACCCTCCCAGTACTTTAATCACCGTGTAGGCTGTGCTCGACGCTGCTAAAATAGCGGATACACCAAAAGCGGCGGCAAATATATGCACCAAAGTACCGGCGCCTACACCTAACGAGGCCACAATTCCGGCGCGTACACCTTGGCTGGTACTGCGGCTGGCAATAAAAATAAAGTCTTGGCCCGGTACTAAGTTAAGGGCAATGCCAGACACTATAAATAACCAAAGATCTTGGGTGCCTAGCATGTTAAAGACCCTTCAATTTAACTCTTGGTTTGTGTTGTGGTGTCAGTTCGTCAGCCTTCATAAAAAATACCTGCGTAATAGGTGTTTGAAACGCTAAAGAGAGTCGAAATGCCAGATCTAACGACGGACTATAACGGTTTTTTTCAATCGCTACTATGGTTTGCCGAGACACTCCTACCTTATCGGCTAACGCCTGCTGCGTCATCTCCTGCTGTTCAAAACGCAGCTTGCGTACATTGTTGTCGATATCTAGTTTTGTTTTTGCCACAGTGTTAACCCTATCGGTACCAAAATAATTTGAGTAATTCGCCCAGTAAATTGGCAATGTACATACAGGCAAAGATGCTCAATAAAGCGGTGTTAGCTGCCAGTTGCTGCCAGCCCATCATGGCAAATACCACGATCATGCCCATGCTAAAGCTCACCAAAATTAAACGCATGACATAAAGCTCAATTTTGTCATCACGCTCATCGGTAACATCTTTTTCAACCCTACCCCAGATCAAGCTAGCAACAATGGTAATGACAATGGTGCCTACTATGATCGCAGCGATGTTAATGCCCATGGCCT
>DPHD01000077.1:0-1586 GCA_003523085.1 Oceanospirillaceae bacterium | reverse complement strand
TCAGCCCTTGCCATCAAGGCCTCTAATGGTCTATATTGCGCCCACTATGACTTGTCGGGGTGCCTAGTTAATTGTTATTAACGCCATGGGCTGAGATCGCTAACGTGAATCCCGCTGTACCTGATCTGGATAATGCCAGCGTAGGGAACAAGGAAAAAGCACAGTCGTTGGGTTCTCCAACGCCGCTCCCTCCTCCAAATAGTTTGCCAATGTAAGATTGGCTGTCATAGCATACTAATGTTATTTATGGAGTAATTATGTTTAAAGTTACGGCTTACTTAGCCGCCGCTAGCCTCAGCCTTGCTGCACTTTCTGCACCTGCATTGGCAGACGAAAGCAATAAAAAAGAACTCACCGTTTACACTTACGATTCATTTGTTTCTGACTGGGGCATGGGCCCATTGGTCAAACCAACGTTTGAAGAACAATGTGGCTGTACCTTAAACCTTGTAGGCATGGAAGATGCCGTTGCTATGTTGCAGCGACTCAAACTTGAAGGCGCATCCAGCAAGGCAGATCTCGTACTAGGCTTAGACTTAAACCTAGTAGACGATGCCAAGAAAACTGGATTGTTTGCTAGCCATACGGTCGATACCAGTGGCTTAAATATGCCCATTGATTGGCAGGATGATACCTTTGTACCATTCGACTACGGCTACTTCGCATTTGTGTACAATACCGAGACTTTGCCTAACCCGCCTAAGAGCTTAGATGAGCTAGTTAATGCTGGGCCAGAACTCAAGGTCATTATTCAAGACCCACGTTCAAGCACTCCAGGCCTTGGGTTAATGTTATGGATGAAGAGCGTTTATGGCGATCAGTCTGACGCGGCATGGACTAAATTGTCTGACAACATCCTTACCACCACCAAAGGTTGGAGTGAAGCCTATTTTAGCTTGTTCCTCGCTGGTGAAGCCCCCATGGTATTGAGCTACAGCACCTCGCCGGCATACCACATGGCGATTGAAGGTACTGATAAATACCAAGCTGCGCCGTTTGACGAAGGTCATTATCTACAAGTAGAAGTGGCTGCTAAGCTTAAGTCTTCTGCGAACAGCGAGTTGGCGGATGAATTCCTTAACTTTATGGTGAGCGAAGGGTTCCAAAAGCACGTACCACTGAGTAACGTAATGTACCCAGTGAACGTGCCTGCCGACATGCCAGAAGCCTACGGCAAACTCATCACCCCGACTAAGGTGTTGCAGCTAGACACTGCGAAGATCAATCAAAACCGCAAGCAATGGGTTAACGATTGGTTAGGTGCGATGACACAGTAGTCTTCACCTAGGTAACTCACCTTACCCCCTAAAACCTTCGTATATGCTAAAGTATTGCTGCTACTAACAACTAGCAGTAAGCATATGCGGAGGATTTTTTATGGGCCGTCTATCCATTTTAGCCATAATAACGCTGGCTTTAACCCTGTTGGCGTGTCGTGGCATCAGCCCCGAACAAGAAGCGTTTATCGCCGGCTATAAAACCGAAGACACCGCAGAACTGTGTTATTATTCATATTTCCCAATCGCCGATCCTACGGCAACGCAAGAACTCAAAATTGCCCATTATCTGGCCATGCGTGATGAACT
>DPHD01000060.1:3519-3698 GCA_003523085.1 Oceanospirillaceae bacterium | reverse complement strand
TGGCGAGGGAGTTCACATTCGAAATACTGCTGAGCTTGACCATTTCTTTGAAGAAATAAAAACACACCAATGTGATGCATAAATTAAGCATAAAATTTTCCCCGGCAATTCAGCTAACGGCATCCAAGCGAGGAAACTCGATCTTAGGGCAGCGATCCATGACCACGGTAATGCCCGCA
>DPHD01000060.1:2935-3300 GCA_003523085.1 Oceanospirillaceae bacterium | reverse complement strand
CACATCACTTTGGCGCCTTTGGCAGTCACCTCATCAGCTAAGGCAGGCATGGCTTCGCTGGAACGAAAACAGTCCACCATATCAATGTCAAAAGGAATTGACGCAAGATTAGGATAACAGGTTAAACCCAGCAGGGTTTGATGCTGAGGGTGTACTGGGATGATTTGATAGCCCTGTTGCTGTAAGTACAAGGCTACCTGATGGCTAGCGCGGTGCGGCTTGGGGGACAAGCCAACCACGGCGATGGTTTTTACATGGTCACGAATGAATTTAATATCGTCATTTGTTAACCCATCAATCGCCATAGCTTAAGATCCTATATAAACACAACCTGAGGTGCAGGTTTCTTTGAGTTCTAGACGTGC
>DPHD01000060.1:0-2573 GCA_003523085.1 Oceanospirillaceae bacterium | reverse complement strand
TGAAAGGTGTGGCCGTGTAAGCGCCCACACTTGTGGCCTGTAGGTACGTTAGGCAAAAAGTGGGCTGAGTCAAAGCTGAAGTCTTTGTAGATTTCCATTAGCGGATACCTGTAATTTTGTGAGTTTGTAAACTTAAGCGCCACTGCGGGTGCTGCAAACAATAATCAATGGTTTGTTGTACATAGCTGTCATCATCGCTCGATGTAGCAATATAGGATTTGTCTAAGGGCTGCAAATAATGGTTCTCGAAGTCTAAATCGATAAACCGCTCGGGCATGGCTTGGCGCTGCGGGTAAACCAGCTTGAGCTCGTGGCCGGTGGTTTGCACTATGTCTGAAGTACCTTTGGGGCTGACACAGATCCAATCGATGCTGGCTGGCACCGGTAAAGTACCGTTGGTTTCAATGGCGATTTCAAAGCCTGCGCCATGTAATTCGAGCACTAAGGCTTCATCGACTTGCAACATAGGTTCGCCGCCGGTAAGCACTACTAACGGGTGGCCCGGCAGGCCCTCAGGCCAACAACCAACAATGGCTTGTACTAATTTTTGGGCACTGTAACGGCCACCTAAGGTGCCATCTACGCCGACAAAGTCGGTGTCACAAAAGTCACAAATGCTATTGCCGCGGCGCGCTTCACTGCCGGTCCATAGGTTACAGCCAGCAAAGCGGCAAAATACGGCTGGCCGGCCTGCTTGTCGGCCTTCGCCCTGCAAGGTGTAGAATATTTCTTTAACAGAATACATGATTAAACATAACCTACAGGGTCGGTCAGCCCTGCTGCGGCAAAGGCTTCTAAACGCTCAACACATGAGCCACATTCACCACAGGCCTTGTCTAAGCCTAAATAGCAGGTCCACGTTTGGCCGTAGTCTAAGCCCATTTCGAGGCCCGCCTGCAAGATGGCGAGCTTGCTTTGATGCAAGAAAGGGCTGTTGATTTGTACGTCGTCGTAATTGGCTATGGCCGACACTACATTCATGGCATCGACAAATTCTGGTCGACAATCGGGGTATATATCGTGATCACCCGAATGGGCGCCGTAAAACACCTGGGTAGTGCCTAAAGAAACCGCATAACCAATAGCCAGAGACAACAAGATCATGTTGCGATTAGGCACCACAGTCGACTTCATGTTGTCTTCTTCATACTCGCCAGTGGGAATGTCTATATCGGTAGAGGTGAGCGAAGACCCCTGCAACAGCTGATTAATGGCGGTAATGTCCACTAACTTATGAGACACCCCCAAATCAGCACACACGGCAACGGCTACATCGAGCTCTTTACTATGACGTTGACCATAGTTAAACGACAGCGCATACACCTCGTAACCCTGCTTAATAGCAAGGTGTAGTACGGTGTATGAGTCCATGCCGCCTGAATAAATGACGACTGCTTTGGGTTTGGCGTTTGGCTGCATTGGCGGCTTGTCTTGGGATGAAGAATTAGGCCGCGCAGTATATCTTATTTACGTTGTTTACGCACTTTCTGCGAGCGCTGGCTGCGCTAATGCTTGTAATATTCCTTGCACCCACTGGGGCCGGTTTAAAGTATACAAATGCACCCGATTCAAGCCATTTTCATGCAACCGCTGAATTTGTTTAACTGCGATATCCACCGACAATTGATACTGGTCATCGGCGTCCTGCAAAGCTTCAAATTGCTCGACAATACTGCGCGGCACGCTGGCACCACAACGGGCAGAAAAACGCTGGATGGCTACGATGTCATGAATGGGCATGACACCGACCACAATCGGCACCTCTATACCCTGCTGCTGAGTCTGGTCGACAAAACGTAATAACTGATCGGTGTCGTAGCAATACTGCGTCATAATTTGGCTGGCGCCGGCGTCAACCTTACTTGCCAAATGTCTTAAATCAGCACTTTCGCTCGAAGCTTGGGGGTGCGTTTCTGGGTAACCTGCAACTGATATGATGCCGTCAAACCACTGCCTTAAGCCAGCCACTAGGTCGGTACCAAATTGGAACCCTTGAGGGTGCGGTACAAACTCGCCTTCTGGGCTGTCGCCGCGTAGGGCCACTAAATGGTTAACACCGGCCGCCACAAACTGTTGAGCAGCGGCGTTCACCTCGGCTTTGGTTGCGCCTACGGCAGTGATATGAGCGGCCACTTCCATACCATTTCGCTGTAATCGCTGAATGGCATTAAAGCTTTCATTTTGACTAGACCCACCGGCACCATACGTCATGGAGCAAAACTCAGGCTGCCATACCTTCAACGCCGAGATACAAGTATCCAACGCCAAGGTTGTTGGATTAGATTTAGGTGGAAAATACTCAAACGAATAGCGCGGGGTCATAAAACAACTCAATAGGTGATTGTGGCCGAGGTGAATCGGTGGCAACAAATAGGCGAGTTGTTATTATGTCAGCAACGACGAGGCTGCTGGGTGAAACCTTTTAGATGGTCATGAAACTAATTCAAGCAAAAGGTGAGGGCGAGCAACAACATCAGTTCTGTTACTTCGATGCTGGCACCCGCTGTGTCACCGGTCCAGCCGTCGATACGCTGTAACATTAAGCGCCGCATGAGCCAGTAACCCACAACCAA
>DPHD01000023.1 GCA_003523085.1 Oceanospirillaceae bacterium | reverse complement strand
ATACTCAGTGGCCACCAAAATGGCCGATTCAGCACCCGCTGTAGAGCGCTTTTTGATGGACCTCGCTGACGGATGCAAGCCGCAAGCCCAAGCTGATATGCAGCAGTTACAAGCCTATGCGGCAGAACAAGATGGCCCTAGCCCCCTAGCGGCATGGGATATAGCCTATTACAGCGAGAAATTACGTCAAAGCCGGTATGACTTGTCGCAAGAAGAGTTAAAACCTTATTTTGCCCTTCCCCAGGTGCAAGCAGGGCTATTTGCCGTAGTCAATCGAATTTATGGTATTGAAGTCACGCCTTGCAACGGCGTAAGCACCTGGCATGAGGACGTAGGCTTTTATCAGGTTGCCTACAAGGGCAAGGCCATAGGTTATTTCTATTTTGATTTGTATGCGCGAGATCAAAAGCGCGGTGGTGCTTGGATGGACGAGTGCCGCAATCGTCAATACCAAGCCAATGGCGCATTGCAGTTGCCGGTGGCCTACTTAGTATGTAACTTTGCTGCGCCGGTGGGTGATCAACCGGCCTTATTAACGCACAACGAAGTAACTACTTTATTTCACGAGTTTGGCCATGGTTTACACCACATGATGACCAATATTGATGTGGCGGGTGTTGCGGGTATTAACGGTGTCGCATGGGATGCTGTTGAGTTGCCTAGCCAGCTGTTGGAAAACTGGTGTTGGCAAGAAGAGTCGTTGCGGATGTTCGCCAAACACCATCAAACCCAAGCACCACTGCCAGAAGCGTTGCTACAAAAGATGTTAGCGGCAAAGAACTTTCAAGCGGGCATGTTTTTAGTCCGGCAGTTGGAGTTTTCGCTGTTTGATTTACGTTTACATATGAACTACCAACCCGACCAACCACAAGCGGTGCAAGCGGTGCTGGATGCCGTGCGCCAAGAGGTAGCGGTGATACAGGCGCCGTCATGGAATCGCTTTCAGCATGGCTTTGCGCACATATTTGCAGGTGGCTATGCGGCGGGTTATTACAGTTACCTATGGGCCGAAGTATTAGCCTCAGACGTGTTTAGTCGATTTGAAGAAGACGGCATCTTTAACCCCGAAACCGGTGCCGCCTTGTGGCGTGATATTACCGGCCAAGGAGGCAGTCGCGACGCTATGGATTTGTTTGTGCAGTTTATGGGCCGTACACCCACAGTGGATGCGTTGATGCGTCATAAAGGTTTAACTGGAGCGAGTGCGTTATGAAAGTCAGGTTTATAGCAGGTATTGTGTGTCCTAAGTGTGGCGCCCAAGACAGTGTACGTATTCATATTGCCGAAGCAGGAGAGGTGGACGAACAATTGCGTGATTGTGTGACCTGCGGCCACCAAGAGCGCCTAGGCCAAGGTGCAGCAGCGAGGCAAGAAGTACCCACACGGGTTAATCAAAGCACTAAGCCTAATGCAGTACAAGAAGTGGAAGCCCAGCCGCTAAAATTGCAATAGTTGGCCTCGGAATTAGGTGACAAACCAAGCCCGTTTGTAGCTCAGCCATACATAACCCACCAAAGCGACTAAGGCCCGAACAGCACAAAAACCTAAAAAGGCCCACCACAAACCGTCGTTGCCCCAAGGTAACAGCAGATACCAAAGGGGCAATAGCGCCGCTAAGCTAGCTAACACCGAATAAAACATAGCTTTGGCCTGTGTAGCACCTACAAAAACACCATCAAACAGATAGCTCCAGACGCTCACTAGCGGCACCCAGGCGACCCATATGGCATGCTCGCGAGCGATGTGGCGCACGCTTTCAATGTTAGTCAGCCCATTGATAAAATAGTCGCTGAGCAATAAAAACCCCATAGTCGCCAGTAAGGCGACCAACAAAGAGTAGACGGCAGCGCCGTTACATAGTTGATAAAAACGCTGTTTTTTCCGAGCGCCAATGGCTTCGCCCGAGGCCGCCTCAACCGCAAAGGCAAACCCATCTAGTGCATATGCCAGTAGGGCCACATACTGTAGTAACAAAGTGTTGGCGGCTAATACGTCATCGCCCATGCGAGCGCTTTGAGAGGTGATGAAGGCAAACGCAAATAGCAGCATTAAGGTGCGAAAAAACAGGTAGCTGTTAAGGTTTACCAATTTTTTAGCCAGTGTGGCAAAGGCCTCAATATTAAAACTAAAACGCTGATCCAGTTGTTGAAGGTGGCGCCAAACCAATACTAAAGCCAACACCAAGCCACAATAGTCGGCTAATAAACTGCCCCAGGCCACACCGGCACTGGTCATATCGTAGGCCATGACAAAAACTAGATTAAAGCCAATATTGCTGAGGTTGGTTACCACTAACAAGATTAGTGGGCTGCGGCTGTCTTGGCGGCCTAATAACCAGCCCAAACAGACGTAGGTGATGAGTACCGCTGGTGCGCTGTATATACGGATGGATAGGTATTCATTGGCTAAGGCCGACACCGCTGTGCTGGCGCCCATGAGCTGTACGCCCAGGGGAATGAGCCAGCTTTGTAACACCACAATGCAGCAACCGATGAGCAGGGCCAGCAGGCTTGGCATGATGAACAGCCGCATTAACGCTTGGGTATCGCTGGCGCCTTGAGCTTGGGCCGTGAGGCCTACCGTGCCCATGCGCAAAAAACCAAAGGCCCAATAAATGAAGGACAATAAAGTGGCCCCCAAGGCCACTGCACCCAAATACTGTGGCGCGTCCAAGTGCCCCATAATGGCGGCATCAACCAGGCCCAATAAAGGCACGCTAATGTTGGACAAGATCAAAGGCCAGGCCAAGAACCACAGTTGGCGCATGTGCTTCCTGCGTGGCCGGTAAGGCGCCCACTTAGCCATCAACTGCGTCACGAATGAGTTTGCCTAATGGTTCGAGGTAGGCTAAACAGCACAAAAAATAATGCACTGGCTATAATCACCACCGAAGGCCCTGCAGGGGTGTCGTAGAACCACGACAAAGCTAAGCCACCACTCACCGCGATCATGCCTAATAAACTCGCCAACAAAGCCATTTGCTCCGGTGAAGACGATAACCGCCGAGCCGCTGCTGCAGGAATGATGAGTAACGAGGTGATGAGTAACACACCCACCACTTTCATTGCTACGGCAATGACGATGGCAACCAATAACATTAACAGGGTACGCATCCAGGCGACGTTTATGCCTTCGACTTGGGCCAGTTCTTCGTTGACGGTAATGGCTAACAATGGCCGCCAAATAGGCACTAAAATAATGAGTACCAGCAAACAAGCCGCAGCAATCCAAATTAAGTCCTGCTGGCTAATGGCTAGCAAATCACCAAACAAAAAGCCCATCAAATCAAGACTTTGGTGGTCGAATAGGCTCAGGCTGACAAGCCCCAAAGAGAGGCTGGCGTGGGACAAAATGCCCAGTAAGGTGTCGGTGGCGATGATACGACGGTGCATCAATGTGCTCAGCAATATGGCCAACAATAAGCACACCAATACCACGGCAAGGCTGAGGTTGATCTGCAACAAGAGCCCCAAGGCAACGCCTAACAATGCGGCATGGGCCAGGGTATCACCAAAGTAGGCCATACGACGCCACACCATAAATGAGCCCAAAGGCCCGGCTATGGCGGCGATCATCAAGCCACCCAACCATGCCCATAATAAAAAATTAGCCATGATCACAGCCCTCGTGGTGTTGCCCGGCAATGATATCGCCATGACTGGTGTGGTGATGGTTATGTTGGTGGTTATACAGGGCCAAGCTGCCAGTACCTTGGGCGCCAAATAGGTCGGTAAAGGCAGGGTCTTGGCTCACTTGTTCAGGATGCCCAGAACAACAAATGTGCTGGTTTAAACAAATCACCTGATCAGTTGCCGCCATGACTAAATGCAGGTCGTGAGATACCATGAGAATGCCACAGCCTAATAGATCACGCACCTGTTTTATAAGGTCATACAATGCCACTTGCCCAGTTACATCGACGCCTTGTACGGGCTCATCCAATACCAGTAAGTGAGGTTTGCGTAGCAGCGCGCGTAATAACAATATACGTTGAGTTTCGCCGCCCGAAAGCCGTTGCATGGGCTGGTTAAGCAGCTTTTCTGCGCGGCACTGCAGTACCAGTTGTTGCCACAAGTCGACGTCTAGTTGGTGCTGTTTATGGCGACCTAAGTCCAAAAAGCGTTGCACTGTTAGCGGGAGGGTGTTTTCTAGTTTTAATTTTTGCGGCATATAACCAATGCGCAGGCCGGCCATGGTGGTAATCTGACCAGCATCGGTTTTCATGAGTTTTAACAAGCTGCGCACTAAGGTCGATTTACCTGCACCATTAGGGCCAATGACGGTGGTGATTTGACCTGCCTGCAAATTAAGGTGGATGTCTTTAATAAGCCATCGGTCGCCGCGCTTAACGCCCAGGCCTTGGGCCGATAACAGTAAATCGCTCATACAAAGGCCTCGGTAGCGGCGTTTTTACTGGCACACTGTTCACAAGTGCCGGCCACTTCTATGGTGTGTTGTTGGACTGTAAAGCCATGTTTGTCGGCACTCAATTTTAATGCCAGGTTAAGGTATTGGCTGTCTAGTTCTTGTGCTTGATGGCAATCTTGGCACAACAAAAAGTGGCCTTGATGAGGCTTTTCTGGGCTGCAGCAACCCACGTAGGCATTAATGCTCGCCAGTTTGTGCAATAGGCCTTGGGCGCCCAAAAAATCAAGTGCGCGGTACACCGTAGGCGGCGCTGAGTTAAACCCTTCCGCGGTTAAGCTGGCTAGTAAGTCATAGGCGCCTAGTGGCTGATGGCTTTGCCAAACTAACTCCAAGACTCGTTGCCGTACAGGTGTGAGCCGTACACCGCGGCTTTTACATAAGCTTTGGGCTTGGTTAATAGCGCTGGTGATACAGCGGGTGTGGTCGTGGGGGCCAAAGGCGGTAGCCTGCATAATAGTGCGTTTCTCGGTTGACGATTGTTATAATATAACATAACATCGCCGCCAGATTCTAATCTTCTGTGGAAATACCTATTACTATGCGTTTTGATACCCGCTTTTTGTCGTTAGTCGGCACGTTTTTTGTTTTTTTGATGGCAGCCTCGAATACCTTGGCTGCAGCAAGTGTATTGCCCAGCACTCAAGCGCTTGCCTTAATGGTCAAGGAGGTTTCAGGGCAGGTCAATCAGCCCTTGTTACCTGCCAACGTGTCGCCCCATGACTTTAGCCTCAAACCCAGCCATATTAGGCGCCTGCAAAGTGCCGAACTGGTGGTTTGGCTTGGGCCTGAGCTTGAACCATACTTAGCCAAGACCATGGCGCGTATACCGGCCCATCAGCAGCTCATCATTAGTAATGGCGGCTCAAGCGTAGAGGCCAGTTATGGGCAACACCCATGGACTAGCCCAGCGTATTTGTTACAAGGCATAAACCAACTGAGCCAACGGTTGGGCATAAAACGGGACCATTCAACATGGCTAGAGACTATGGGACAGTTGCAAGTTGAGCTAGCTAGGCATGTGCAGCAACTAACTAACAAAGGCCAAGGGTATGTTATATATCACGATGGATTAGACGGATTTGAGGTATTTTTTGATATGGCTCACCTGGCTAGTTTTACCGGTGCCGATGATCAAGCGCCCGGGGCAAAGCGATTAGCCAGCATTGCTCAACTTGCACAAGAAGCTAAGGTGGCCTGTATTTTGGTAGACCACGAGGTTAACCATAAGCTGGTTGATGCCGTATTAGGGCCAGAGATTAAACGTATCCAAATCGATATTTTGGCGGCCAATAGTGCCAGCCTGACCGAGTACATCACTAGGCTACAACAGGCGTTATTGAGCTGTGGCCGCGCACTGTGAAAGGCGTAGCAGGCACTGTGGCTTAAGGCAACTGCTGCAACTGCTGCATGCGGTGGCCTAAAATATCGCGGAACACGTCTGGGTCTTTAAGTACCGTCACGCCGGCTTCGCGCTGGTGTGTATCTAAACCGTGGAAAGTCTCTAAGCGAGATAACCAAAAACGCATAGCTGCCGCCACTAACATGGCATTCCAGTACTGTCGTTCGGCATCGTTAAAGGGCCGTACTTGGGCATAGGCTGATAAAAATGCGTTATATAGCGCCGGTTCAATGCTACCGTCTGGTGCAATACACCAATCATTAACGGTTATAGCAACATCAAACAACAAGTAATCATTGCTAGCATTGTAGAGGTCAATGGTAGCGCTAAGTTGGCCTTGGTTAAACAGGGCGTTGTCATGGAACAAGTCACCGTGTACTACGCCCATGGGTAGGTCGGGGGTCTGTGCTTGCATGGCATCATATTGGCCTATGGCCATCATCAACATGGTGGCGTCTTCTGCATCGATGCAGTCGGCTGCTTGGGGGCCTAATTGATTCCACCATGTGGCGCCACGATGGCTGTGGCGGGAGGTGGTAAAACTTTGGCCGGCCACATGTAAGCGGGCTAATTCGGCACCCATGATGCCGCACTCGGCGACGCCAATCTCACTACGAGCCAAATGATCGCCAGCAAAACGCGGGAACAGCAGTGCCGGTTTGTCCGCCAACCATGTGAGCGCAGTGCCTTGGTTGTCTCGCAATGGGGCGGGTACGGTAACATTGTGGGCTACAAAGTGTTCGGTTAGGTCGACAAAGTAGGGGATGTCGTCGTAGCCTAAGTCCTCAAACAAGGTGAGCACAAAATCCTGTTCTGGTTGGCCCGCTATATGTGTGGTGACAAAGTAATTGGTGTTTTCGATACCACCGCTAATGCCCTTGAAATCTACCAATTCGCCAACAGCAAAAGGGGCTATGTAAGCGCTAATTTGAACGCTGGTGAGATGGGTGTATACGGCCATAAGATTGCTACTGTGTAATGCTTAATTAGGTCACTAAATCGGTTGCAAATAGTACGCTGTGACCGGCTTCAATTCAAGTTTCGGAGCATGCATTATGCTATTCTTTGGGGCTGAGTATTAATTTTTTGTCTGAGACACCTCCATGACCGCAAAAGCTTCCACCCCCGTTGTACTGGTAGACGGTTCATCCTACTTGTTTAGGGCCTACCATGCGTTGCCGCCACTAAATAACAGTAAAGGCATGCCGACAGGGGCTATTAAGGGCGTGGTCAACATGATGCGAAGCTTGGCCAGGGACTATGCTAACGCCAATATTGTGGTGGTGTTTGATGCCAAAGGCCCCACCTTCCGTAACCAAATGTACGCCGAGTACAAGGCCCATCGACCGCCCATGCCCGATGACATGCGCCCACAAATTGAGCCCATACATCAGATCATTAAAGCCATGGGTTTACCTTTGTTAATGATTTCTGGGGTCGAAGCAGACGATGTGATTGGCACTTTGGCGGCGCAAGCGACCGAGCAAGGCATCGATACGCTAATTTCCACCGGCGATAAAGACATGGCGCAGTTGGTGAGCCCCCATGTGGGATTGGTGAATACCATGACCAACACCTATCTTAATGAAGCGGGTGTGGTAGAGAAGTTTGGTGTAAGGCCAGATCAAATCATTGATTACCTCGCCATTGTGGGCGACAAAGCAGATAACATCCCAGGTGTGCCCGGTGCAGGGCCAAAAACCGCGGTCAAGTGGCTGGCTGCCTATGACAACTTAGAAACCTTAATGGCTAACGCCGATGACATTGGTGGCAAAATAGGCGAAAAATTACGTAACGCGTTAGAGTTTTTGCCCTTGTCTCAAGCCTTAACAACCATCAAATTAGATGTAGAGTTAGAGCAGCGGTTAGATCAAATTAAACCTAAGCCAGTGGATCAGGCTGCGTTATTGGCTTTGTACGAGGACCTTGAGTTTAGATCCTGGGCTAATGTGCTTATACAAGCCGGTGTCACTGCCAAGAGCCAGCCTGTGGCAGCATCGCAGGATTCCACATTGAGTGCTTCTTCTACTGCGGAGTTTGAGGCAAAGCCTGCCAAAGCTGCTCCAATACCTGCGCCAGTGGCAGCCACACAATACACCACTGTTGCAACGTTGGCAGAGCTTGAGCCTTGGTTAGAAGCATGCCGTAAGGCGCCCATCTTCGCTTTTGATACAGAAACCACCAGTTTAAACTACATGGAAGCACAGCTCGTTGGCGTGTCTTTTTGTATCGATGCCGGTACTGCAGTTTATGTGCCTTGCGGGCATGACTACGTGGGTGCGCCAGAGCAAATTAGTCGGCCAGACCTGATCGCCGTATTAAAGCCATTGCTGGAGGATCCTTGTCAAGTCATTGCCGGACAAAACCTCAAGTATGACATCAATGTGCTGGCCAGTTACGACATTCAGTGGGGCGCGCAGATCGTCGACAGTATGTTGCAATCTTATGTGCTCAACTCCACAGCTAGCCGCCATAATATGGATGCCTTGGCGCTACACTACTTGGACTACGCAACCGTAAAATACCAAGACATTGCCGGTAAAGGGGCAAAACAACTTACCTTTAACCAAATTGATTTGGAGCAGGCAGGTCCCTATGCCGCAGAAGATGCGGACATCACCCTGCGGCTGGCTCAGCATTTTGCCGCCTGCCTCGCTCAGGAAGAGAGTTTGTTGTCGGTTTACGAGACCATCGAAAAGCCATTGATTGGTGTGTTATCCCGCATGGAGCGGACAGGGGCCTTAGTAGACGCAAAAATACTGGGCGAGCAAAGCCAAGCAATTGGCCTACGTTTAACCCAATTAGAGCGTCAAGCTTACGATTTGGCGGGCGAAGTGTTTAACCTGGCCTCTACCCAGCAGTTGGGTGCTATATTGTATGAAAAGCTGGGTATTCCAGTGATTAAGAAAACCCCAAAAGGCAAGCCCTCAACCGCAGAGGCGGTATTACAGGAACTCGCGCAAGCGCATGAACTGCCTAAACTGCTGATTGAGTACCGCAGTCTGAGCAAGCTCAAATCGACCTATACCGACAAGCTGCCGTTAGAAATCAATCCGGCCACCGGCCGTATTCATACTTCATACCATCAGGCAGTTGCGGCCACGGGGCGCTTATCGTCAAGTAATCCTAACTTACAAAACATCCCTATCCGTAGCGCAGAGGGCCGTCAGATTAGGCAGGCTTTTGTAGTGCCAAAGGGTAAAGTAATGGTGGCGGCGGATTACTCTCAAATTGAATTGCGTATTATGGCGCACCTTTCTAAAGACGAAGGTTTGCTCAATGCCTTTGCTACGGGGCAGGACGTACATAAAGCCACGGCCGCAGAAGTATTTGGTGTGACGCTAGAGGAAGTGACCATAGACCAGCGACGTAGCGCCAAGGCCATTAACTTTGGATTGATCTACGGCATGTCAGCATTTGGTCTGGCTAAACAGCTAGGTATCAGTAGGGCTCAGAGCCAAGATTATATTGGCCGGTACTTCAGTCGTTATCCTGGTGTACAGGAGTACATGGAGCAAACCAAGTCGCAGGCATCGGAGCAAGGTTTTGTCGAAACCATTTATGGCCGCCGTTTGTACTTGCCAGATATCAAAGCCCGTAACGCCATTGCTCGTCAAGCGTCGGAGCGTACCGCCATTAATGCGCCCATGCAGGGCACTGCGGCAGACATTATTAAGCGCGCAATGATTGATGTGGACGCGTGGTTAAATCAGAGCGGGCTGGATGCGCGCATGATTATGCAGGTGCACGATGAATTGATTTTTGAAGTTGATAAGGCTCAACTGGATGACTTAATTGAAGGCGTAAAACGCTGTATGGAAGGTGCAGCAAAACTTGATGTGCCGCTTATTGTGGATGTGGGCAGTGGCGATAACTGGGATCAAGCTCACTAAATAAAATATATTTAACTATTTTTTGAATTAGTGGGAACTAAACCCTAAATGCGCCGTCTGAGTATATAACTAGCCTAGCGTCATCAACATGATATAAAAAATAACAAAGACGCCCCACCCTGAACACCGTTCCCCTCGGTCTTCAGGGTTTTTTTTATGCACAGGATGTACAGGAATCTAACCAGACCCTGACCTTCGTCAGGGTGACGGGTGACTCGGATTCAGCCGCCGGAGTCATCCCGGCGAAGGCC
>DPHD01000070.1:7872-8042 GCA_003523085.1 Oceanospirillaceae bacterium | reverse complement strand
TTTTGGAAATGTTGCAAAATGTGTTCGAGAGAGGGGAGCATAAGTAGGGGTTGTTGTTAGGGTTGGTAGGTCGTATGGATTCATTATCCATGAGCTACGCATAAATGTCGATCCACGGCTTTTGTCTTTGCGTACGCTCTTTTCCCGTCTTTGCGAACGCAGTGAAGCAA
>DPHD01000070.1:0-7493 GCA_003523085.1 Oceanospirillaceae bacterium | reverse complement strand
TTCTCGCAAAGACGGGAGGTTTTGTGGAATTGGCACAGTCATTGCATTACCTATGGCAAGAAGGAGATATTCATGAAATTTTGCCGTATTTTTGCCATTTTAGCTGCTGTGTTAGCGGCTAATGTTGCCGTTTTTGCCCACGCCGATCGTGTTAAGGATTTGGCGGAAGTGGCCGGTGTGCGTGACAATCAGCTGATTGGTTATGGTTTGGTGGTGGGTCTTAATGGCACCGGTGACGGCAAAATGTCATTTACCAGCCAAAGTATGACCTCTATGTTGGCGCGCTTTGGGGTCAACCTGAGCGATACCCTTTCTAACTACGATGGCACCACCACCCGAAATGCCTTAGAGCTTAAAAATGTGGCCGCGGTAATGATTACCGCCAATTTACCCGCCTTTACTAAACCTGGGCAACGTATTGATGTGACGGTATCCACCATTGGTGCGTCTACCAGTTTACGGGGAGGTAGTTTGATTATGTCCCGGCTATTAGGTGTGGATGGTGAAGTGTATGCCTTAGCCCAAGGGGCTTTGGCGGTAAGCGGTGCCACTGCCGGTGGTGCTGGCACTACGGCCACTGTCAATGTTCCGACAGTGGGGCGTGTACCTTCGGGTGCCACAGTAGAAAAAATGGTGCAGACGCCGTTTTCTACTAGTGAATACCTGGTGCTTAACCTTAAAAACTCAGACTTTACTACCAACCGCCGTTTAGCCAATGCCATTAATGACACCTTTGGTTTAGGCACGGCCGAAGCCTTAGACGCCGTATCGACCCGCATTTTAGCCCCTGCAGACACCAGTCAGCGGGTGGCCTTTGTATCGATGATAGAAAACCTAGAGGTGGAGCCTGCCGCACCGCCAGCCCGTGTGGTGGTTAACTCCCGCACGGGTACTGTGGTCATTAGCCGCAACGTTAAAGTAGACGCCGCTGCGGTAACCCACGGTGGCATTACCGTTACGGTAAAAACTAATAATGAAGTCAGCCAAGCTAATGCCTTGGCGCAAAACGGAGAGACTTTGCCGGTGGCTAACGCTGACGTCAGCATCGATGAAGCCACCAACAACATGTTTTTGTTTACCCCAGGCATAGAGCTACAAGACATAGTGGATGCGGTTAACGCTGTGGGAGCGACCCCCAGTGCTTTGGTGTCTATATTACAAGCATTAAAACAAAGCGGCAGTTTACGTGCCGATTTAATTGTTATTTAAGTCCACCGTAAACCAAGGAATAGCATGAGTGTAAATACCACACAGCACGCCAGTAACTACAACGACTTTAACGGTTTGGCAAAATTGCGTAGCCAAGCACAACACGACCAACAAGCTGCCATAGAAGAAACGGCACAGCAGTTTGAAGCCCTGTTTATTCAAATGATGTTGGCAGAAATGCGTAAGTCGATACCTAAAGAGGGCATGTTTGACTCGCAAGCGGTACAAACCTACCAAGACATGGCCGACAAACAAGTGGCGCTGGACATGGCTAAGCGCGGCGATTTTGGCATTGCTAATGTTATTAAAGAGCAGTTTGCCAGGCAGGGCATGGCGATGCCTGCGGCGGATTTGCTGAAGTTGCGCGAAGAGGGTAAAGCCTTTGATATTCAAGCTATGTTTTCTGGCATGTCTCTTGCAAGAGATAAAGATAATGCTAATAAAGGGATGCAATTGCCGGATTTCCGCCACTCATCCTACGACATAGAGCGGCAAGATCCTGCCGCCTTGATGTTTAACTTAAACAAATACAAGTAGTTGTAGATAACACCAACAGTATAGGACGTTAAAACAATGGCCGATTTATTATCAACAGGTATCTCTGGAGTGCGCACTTATCAGCGCGCTTTAGCGACTGTGGGTAATAACATTGCCAACGTGGATACCGAAGGTTACAACCGCCAGCGCTTAGAAGTAGTAGAGAACGCATCTTCTAGCGAGGGTTCGCTCAATATTGGTAACGGCGCCCGTGCCATACGTGTACAGCGAACCTACGACAATTTTGTGGTAGAAAGCCTAAGAACCAGTCAATCACAATTATCAAAACATGAGTCCACCTTGGAATACGTGACTCAGTTAGAAAACATTTTGGCCGATAAACAGTTAAGCCTGTCTACCTCGATTGATGGTTTTTTCTCGGCAATACAAGAAGTGAGCTTGTCGCCTTCGTCGGTAGCGGCGCGCCAAAACCTACTTAATGTGGCCGAAGCCACCGTGTCTCAATTTGCCTCTATTGGTGGCCAGCTCAAACGTATAGAAGAAGACTCATACACGGACATGAAGTCTAAGGTGGACCAAATTACCCAATATGGTGCTCAGTTAGCAACCATTAATGGCTCTTTGAACCGCGCCACCAGTTTGAATAAACAACCCAACGAATTACTCGACCGCCGCGACATGCTGATTCAAGACATGTCTAAACTGTTGCGTATCAAAACCGTAGAAAAACCCAATGGGTCGGTGGATATACATATTGGCGACGTGGCCTCGGGGCAGTATTTAGTACGTGGCAAAGACGCCAGTACCTTAGGTTTGCAGCGCAATACAACGAATCCTGATTTAGCCACGTTAGTGCTGAACCCGCATATGAACCCACAAGCGGTCACTCAGGTGGTAGGTGGTAGTTTGGCGGGCATAAGTGACTTTAGAGACAATTCATTGTTGAGTTTGCGGGATGAATTAGACACCTTAACCCAAGTGTTTGTAGGTGAGGTAAATAAGATCCACGCCTTAGGTATCAACGCCCACGGCAGTTTTGGTGGTGAACTATTTTCCCTAGGTAACATTTACACGGTAACACCAAGCTTAAACACCGGCACAGGTTTTGTCAAAGTGAGCGCTGTGCCCAACGCCAAAATAGAGCGCTTGTCTATGGAGCTGACCTATTCTGACGCCACCAAGCTTTGGAGCCTAACCAACACCGATTCTAAAGTGAGTGTGAGTGGTAGTTCTGAACTGACCATGGGCGGAGTTACCCTGACTCTTACCGGAGTGCCTAAAGATGGTGACACCTTTAGCTTTAAAGCCAACAAACGCCCGATAGATGCCTTGCAACTTGCAGTAACTGATCATTCCAATATTGCCGCCGGTGGCGCGGTGTCTGTGGCCAGGGCGAGCACCAATGCCAGTGCCACTAAGGTTTTACTTAATGGTTATATCAAAGCCGAGCCACCCCAGGCAGACGCTAGTATGGATACGCTACTGCGTAACAATATTGCTCAAGTGGCTGCAACCAGCGTAACCACCAGTAATAATCAGGCCTTTGTGATCCCGGCCCACACCCAGAATGCACAGTTTTATAGCGCTGCAGAAAACGCCAGTTCAAGCATCAAAATGCAAGTGTTTACCCGCGAAGGCAAACAAATATATGGCACCGCCTTGTCCAGTGCCGAACAAACTCAATTAATTGCAACATCCAACGGTTTTACCACTACAGCAAGCTATGACGCGACCTATAGGAACCAAACGGGCACCAGTGCCTACATGGACGCCGCTGTTACGGTAACTAACGCAGACGCCACTGACACACGGGATTATTTTGCCATTAACGGTGGCATGAAAGAAGACTTATTGGTGTTTGTTACCGGCACTGGCAGTGCGCAAGTGAGTGGCCAGTGGGGCGCTATAGCTAGGGTTGATGCACGCGAACAATTACGCCAAAACATTGACGTGGTATTTGCCGCTGATGCCACCAGCTACACCTTGGTAGATACCAGCACCAATACCAACATTGCCAATGGCACTTATACTGCAGGCAGTACGATTGAGCATAACGGTTGGAAGGTGTCTTTTGATGGCGTGGTGCAAGCCAATGATAAATATGCCATTCGTGGCAATACCTATTTAGCCGGCGATAACCGTAACTTGCTAGGCATGATTGAGCTGCAGGGTAATAAAGAGATTTTTAGTGGTCGTGGCGACTTTACCGAGGTCTACACAGACATTATAGGTAATTTAGGCAATACCGTGGTACAAGCCGCCGTGAGCCGCGATGCACAACAAATTGTAGTTGACCAAGCGCAACAAAAGCGCGACGAAACGTCGGCCGTGAGTTTAGATGAAGAAGCCGCCAATTTACTAAGATTTCAGCAGGCTTACCAAGCCTCTGCACAAGTGATAAGCACGGCCAATAAGCTGTTCGACACTATTTTGGGGATACGATAGTTATGCTTCCTAAGGACATTACATGCGTGTAACACAAGCCGGTTTTTACAACCAAGCCACCCAGCAAATGGGCAAGCAGCAAGCCAAAGTGTTTGAGACTCAAGCGCAGCTGTCGTCTGGCAAAAAGATTTTAAGGCCTTCTGATGACCCTGCATTGGCCTCGGCCATCAACAACCTCAAGTCGCAGATGGACATAAACCAACGCTATCTGACGAACTTGGGCCGCATGGAAGACACCTTAAAGATGCAAGAAGCGTCTGTGAGCAGTTCCATTGAAGTGGTGTCGCGCATTAAAGAATTGAGTGTGCAGGCCGCCAACGATACCTACAGTGCTGCCGACCGTAAAAGTTTGGCGATAGAGGTCAAGGAATTGATTAGCTCGCTGGCCGACTTGGGCAACATGCGCGGCACCGATGGGGCCTACTTATTTTCTGGCTTTACTCAAAATAAGGCGCCATTTGTGGAGGCGTCTACGGGTGTAGTGACTTATACAGGCACCCATGATTATCAAAAAGTGATGGTGGATGAGGGCCGCAGCATGCAGCTAGGGCTGCCTGGTTCGGAGGTGTTTGGCAGCGTACAACACCGAGACGCCAGTACCGGCACCACCTCGAGTATTGATATGTTTGCTACCCTTGGCCAGATGTACCAAGCCTTGGTAACCAACAACACCACAGAAATTAGAAACACCCTAGATAAAGTGTCTAGCGTGCATGAACACGTCACCGTACAGCAAGCCAACATCGGTTCGCGTATGCAACGGGTAGAAACCCTAAGCAATGTGATAGAAGACCGCGATTTCACCTATAAAACCCTGCAATCGAGCATGGAAGATTTGGACTATGTAGAGGCTGCATCGCGGCTAAAGAATCAATCCCTGGCATTACAGGCAGGGCAACAAACCTTTGCTCAATTGAGCGGGTTAAGCTTATTCAAATATATCCGCTAGGTAGCTAAAACACTGAAGCGGAACACCGCCCTCAACGAAGGGCAAAAGAAAGGATTAGTTATTATGGCTATGGTCATTAATTCAAATATCGCGTCATTGACGTCGCAGCGACACTTGTCGCAATCGCGCAATGAAATGGAAGTGGCGATGGAGCGCATGTCCTCCGGTAGCCGCATCAACTCGTCTATGGATGATGCCGCAGGCCTTGCTATCGGCAACCGCATGACGTCGCAGATCGAAGGCTTAAACCAAGCCATTCGTAATGCCAACGACGGCATATCCTTAGCGCAAACTGCAGAAAGTGCGCTAGATTCGCATTCTGGCATTTTGCAGCGCATGCGAGTATTGGCGGTACAAGCCGCCAACGATACCTACTCCACGCTGGATAGAAAGACATTGAACAATGAAATTGTTCAGCTTAAAGAAGAGCTTAACCGTAGTGTGGCGCAAGCTACATTTAACGGCCAAAAGATTCTAGATGGCAGCAATACCAGCTTTACCTTTCAGGTAGGCCATACCGCCAATGATAAGGTCACAGTGACCTTAAGCAACATGGCGGGTAACATGATAGGCACACAAACCTATGCCACTAAGGCCGGTGCGTCGGCACCATCAACAGCGAATGAAGTTACTGGAGTGACAGCACCAGGTACGATAGCGGGTGCTGCAGCAACGTCTTCCACAACTACCGGCGTGGTCGATGGCAATAAGGCCGTAAAGACCCTTGCCTTTAGCGCTGGAGCAGCCATTGGAGACAAGGTTTCCATAACCATGGGCACTACAACATTTAGCCATACGTTTACAGCCGCTGCGGCCAATGCAACAGCCGCTGCGGCCGCTTTTGACACTGCGTGGAGCGCTAACGGCACGGCTAATGGAGCTTATACACTAACCAACTCAAGTGGCACCTTGACCTTTACCCAAGTGGCTAACGCAGGTGATATCTCGGGTACCGCAACCTATACCAAGGCTGCCATTACAGCCGAGCAAGAAAGCTATGATTTTAGTGGTATCACCCTCGCTGTAGGTGATCGCGTTAGCGTCACCGTAGGTAGCAAGACCTACACCCAAGAATTTGCCACCGACCAAACCACTACCCTCAATGCTCTAGGCGCCTTAGTGGTTAACGGCGAAGCCGGCTACGCCAGTAAAGCCGTAACCAGTGGTAAGTTGGTATTTACCGGTGTGGCGGCAGGTACCGCCATGGCCTCTGCCACAACCGCAGTACAAACAGCGAGCGTGTCTGCAGCCAATAGCATTGATGATGTATTGGTCACCGACAGCACCAGCGCCAAACATGCTTTAACGGTGGTGGATAACGCCTTAGAAATGATGGCAGATTTTCGCTCCAGAATGGGTGCCGTGTCTAACCGTATGTTCCACACGGTTGATAACCTCATGAACGTGTCGGAAAATACCTCCGCTGCCAGGTCGCGCATAATGGATTCTGACTTTGCCGCCGAATCCGCCAACTTAGCCAAGAGCCAAGTGCTGCAAAAAGCCGGTACCGCTATGCTTTCACAAGCTAACGCGTCAACCCAAGACATATTGAGCCTACTTAAGTAGGCCTAATGTCATTGCGAGCGTAGCGCGGCAATCCACCGTTTCGTCTTTGCGAGCGTAGCGCGGCAATCCATAACCACGTCATTCCGGCGCAGGCCGGAATCTTAAGGCCCTGACCTTCGTCAGGGCGACAAGTGCCCCGTTAAGGCCCTGACCTTCGTCAGGGCGACACAGTACCCCTTTCTTGAAGTACCCTGTTACCCCTAGCGTAGATCGCTAGGGTTTTTTTTTGCGCCTGTCAAAACTACTCCTCAATCGCTACAATACACCTTGTCTTCAAAACTCGGTTAAAACAGCAGCCCATGAGCCAATTCTTCCAAATACACACAGAAACCCCCCAGCCACGCCTAATCAAGCAAGCCGTAGAAATCATACAAAAAGGCGGTGTTGTGGTGTACCCCACAGACTGCGCCTACGCCATAGCTTGCCACTTAGGTGACAAAAAAGCCGTTGACCGTATTAAACAAATACGCCAGCTCGACGACAAGCATCACCTAACCTTGGTGTGCGAAGACCTCAGTCAAATCGCCTCCTATGCCAAAGTCGATAACGAAGCCTACCGCATACTTAAATCCCACACGCCAGGTGCATACACCTTTATCCTCAAAGCTAGTAAAGAAGTGCCTAAAAAACTGCTGCACCCTAAAAAGAAGACCATAGGTCTAAGAGTGCCCGACAACGCCATTGCATTAGCGTTGCTAAAAGAGTTAGGCGAACCCATGCTCAGCAGCTCTTTAATTTTGCCTAATGAAGAATTTCCTTTAACTGATCCTTACGATATACGGCAAACTCTAGAACATAGTCTAGACTTGATCATAGACGGTGGTTA
>DPHD01000049.1:1132-7707 GCA_003523085.1 Oceanospirillaceae bacterium | reverse complement strand
CCCGGACACTAGTGGGCGTAGGCCTGAATCTTAGTGGGGTTCCTGAGATCCTGACCTTCGTCAGGATGACGGTGGTTAGATTAGAATGGCTGTGGGTAGGTCAGGATACAATCGGTTACAAACTATCTGGTGGTTTTGCTTGCGCTAAATTGAATATGTCGGTAATTTGACAGGCTTACCCCCTAGAGTCTGACCCATGTCCATTACCGATTCCCTGCTGTTGGGTAACTCAGCACCTATGCAGCAAGTGAAGCATTTGATCCAGCAGGTGGCTCGGTCTAATGCATCGGTATTGATCTTAGGCGAATCGGGTACCGGCAAAGAGTTAGTTGCCCAAGCCATCCATCAAGAGTCCCCCCGCAGCGACTTTGCTTATGTCCCCGTTAACTGTGGTGCCATTCCGGCTGAATTATTAGAAAGTGAATTGTTTGGCCACGAAAAGGGCGCCTTTTCTGGGGCGTCTAGTGCGCACAAAGGCCGTTTTGAGCTGGCGGATCATGGCACGTTATTACTCGACGAAATTGGCGAAATGCCGCTCAATATGCAAGTTAAACTGCTACGGGTGTTGCAAGAACATGTCATCGATAGGGTGGGCAGCGAAAAGCCCCGCGCAGTTGATGTGCGCATTGTGGCCGCCACACACCAGAATTTGGCTGACAAAGTGGCTGCTCGCGACTTTCGCGAAGATTTGTATTACCGCCTCAACGTTTTCCCTATTCAAATGCCCCCCTTGCGTGACCGAGGAACAGACATATTGTTGTTATGGGATTATTTCGCCAAGGATCTGTGTTTTGGTGACGAGCCACCGGTGTCGTTATCGAGTGCGGCAGCCCACGAGGTGATGCAACGTGAGTGGAAGGGTAATTGTCGCGAATTACGTAATTTAGTGGAGCGCATGAGTATTTTGCACCCAGGTGCCGAAATCAGTCTGCAAGACCTACAGCCAGGCGCACCAATGTTGGTGTCGGACATGATGGCCATAGAAGGGCAGGCGCAGCTTAGCCTTCAGCCTCAGGCCGAATTGGTGGCACCGGCAGTGCCCCATAGCAACTTGCCCCCAAGCTTGTTTGAGCCAATGTCTGCTGAAGATTTGCCAGCGGACACTGAACAATTGGCCGATGTATTGGTGTCGGGCATTGACATCAGTCAGGGCTGCGACCTGAAGCAGCAACTCATTGCGGTGGAAACGCAGCTCATCCAAAAAGCCCTTAACGCGACCTTTGGCAACGTCAGTAAGGCTTCGACTCTACTCAGTGTCAGGCGTACGACACTGATCGAAAAGATTAAGAAATACCAGCTTTTAGAAGCGGGATAATTATGACGGCTTCCCGTCGATCAAGCCCTTATTGTTATTTTAAGGCACCTCAGCAATACTATAAAACCTTTATAAAACAATGACTTAATGTTGTTTTATAAACATGGCATTGAAATTGCATTTAAGTTTGTGAATAGTTGACCGCCTTAGTTAGGCCCAATACAAACGGAAGCAATGATGCCCCACTCTAATACAACAGTCGCACTGCTAGACAGCCAGGACACCGGCCTAGACATGTTGGCCGAATTGGCCAATGGTGCCGGTATGGCTGCCTTGCCTGCCCGCGACCTTAATGAGTTGGCAATGGTTTTGGGGCGTAGTCGTGTGGACTTGCTGGTGGTTAATGCCACCAACCTACAAGTGCCGCTAGCCGTGGTATTTACCCAATTGGCCGCAGCCCTACAACGTGCCAGCGTCTTAGTATTGGTAGAGGCTAATGATGTGGCCACCGCCGTAGAGGCAATGGCCTTGGGCGCTAAAAATGCCCTTACCTTGCCTATTGAGCCAGGTCGCTTTAAACGTTATTTAACTCAACTGGTGGAGCAGCGCCCCCAAGGGTTTATTTGCCGCGACGTACGTAGTCAGCAGCTGTTGGCATTGTCTGAGCGGGTAGCGCAAACCGACGTCACAGTGTTGATTGGTGGCGAATCTGGTGCTGGTAAAGAGGTACTAGCCAATCACATTCATCAAGCTTCGCCCCGTAAAGACGGCGAATTTGTGGCGGTGAACTGCGCATCGATCCCCGAAACCATGTTAGAAGACATGCTCTTTGGACACGAGAAAGGCTCTTTTACCGGCGCCCATGCCCGTTACTTAGGTTTATTTGAGCAAGCTCAAGGCGGCACGTTGTTTCTTGATGAAGTGGGCGAATTGCCGTTTGCATTACAAGCCAAACTACTAAGGGTGCTGCAAGAGAAAGAATTAAAGCGTTTGGGTGGCACCGAGGTGATTAAGTTAGATGCCCGTATTATTGCTGCCACTAACCGTAATTTACAACAGGAAGTGCTGGACAAGCGTTTTCGTGAAGACCTCTACTATCGTATTAATGTATTCCCGTTAAAACTACTTCCCCTTAAAGATCGTCCACAAGATATTTTGCCGATCGCTCAATTTTTGTTGCAACGCCACCGTGGCAGTATGGGTGCCATGGCGGTCAACGCTAAGTTTGGTGCGGCGGCACTTGAGTTTTTACAAACCTATGCTTGGCCTGGCAATGTGCGCGAATTAGAAAACGTGGTGCAGCGTGCCTTGGTGTTGGCTGTGGGTGGTGTGATTGGTATGGAACATCTGCTGGTGGATGGCGGGCTAGATGACTTTATGCAACAAATACCACAAATGGAAGCGCTGCCTTCTGTCCTAGAAGTGCCAGAAGAACAATTTCAAATATACCAAGCTACAGGTACCGATGGCGGATTTGCACCGACGGATACACAAGCTCGAGGCTTGTCAGATGTGGCTCGAGACAGTGAACAAAAAATGATTTTAAGCACCTTAGATCGACTCAATGGCAGCCGCAAAGACGCAGCGTTAGAATTGGGCATTAGCCCACGCACCTTGCGTTATAAGTTAGCCAAGATGAAAGATCTTGGTTTGGCTATTCCTCGCTAATACCGCAGATCAAAGAGAAACTGACTATGAATGTAAACGACGTTAACTCAATGCAAGGCATGATCAATCAGATGCGCATCATGGCGAGCCAATCACAAACCCAAGCTCCTGGTCTGTCCAACGTTGGCCAGGCTGAGTCTGTCTCCAGTTTTGGTACCGCCATGGCCGACAGTTTGAAGGCCGTCAACGAAACCCAGATGACGGCAAAAACCATGGCCGGAGCCTATGACCGCGGCGCCGATATTCCATTGGCCGATGTCATGCTGAGTATGCAAAAGTCATCCATGGCCTATCAAGCCACATTACAAGTAAGAAACAAAGTCTTGTCTGCCTATCAAGACATCATGAAAATGCCCGTTTAAGGCAATACCATACTGACCCTATTTAGGATACTCTCATGGCCGAAACTACAATGAACCCAGCAGCGTTACCCCCCAGCGCCACCCAGCCAACACAAGGCATGTGGGCCGAGTTTTTAGCTCAGCCGGCCGTACGTAGAACCCTGCCTTTGGCGGTGTCTGTATTTGCCCTGTTGGTGATGGTGATGGTGTTTATGTCGTTCAATAAGGCCAGTTATAGGCCGTTATTTCCTGGCATGAGCAGTGTCGACCAAGCGGCGGCCTATGAGAGCCTACAAAAAGCCGGAATGCCGGTGGAGATAGACGCCGCCAGTGGTTCTGTAAGCGTGCCTAATGACCAATACCATGAGGCCAAAATGGTACTGGCAAGTCAGGGTATACCAGCCACTGCCACCGACGGTTTTGCCATGATCCGCGATCAGCAGTCCATGGGTACCAGTCAGTTTATTGAACAAAAACGCTACCAATTGGCCATTGAAGAAGAGTTAGCCCATTCCATTAGTAGTATTCAGGCGGTACAACACGCCCGCGTACACTTGGCTATGCCTAAACAGTCGGTATTTGTACGCAACCGAGTGGAGCCTACAGCGTCGGTGATTTTAACCTTAGCCCAAGGCCGCCGATTGTCAGACGCGCAAGCCCAGGCCGTAGTGCATATGGTGGCCTCGAGTGTGCCTTATTTACAGGCTAACAACGTGTCGGTGGTGGACCAGTTTGGTAATTTGTTGGCAGACGATCAAGACATGAGTGGCTTAGGCATGAGCGATAAGCAGTTGAGTTATCGTAACAAACTAGAAAAAATGTACCAGCAGCGTATTCAGTCGTTGTTGGGCCCCTTGGTAGGTGCCAATAAGTTACGTGCAGAAGTCAATGCCGACATGGACTTTACGGTACAAGAAATGACACAAGAGAACTTTAATCCTAATACTATCTCTATTCGTAGTGAGCAGTTGTCGCAAGGCGAGGGCAATAAAAATGGTGTGTCTGGCGAAGGTGTGCCGGGTAGCTTATCTAACGAGCCGCCTAAAGACCCAGTATTGGCAGAAAATCAATCGGAGACTTTACCTATTGCGACCAGCGGTCTTGCAACCAGCGATACAACCGGGGCCCTCAACCGTACCCGAAATTACGAGATCGACCGTACGATTCAACACACTAAATTGGCCACGGGAGAGCTTAAACGATTAAGCATTTCGGTGGTGATTGATGAGCCTCTCACGGTTAACGAAGCGGGTGATGAAGTTCGGCAAACCCTTACCGCGGAGCAAGTGGCGCAGTTCCAAAGTTTAGTTAAAACGGCGGTGGGCTTTGACGATCAACGGGGCGATAACGTCACCGTGATTGGCATGGCGTTTCAACCAGAAATGGTGATCCCAGACGTGCCCGTGTGGGAACAAACTTGGGTACAAGACCTGATACGCCAAATTTTGTTAGCCATTTTAGCCTTGGTATTTATCTTGGTAGTACTGAGACCAGTCATTAAAAACTTGGTAAGCCCTAAGGTTGTAGTAGCCGAATCCGCCCTAGAGGGCAGTGTTGATGCCAACGGTAACCAAATGCCCCCAGCCCCGCTAGAGGCTGAACCCAGAATTGAAGGCGAAACCATTGAAGAGATGAAGGCTCGCATGAGACCTAAGAAGTCGAATATATCCATGGATATGCTCGACACGGCCAACAGTTATGATGATAAAGTGGCGTTGATGCGTATGTTAGTGACCGAAGACTCCAAGCGTGTAGCGGGCGTTATGAGTACTTGGGTTAAGCAAGACCTTTAAGGTGGGTTATAGCAACCATAACCCGTCGAGGCATGAGAAAATTGTATGGCTAATAAAAAACAAAATGTAGAACCCACCATGGATTTGAAGGACGACGAAGAGTTTAAAACCCTCTCCAACACCCAAAAAACCGCCATTATAATGATGGTGCTGGGTGAAGAAGAGGCGGCCAACGTCATCAGTCATTTACCACCCCGTGAAGTGCAGCATTTGGGTGCGGCTATGGTGTCGGTGGCTAACGTATCACAAGGAGCGGTAGACCTAGTGCTGGATGAGTTTGTACTTACCATGAAGCAACAAACTAACCTGTCGATGGGCACCAGCGATTATGTACAGCGAGTGCTTACTAAGGCCTTGGGTGAAGACAAAGCCGCCAGTGTACTCAACCGTATTATCCCTACACGGGCGAGTCGCGGCTTAGATATTCTAAATTGGATGGACTCACGCTCCATCGCCGAGATGATTCGTGGCGAACACCCGCAAATCATCTCAATTATTGTGTCTTTCTTGGAACACGAATTGGCAGCCGACGTATTACACTTTTTACCTGAAGAATTACGCCCAGAAATCATCATGCGCGTGGCGCAGTTAGAAACCATTCAACCTGAAGCCTTGGAAGAACTTGAAACCATCATGCAAAAACAGTTCTCCAGTAATTCTGCGGTGAAGTCCTCCAACGTGGGTGGTGTGACCCAGGCGGCTAAAATTATGAACTTTACCAAGTCTGAGATGGAAACTCAGATTATGGGTAATTTGATGGAACGTGATGAAGACCTCACCGGCCGTATCCAAGACAATATGTTTGTCTTTGATAACCTTGAAGGGGTGGATGCTCGGAGTATTCAGGTGCTTATTCGTAACATTGAAACCGATTTGCTCATGGTGGCTCTGAAGGGCGCTGATGATCTGGTTAAAGACAAATTCTTGGAGAATATGTCGAAGCGCGCTGGCGAGCTATTCTTGGATGACATGGAAGCCAAAGGCCCCATGCGGATCAGTGAAGTTGAAGAAGCGCAGAAGGATATTTTACGTACTGCAAGACGTTTATCTGACGCCGGCGAGATGATGCTAGGTGGCGGAGCAGACTTTGTCTGATCGCGTGGTGAAGCAAGGCCTGGCAAACGAGTACCAGGCCTGGAACACGCCCTTGTCTGGTGCGGGGGTGGAGTTTGCACCATTCTTCTCTTTAACCTCCCCTACTCGCGCTCCAGCGTCGGGTAACTTTGCGACGGCCGAGGTGTCGGTAATGAGCCAAGTACAAGCCAAAAATGAAGATTGGCAGGTGTTTGCAGCACCTCATGAAGCCGCAGGTGCTGGTTTTTCATCCATCGCTGGTGATGGCTTTGGTGACACAGAGGCAGAGACTACAACAGCGTCGATGACGACCCCTGGCCATGCCGAGGGTTACGACGCGGGTTATGAAGAAGGCTACGAAAAAGGCCTTTCATTAGGTCAGTCTGAAGGTGAAATTAAAGGCCAAGCAGCGGGCCAGCAGCAAGCACAAGAACTGATGCAACA
>DPHD01000049.1:0-957 GCA_003523085.1 Oceanospirillaceae bacterium | reverse complement strand
TGATCTGGAGTTGCAACAAACCTTAACTACCTTAACTGCGGTGACTGATACCTTAAGTGATGAGCTGCTTCAACCCATGCAAGCGCTGGCTTTACATATGGCTAAACAGCTCGTGCGTGGCGAGTTAAGTTTGTCGACTCAGGCCATTGAACGTTTGGTTCGCTTAAACATGGATCAATTACATCAATCCCAAAGCAGCATCCAGGTGCACCTCAATCCGGCCGAGTTTGAACGTTTGCAAGGGGCTAATAGTTTACCAGAGCAAGTCACCTTGTTACCTAATAATGAGGTGGGTATTGGCAGTGTGAAGGTTGAACAACAAGGCAGTTGGGTGGAAGACCTAGTGCAAGATCGCTTAGCTCAACTATCGCAACAAGCCTTAGGCTTTGTGGATGAAACAATTGTTACACCACTAGAAATGATGGATCTAGAGCCTCAACTAGAGTCAGAACCAGAGCCTCAGCTAGAACCAGAGCCTCAGCTAGAACCAGAGCTTGAGCCAGAACCAGAGTCTCAAGCCGAACCACCATCAACTGACGATCAACATGAGCCCGTCGATGAATAGTTTAGCCGACCAACTGACGCAAAGCTTGTCGCAAATACAATTGCCCAAACCCCAGTCGCAAGGTGTGCTAACGCGGGTGGTGGGCCTCACCTTAGAAGCCTCAGGCGTCAATGCGCCGGTGGGCTCCTATTGTGACATTATTGGACCCCAAGGCCAGGTATTAACCGCAGAAGTGGTGGGCTTTGGCGATGACAAATTACTATTGATGCCGTTTGGCAGTGTGCAAGGCATTGCTGCTGGATTTAAGGTAAAACCACAAACGCAGTCGAACAATACGGCCATGAGCCCATCCATGTTGGGTCGGGTGCTTGATGGTATGGGTCAGCCATTGGATGGTGGACCGCCGATCGTCGCCGAGGAATACCGCAATATCCGTGGTGAACCCATTAACC
>DPHD01000011.1:13356-18453 GCA_003523085.1 Oceanospirillaceae bacterium | reverse complement strand
GTCCACCTGGTTCCCACACCTTGTGTGGGACCCATTAAAAAGCCTGCCGCTACCAATACTTGCTTGAGCACTATCACGTTATGCTTTAACTGCTCGTCATCAGAGCCAGAAAAACCTAAACAGAAGCCGCTGGGGCCTTGGCCTGCATAGTGTTTGGACAGAGCAAAGGCGGTGACGCCCTGGCTTTTTAAACGCCGAACGATGCCCTGATCGTCAATTGTTTGGTGGCTATAGGCCACCAAATGCATGCCCGACTCAGGTGGTGTGACATACAGCCATGGGCTTAAGTGTAAGTTAATTAAATCACAAAGCACGTCGCGGCGATGGCGATATAATTTGCGCATACGGCCAAGGTGAGGGTTGAAGCTACGGTCGGTTAACAACAAGCTTAATGCCGGTTGAATATGCAGTGAGGCCATGCCCCCCAACTCTTGCTGAGCCTCTATGACATCGCCAACCAACGCTTCTGGTAGCACCAAATAACCGAGTCTAAAACCTTGAAACATGAGTTTAGAAAAGCTGCCTAATAAGATCACCTTTTGGGTCTGGTCCAAACTCATTAAGGCGTCGGTCTTGCGCCTTTCATAAGTGAACTCGCTGTCGTAATCGTCTTCTAGTAACCAACAGTTTTGCTTTTGTGCGTGGTTGAGCCAGGCTAATTTACGGGGCCCGCTCATGGCCATGCCTAAAGGATATTGGCGGTTAGGGCTAATGATAGCTAACTTAGTCTGTGACGTGCTGTTAGCGGGCAGTTGGGCGCCTTCTTGGTCCACCTCAAGCCAGCGTGGCGTTAAGCCTAGGCTATGGATAACCTGCCTTTGTAATGGGTAACCAGGGTTCTCCATAGATACATGATCACCTGGCTGCATTAACGCCTTGCTAATTAACGACAGGGAGTCGCGCTGTCCGGCGGTAATGACAATTTGTGATGGGCTGCAATAAACGCCACGGGTCATATACACGTAGTGGCTTAAACTGCGGCGCAACTTTTCATAACCACCCAGGTGCAAGTCTTGTAATAAACTCGGCTCTGGGCGTCGCCAGGCTTTAGCAAGGCAACGTGCCCATAGGGGAAACGGGAAGCTACTGGCATCTGGCCCAGAGCTAAAACCTACGCTAGTATTGGTGGTTGATTGGGTGGCCCCTAGGCGATCCCCAATAGATAAAGGTTTGACTTTGCCTTGCCGTAACGCTGCGGGCAAGTCGGTATTGACAAAAACACCAGCACCTTGGCGGCTAATTAAAAGGCCTTCGGCGAGTAATTGTTGGTATGCACTGGTGCAGGTGGTGCGAGATACACTCAGGTCGAGGGCAAGTTGTCGGCTCGAGGGTAATCTGCTGCTGGCTAATACCCGCCCTGTGACAATGAGCAACCGCAGCTGTTGAACTAGCTGTTGGTACAGCGGTTCGGCCGCGCCGACCGACAGACTTACAAGATTTTCTAAAGGTATAGATGGGTGATTATCGGTCATGAAAATTGGCTATTAAAAAGTAATCAATATTGGCTATATTATATAGCCAGTTGTTGATTTATATTGCGCCTATTGTTGTTATTAATCAAACCTTGAGTCGCTAACATGAGCCAAAATAAAGTTACCCCCCGTACCCAGATTAAACGTGGATTAAAACGTGCAGAATATGATGTGGATAAAGTACATGCCATCATTGATGCAGCGTTAATTTGCCATGTTGGGTTTCTAGTCAAGGGTCAGCCGTTGGTGATTCCTACTTGCCATTGGCGAGACGGCAATAAAATATATTGGCATGCTCATAGTAAGGCTCAAAATGTTAATGCGCCGGAGTCTACAGACACTTGTATGACCATTACGCTTTTAGACGGTTTAGTGATGGCGCGTTCGGCCTTCAATCACTCGGTAAATTATCGCTCGGTAATGATTTTTGGCAAACCCCAAGACATTACCGATCCGGTAGAGAAGCAGCGCCAGTTAAAATTGATGGTGGATAAGTTTTCGCCTGAGCGTTGGGATCAGTTGCGCCCCATTACCGACACCGAAGTCAAAGCGACGGGGGTGCTGATGATGGATTTAGATGAGGTGTCTTGTAAGGTGCGTTCTGGCCCTGCAGTTGATGAACCAGAGGACGTTAGCTGGCCAGTTTGGGCGGGCGTATTGCCTATGACTACTGAGTTTGGCGTGGCACAAGTCAATCCGGATTCTACGGCTGACTATAAGGTGGCTAATTGGCCAGTTGCACCCTTGCAGCCTTAATACACATGTGAGATCTTGTGGCTCTGTCTATTCGATGAGATGTATTAATGCCTAAGTTGCAGTTTACCAAAGCCTTTACCCAACAAGAGCCGATCCCTGACTCAGCTAAGCAGAGAGTTATGGAGCTGTTGGATTCTGGTCGCTTACACCGGTATAACACGGTGGGCCCCGAGGTCTCTGATGCCGCTTTACTGGAGCAAGAGTTTGCTCAGTACCAAGGTAGAAAATACTGCTTGGCTTGTACCTCGGGCGGTTATGGTTTACACATTGCCCTACGCGCCATGGGGCTTGCGGCAGGCGACGCGGTACTGACCAATGCCTATACCTTAGCGCCGGTACCCGGTGCTATTCATGCGGCGGGTGGGGTACCAGTATTGGTGGAAATTGACGACCATTACCACCTGGATTTGGCTGACCTGGAAGCCAAGGCAAAATCTAGCCATGCCAAAATATTGCTGTTGTCCCTGATGCGTGGCCATATTCCCAATATGGACCGGCTCATGGCGTTATGTAATGACCTAGGCCTACAAGTATTAGAAGACTGCGCCCATACCATGGGGGGTGCTTGGCGCGGGGTTAAATCAGGTAATTTTGGTAGCGTAGCGGCGTTTAGTTTACAAACCTACAAACACTTAAATACCGGTGAAGGTGGGTTAGTGGTGACCGATGATGCGGAACTTGCAGCCCGTTTGATTATGCATTCGGGATCCTACATGTTGTATCAGCGCCATGGTGCCTCGCCACCACCAGAGGTGTTTGAAAAAATCCGTTTAACCAGTGCCAATATGTCAGGCCGCATGGATAATCTCCGCGCGGCCATTGCTGTGGCCCAGTTGCCGTCTTTGAATCACAATTGTCAGCGCTGGAACCGCCGCTACCAAATTTTAAGTCAAGCCATTAATGCCATTGACGGTTTGCATATCCCGGCTCGCCACGCCGATGAATCTTATGTAGGTAGCTCGCTGCAGTTTCGTGCCAGTGGGCTTTCAATACACCAGATCCCAGACTTTATAACGGCTTGTGCTCACCAAGGTGTGGAGCTTAAGTGGTTTGGTGAAGCGCAACCTAACGCTTTTACCAGCCGCTACGACAGTTGGCACTATATAGAGCCGATGCCACATCTGCCGCACACCTTACAGGCGTTAGAAAAAACCATGGACCTACGGGTGCCGTTAACCTTTGATCATGAAGACTGCAGGCTTATAGGCGCAGTGATCAAGCAAGTCATGTTGGATTTTGTTGGCAATTAACCGCCATTATTGGGCCGCAGGGCTTAGATTAAGCTCCTGCAGTTGCACCACGGTGGGTTTGGCAAATAGGCCATGTTTGGCTTGATAACGGATAAATTGATCGGAGTGTGCATCAAACCAATACTGTGCCTTCCAAAACTTGTTGTAAGCACCCGTCAAGCGTACTTCAACACGAACTTTCTGTGCTGCACTGACTTCGGGTTGTTCGGCTAAACGTTGGGCTACAAAGTCGTGGCATTTAAGGTCGCTGGGTCTGATGGCTACAAACGTAGCCTGATCTTTATTGTCACCTAACATTTGTTCTAGGTTCCAAGGTATTGGCTGCCACCACGGTTGGTCTAAGTTACAACTTTGCTGCACCTTTGTACCCTTTAATACACCGCTTAACTTAATGGTTTTGCCAACTGAAAATGCGTGGACGTGTGTGTTGTTCAACGGGTCAATGAATTCCCAAACGGTAGTTGCCTTGTGGGTAGGTGATATGCTGAAGCGGTTAATGACGCCGTCGTTTGACGTGGTGACCATGGTAATAGCGCTTGGAGTGGTTTGCATTTGCCAAATGCTACTCGAAACCGTGCTGCCCGTTTGCGTGTGGTAAGAGCGTTGCGCGTGGTTGGCAGCGGCGCAGGACAGGGTGCTGAGCAATAAAAGTAGGGCGGTTAGCCTTGGTATGGTGGCAAACATGATTACGCCTAAGCAAAAGAGGTAGGCTTAAACATAGACCATGTTAGTAGAACCTGCTGGTTCGGTTACAAAAGCATAACCAGCAGGTGGGGTTAGTTGGCGTGTTAGGCCTTTGGGCGTACACCCTTGGGATCATAGAAACCCCGTAAGCTGGCTTGGGCAGAATAACGCTTAAGGGCAATTTCGATTTCGAAGGTGGCTTTGTCTAGGCGGATGGGGGACAGGTTAGGCGAGTTGACATAACCCATACCAATGGCACTGCCAACAGCGTGGCCATACATACCCGAGGTGAGGTAACCCACAATTTCGCCATTCATAATAATCGGCTCATTGTGGAATAACATGGCTTCTGTGTCGTCTAGTTTAAACTGTACTAGGCGACGTTCGGTGCCATTGGCCTCCAGCTGTTCTTTGTAGCCGTTAATGCCGATAAAATCGCCAGCATCGGGTTTAGCGGCCCAATTTAGGCCCGCTTCAAACAAGTTGTCTTCTGGGCCGACATCGTGACCCCAGTGTACAAAGCCTTTTTCCATACGGGCGCTATTGACGGCATGCATTCCGACATTACGTATGCCAAAGTCGGCACCGGCTGCTATTAATGCGCGGTACACGGTGGCGGTATGTTGGGCTGGAATAAATAACTCCCAACCCAGTTCGCCCACGTAACTTAAGCGTTGTACCCACATACGTACGCCAGCTACATCCATGACTTTACCCGTAGCAAACGGGAAAGCGTCATTGCTTAGGTCTGTGGTTGTCACTTGAGACAACACATCCCGCGCAAGAGGGCCTTGGAGTGCAAGGCCACCAAAGTTCATGCTGATGTCTTGCAGCAGTACATCGTCAATGAGACGGTGGTTTAGGTGCCACCAGTCCCGTGAGTGGGAGCTGATGCCAGTGATCACCCAGTAAGTGGTTTGGCCTGTACGCACCAC
>DPHD01000011.1:0-13127 GCA_003523085.1 Oceanospirillaceae bacterium | reverse complement strand
CCCACGGGCACATCGATATTGCCTGAGCAAATGTACTGTAAGTTTTTAGCTGCGGCGGGGCCTGTCACTTCAAACTTGCCAAAAGAAGACATGTCATACAGGCCCACAGCCTCACGCATAGCCATGTGTTCTTGTTGGCTATTTTCAAACCAGTTGGGTTTGTTATAACTGTACTCGTATTTGGCTTCTTGGCCCGGATTGGCAAACCAATTGGCTCGTTCGTAGCCACACACTTCTCCAAAACACGCGCCGGCTGCAGCGAGTTCTGCATGTAGTGGTGAGTGGATTTGATCACGGGCGGTTTCATACTGGTAAAACGGCCAGTGCATGGCATAGGTGTGGCCTAAGGCTTCTGGAATTCGCTCTGCCACGTATTCGTCGTGTTGTTGAGCTGGGTGGTGACGGCGTAAATCACATTCGGTGACGTCGCCCGATGGGAAGCCATCAATCATCCAGTCGGCCATGATTTTGCCCACACCGCCGCCGGCACCAATACCCTTGGAGTTCATGCCCGCGGCAATAAATAGCTTATCTATTTCGGAGGTGGGCCCAAGTAAGTGTAGGTTGTCGTTGGTGAAACTTTCTGGGCCATTAAACCAAGTGCGAATACCCGTGGTTTCTAGTTGTGGGAAGGTGTCCATACTGTTCATAACGTAGGGTTCTACGTGGTCTTGGTCACAAGGAAATTGGCCGAAACAGAAGTCGTCGGCAATTTTGTCCATCGACATGCCGATGGCGTTGTCTTCGAACCAGCCCACTAACATTTTGCCGGCGTCTTCTTTGTAGTAGAGGCCGCGGTCATAGTCGCGTAATACCGGGCGTTGAGTTAAGCCTTCCATCTCTTCGGTAACAATATAGGAGTGTTCGCAGGTATATATGGGTAACTGCACACCCACTGTTTTAGCCAGATCACGGGTCCACATGCCACCACACAATATCACCTGATCGACTTCCATTTTGCCTTTGTCGGTGCGGATGCCGGTGATGACATTGTCTTTGGTTAACAACTCTTCCATGACGGTGTTTTCGAAGATTTCTACGCCGTTCATACGAGCACCTTTAGCCAGTGCCATGGTGGTGTCGATGGGGTTGGTTTGGCCGTCGTCTGGGGTATATAGGGCCCCTAAAATGCCGTTGGTGTTGATGCCCGGGTACAGTTCGGCCAAGCGGGTGTTGTCGATCATTTCTGATTGCACACCAAATACTTTAGCCATGGATGAGGTGCGTTTAATTTCTTCTAAACGAGCTTCAGTACGGGCTAAGGAAATACTACCAATACGTTTGTAGCCTGTGGCTTGACCTGTTTCTTCTTCCAACCGTGAGTAGAGTTCGTGGCTGTACTTGGCGAGGTTGGTCAAAGTAGGTGTGGGCCACAATAGGCTGACTAGGCCAGCCGCGTGCCATGTGGTACCGCAGGTGAGTTGCTTGCGCTCAATAAGGACAACGTCTTTTATGCCACGCTTAGCCAAATGGTAGGCTACGGAGGTGCCGATAATACCGCCGCCGATGATGGCAATACGGGCTTTTTCTGGTAATACTTGGGTGTCGCTCATTAGTGTCTCTTATCTTTATTGTATTGTAGTTCATGGATTGCCACGTCACTTCGTTTCTCGCAAAGACGAGATGTAGCCGTCATCGCGAGCGTAGCGCGGCGATCCATAGTCGTCAACTGCGTAGCAGGCCGTTGCTTGGGTCATAGGCTGCGTCGAGTTCTACATGACAGCGTCGCGTGCCAACGGAAGTCTCAACGGTGAGTGCCTGACCCGCATTGCAGTGCTCGGGTTTTAGATAGGCGAAGGCTAAACTTTTTTGCACTCGATAGCCATAGGCACCACCGGTGATTATGCCCGTATGGTCACCATTAGCAAATACCGCTTCGTTACCAAAACATTCTGCAGGTATATCATCGTCAAATACTAAGTAGGCAAGCTGTAGTGCTAGGCTACCGGACTGGCGCTGGCGCATGTTGTCACTGCCAATAAACTCGCGGCTTAAATCTAAAAAGCGATCCATGCCAGCTTCTAGGGCAGAAATTTCTTCGGTGAATTCGGCACCATAAGCACGGTACATTTTTTCCATGCGCATGCTGTTAAAGGCGCGGCTACCAAAATCGCGTAAGCCCAAGGGTTGGCCAAACTCCATTAATGATTCATAAATAGAGATGAGCTGCCACACAGGCATGTGTAATTCCCAACCGAGTTCGCCGGCGTAAGACACACGCATGGCAAACACCGGTGCAGAATCCAACTGAATGGTTTGGCAAGCAAGCCATGGGAAGGCAGCGCTAGAGAGGTCGTCTTCACAAATGTGCTCAAGGATTTGACGGGCTTTGGGGCCGGTGAGTAATAACCCGCCCCAGTCTTCGGTGAAGTCTTCAATGGTGACGTTAAAATCGCCTACATGTTGCTGCATCCACTGCAGGTCTTTAATCTGTGAACCTATAGCGCCCATCAATACAAAATGATCTTGACTAATTCGGCTCACGGTTTGTTCGGCCATAATGCCGCCGTTTTTGGCATGGAAAAGGGTCAGGCTAATGCGGCCGCCCTTAGCGGGTAATTTGTTGCACGATAGGTGATCCAAAAAGGCATAAGCATCCGGGCCCGTAACACGAAACTTGGCGGTACCACTGATGTCGGTAATGCCACAAGCGTTTTGTACTGCCGCGCATTCTTGCGCCACTACGGCATGGGCTTCGCTGTGGGTCCAGGTTTCACTTTCGCTACGCACGGCATCGGTTTTAAACCAGGCCGGTTTTTCATAACCAGCGGCCACAAAGTGTACGGCGTCTTTTTGCGTCATTACCGTATGTAGTGGACTGGTACGGATAGGCCGTCCATGGGGGCGGTTTTCCGTGGGCGACGCGCTGGCATACATGCGCTCGTAGGACTCAATGGCACGGGTAATGCAGTAGTTTTTATCGGCCCAGCTGCCAAACCGGCGGCTGTCTAGGGAGGCCATGTTGAGCTCGGTTTGACCATGCACCATCCACTGAGCCATGTATTTACCAATACCACCCTGGGCAATACCAATAGATGCACCCGTCATGTTCCAGAAGTTAGTAAGGCCTGCCACTGGCCCCACGAGGAAGTTGTCGTCGGGGGTGTGGGTTATAGGGCCGTTTATGACAGTTCTAACACCGACTTCTTCGAACAGTGGCACCAGTTCCATACAGCGCTCTAACCATGGCATTAAACGAACCAGGTCGCCAGCAAATAGTTCGCGGTCAAAATCCCAATCCATGCCGTTAATAGCCCAAGGTTTGGAGCCGCGGGTTTCGTAGGGGCCAACCAATAAGCCGTTGCCTTCTTGGCGAATATAAGCCGCTGCCGAAGAATCGCGGGTGACGGGGAGTTCTTTCACCATGGCGGCCAGTTCTGGGTGGTCTTCGGTGACTAGGTATTGGTGTTCTAGGTTGATGATAGGCACGTGTACGCCAACCATACGGCCTACTTCTGGGGCAAAGCAACCGCCAGCGTTAACCACGTGTTCGGCAATAATGTTGCCTTGCTCGGTGATCACTTCGTAGCCACCCTGAGGCAGAATGTTGATGTCGGTGACACGGTTAAAGCGGCTGATTTTGCCGCCATTTTCACGGGCCAGTTGCGACAGTGGCATGACCACGGCGGTTGGGTCTACATGACCGTCGTTAGGGGTATATAAAATACATCGTGCGCCGTCAAAGTTCATCACTGGGTTAATGGCGCGGGCTTCTTCTTTGCTCACCCAGCGCATTTCACAGCCGATGTTGTGGGCGCGGCTCATGACGTTGCGGAACCATTGTTCTTCTACTTCGGTATAGCCTACCCGCAAGCTACCGCACTTGTGGAATGAGGAAGGTAGACCTGTTTTAGCAGGCAATATTTTGTCATACAATTCAATGGTGTAATCGTGAATTTTACTTAACGTATGGTTGCCGTTAAAGTTAGGGCATAGGCCCGCAGCATGCCAGGTAGAACCACTGGTGAGCTCACCTTTTTCTATCATCACCACATCGGTCCAGCCTTCTTCCGTAAGGTGATACATGAGGTTAACACCAAGGGAGCCGCCGCCAATGATGACTACGCGGGCATGGGATTGTAGGGACATAATGTTGTTCTCTTGTAATAAAGGGTGCTTAACGGCCGATTTGTTCACGGCTGAGTTTGATGTCAAATTCTTCTCGTATTGCCAAATCAGCGGCATCGTCGATGTGTTTGGGGAAGTAACTGGCTAACAGTTCTTTCTTTTTGGCGATAGCTTTGTCGAGCAATACCGGTTTGCCTAGTTCCTCCCATACGTTGGGACTGCTGCGGTCGCCAAGGTCGGGGTAGATGTACTCACTTTGCATCACCGATAGAGTTTGGTCGGAACCTAAATAATGGCCTTTACCGCCCATGCAGACTTCGTTAATGACATCGAAACTCAAGGAATTTTCATCCACCTTAATGCCTTTGGTCATACGCATGCAAGCACCGAGTACATCGTTGTCCATCAATAGGCTTTCTGGGCAAGCACCCATTAGGCTGGCGTACATGCCGGCAGATTCGTACACCACGTTGGCCCCCGCCATAGCGGCTGCGGCGGCGGTGTAGCCGCGCTCTGCACCGGCTTGATAATCGGGGAACTTAGCGTCTGTCATGCCACAGGCAGTGCCCGTGGGTAAGTCAAAGTAGTTGCCCATTTGTACACAAGCGGCTGATAAAATGCCTTGCTCTGGTGAGCCGCCACTCATGGCACCAGTACGTAAATCAGATACAAACGGCCAGGTACCAATGATGGCTGGTGCGCCGGCTTTGATGGCATTTACATACACCAAACCACCTAAACACTCGGCCCAGGCTTGGGACACAGCACCCGCCAGTAGGGCCGGTGAGGTCGCGCCCGCTTGGCCTGCCGAAAGCAACAATATAGGCATGCCACCCTCTACACCCACGCGCAGGCATTCGAGGGACTCTTCGGCAAAGTTCATAGGGGGCACTACAAAGCAGTTCGACATGCTCACAAACGGACGTGCTCGCCACGCCTCTTCACTACCGGCAAAGTGGTGTAGCATTTTTAAGCCATCTTCTACGTGCTCAGCCTCGGTAAAGCTGGTGCCAATGTGTTTGCTGTTGCCAATCACCGATGTGTATAAGGTGTTGAGGTCCATGGTTTTTGGATCATCAATGTCTCGCAAAACACACATGCGTTGGAACATATGAATATGCTCGCAGGTGTCGGCAATACGCGCCATGTCGTACAAGTCTTGGCTGGTGGAATTACGATAGGTGTTGTTTTCTGGGTCAGCCACATGCACTGCAGCGCCAGCGGTAGAAAAATGTACGCGCTGGCCATTAAGCGCTAAGTCATGTTTAGGGTCTACGCCGTGGAGGGTGAGGTTACGCTGACAAATGTCTAACGTATGGTCTACCAAACTACGGGGAATGCGTAGGCGGCCATCGTCACCCATGATGGCGCCAGCAGCGACCATAGTTTCGGTACAATGGGGCGTGGAGCGGCCAAAACCAATTTCTTCCAAAATACGGTAGGCATTGTTGGCGATGGCAGTCATATCGGTTTCTGAAAGGGGTGCAAATGTGCCACCGTTTTCACCGGGATGTACGGGTTTTTCCTCTTCTGCTAGGGGCGCTAAACGTTCTGCTAAACGGGCCTGACGGCCTCCAGATCGACGTGACATAGTGGTTTTTCCCTGTGGTTGTTATGGACCCAAAAGAGGCTAATTTTTAGCTTAAATCACAATCTATACAATTGATTATTTTTATGGATATGCATTAGAATAACTATTCTTTAATGGGTTGTATGAATGAGCTTAATTAATGGCTAGAAAATTGCCTCCACTGAATAGTTTAAGGGCCTTCGAAGCGGCGGCACGGCACTTGAGTTTCACCCGCGCAGCGGACGAATTGTTTGTAACTCAAGCGGCCATCAGCCACCATGTAAAAGGTTTAGAAGATTATTTAGGCCAGCGGTTGTTTGAACGCTTGCCGCGCAAGCTAATGCTTACCAGTCAAGGGGCGGCGTTAATGCCAGTGTTGGTCGACGCGCTCGACGACATAGCCAATGCGGTTGTTAGCCTCAAGCAGGAAAAAGTAGGCTCGTTGCTTAATGTACGCTTAGCGCCATCCTTTGCCGCCAAGTGGCTGTCGCCGAAGTTAAAAGAATTTTGGCGACTTTACCCAAAAATTGATCTGTGTTTATTCCATGCCCACCATGCGGTCGATTTTGAACGAGAAGACATCGACTTGGCCATTACTTATGGCCGAGGTGATTGGAAAGGTGTTGAAAGCACCGCTATCGTTAGACTGGATTTTTTCCCCGTAGCAAGCCCCACATGGTTGGCTAATAACGGCCCCATAATCCAACCTGAACAGTTACTCAACGTAACTTTGTTGCACGATGCAGACCCCTATTGTTGGAATGAGTGGCTACGGCAAGCTGGAGTCAAGGGCATCAATAACAAACGCGGCACCACTATTGATGACACCAATGTATTGATTCAAGCGGCCATAGACAGCCAAGGAGTGGCGCTAGGGTCTACGCCCTTTGTGGAAGATCATCTGGCTGAAGGCCGCCTTGTAAAGTTATTTGATCAAGTGTTAATCACCGACTATGCCTATTATGTTGTATGCCCAAAAACCCACCTGCAGCGGCCTGATGTTAGAGCCTTTAAAGAGTGGCTGCTGGCGCAGGTTTAGGCTGAGCTTATTGCTTAGGGTTATTGGAGTGTTAGGCTATTAAGGTCAATAATCGTCAAAATACAACATGTCCACTTCTGACTGAGAGACCTGCTTATTGAGGATAATAATCTCGTCAAACACCGCATCAAGGCGCTCTGCAGAATTGCGGCCGTTATTCCAGTAATGATTACCTATGCCGGCCCGGTGTCTCTTACTAGGTAGTGCTAAACGTTGGTTGCTTCGCGCCACAAAGTTGCCGTCGATATAGGCCTTGCTCATGCCATTTTTGTAGCTCAGCACAAAGTGGTGGAAACGGCCGCGGTATTGGTTGCTGTTGTGTGCAATGATGCCTGCGCCTTTGGGGTGGGATGACTCACCCACGTTAAAGTGGATTTTACCCCAAAAATTGGCAACGCCCACCCAGCCACCACGGCTATGATCACCAAAAAATACATAGCCAGTGCCGTCTTTGTGGCTCATTGAATTTTCCTTTACCCAAAAAGAAATAGTAAATTCATTGTAGTGGCTGAAGTCGATATAAGGCGGACGTAAAAATTGGTCAGTACGAATATGAGCGGCTTTGCCTTTGCGGCCATCAACACATTGGAAACTGTTGTTTAAGGTGCGGCCATTATTGGAGAAATCCTTAGCGCTACAGTCGTCAAAACTCCAGTGGGCTAACAAATTGTACTTAAAATTGTCGGCTGTCATATCGTTGGCTTTGGGAATATAACCAATGATATTTTGGTCTTCGGGTACCATGTTGAGCTCAGCCACAACCACCGAGGCTTGTACATCAAAACAGTATTTCGATTGTTCTAAATCAAAAGTGGCATTGTTGGTTTGGTAAGCGTGGATGAATTTTTGTGCCTCTTTGCCGGAAATGTGGCTCTGGGGGCGAAATTGTTTGACGATGGCAGCGTAGGCCGCGTAATTAGCTTGGACTTTAATTTCACTCACTTGTAAGTGTTGGCTGTTAACACAAAAATTATTAATGGTTACGGGTTGGGGTTTGAGTTTTTCTAGGTCTGCAGCGGTAATGTAGGCCGTAAGGTCGGTACATATTTCCCCCAAGCTATTGCCTTGGTAAAACTTAGGGTTACCCCTAACGCGTATAAACCCCATGGTTTGGGATGAAAATTGACTGTCAACCAAACGATTGTTGACCAGGTGTTCTTTGGAGTACAAAAATTCGCCAAACAGCTCTTTAACCGCCTCACTTTTGCTGCGCTGCACTAATAAACGTTTTTGTGCCGCTAAGGTTAGTTGAGCGTGATCGCTGGCAATCAAACAACTGGTTTTACTGGTTTCAAATGCCTGCCCGGAGTTAAGCGTTGGCGAAACAGCCACGGTGCTTTTGCTGGTTACCGTGGTTTCAGTCTTAGTGGTTGTGGCGGTGGTAGGCTGACTGGCAGGAGGGCTAAATACAAAATTTCCCACAGACACAGGGTTGCTACATAGGGTTAACCAAAACACTTTTTTATCTGGGTGGGCATAGCTTTCTTGGGTGCGTGCCTGGTTAGAACGAGTGTCTACCAGTGCATACATATACTCTTGCAATTGACGTGTACAATCCTTGGAGTTGCACATTGTACTAGCGGCGATGGCGTGGTCTGATTGACTCGTTAACGCAGCGTGTAATTTCTGTTGTGCCTCCCGTTGCGCTAGTTGCATGCCTTGGTCTGGATTGCGGGATGACCCGTGGGCGCAAACTGAGTCATTTTCTGCATGGACTATGGCGCTAATACTTAGCAGGGTGAAACATAGGGCGATGCGCTGGATAGAATTCATGGTTTTGATGCCTGCTCGAGGAACACGGAACGATTGCTAAAGCCTAGCTCAAAATATGGATTAGGCAACTTTAATACGCTGTGCTCAATGTAACTCGGGCAGAAGAGGTGCAGGCCAGTTGTTAGAGTCTTTTACACATGTTGTAGCCAGTGATATTGAAGCCGATACGCTTGTATAGTTCGAGTGCTGAGTCGTTGGTATAGGCGACACGTAACTTAAGTTCGTCTATGCCTTAGCTTGATCATTTTATTCACCTCACACATAGCTCAAGGGCAGGGCCGTACTGTCTAACACTTTGCGCATGACAAAGGCCGATTTAACACCGCTTACACCCTTTATTTTGGTGATTTTGCCTAACAAAATATCGTGGTAGCGGTCCATGTCGGGTACCGCTACTTTAAGCTGGTAGTCGGCTTCGTGGCCGGTGATCAAATAACACTCCAACACCTCTGGCAGCAAAGCCACGGCTTTTTCGAATTCTTCAAAGCGTTCTGGAATGTGTTTGTCCATAATGATGTGGAGTAGGGCAGTGAGGTGAAGGTTCACTGCGCGGTCATTTATCCGCACCACCCGATCCCGTATCACACCGCTTTCTTCAAGCTGCTTTACGCGTCTAGAACAGGGTGCTGCGGTGAGGCCCACGCGCTCGGCCAGCTGTTGATTTGACAGACTGCCGTCGGCTTGCAGGTGGCGCAATATATTGAGGTCGTAGCGGTCTAAACTTGTCATGATCTTCACTTGAGTGAGTTGGTTTAAATATATATTGCGAATTATTTTCATAATGTTAATAATTATTGCGCAAGTAGTCAATTTTTTGCTGATTTAGCTATGATATTGCGCACCATTGGCGCTAAACTAGCTCAAATTCGTTTAGTTGAGTGCGCCATGTTTGATCACCAGTTTAACCACCTTAAGTACCAGCCGTTCCAAGCCACGCCATTGCCAGATCGCAGCTGGCCTAGCCAGACTATTACCCAAGCGCCCATCTGGTGTAGCGTAGATTTACGCGACGGTAATCAGGCTTTGGTTAACCCCATGAACGCACAACAAAAGCTGCGCATGTTTGAGCTGTTGGTAAAGCTGGGGTTTAAACAAATTGAAGTAGGGTTTCCTTCGGCATCGACGACCGACTTTGATTTTGTACGTTTGTTGATTGAGCAAAACAGGGTGCCAGACGACGTTACCTTGCAAGTGTTAACGCCGGCCCGTGAAGAGCTAATTAAAAAGACCTACGAAGCCTTGGTCGGCGTTAAAAAAGCCATTGTGCATGTTTATAACTCCACCTCTAAGGTGCAGCGAGAACAAGTGTTTGGTTTGCCAGAGGCAGGTATCAAAGCCATTGCCGTGCAGGGCGCTCAGTGGGTGCAACAATACGCTAATCATTACCCCAATACCCAATGGAGTTTTGAGTATTCGCCAGAAAGTTTTACCGGCACCGAAATGGATTATGCCGTAGACGTTTGTGATGCGGTGATCGAGCAATGGTTGCCTAATGAAGGCCGCGAGCTGATTATTAACTTACCCTCTACGGTAGAGCTATCGACACCCAATTTATTTGCCGACCAGGTGGAGTATTTCTGTCGCCATTTAAAGCACCGACAACAGGTCACCATTAGCTTACATACTCACAACGACCGAGGTTGTGCCGTTGCCGCCGCTGAATTAGGACTATTGGCCGGTGCAGATCGGGTTGAGGGTACCTTGATGGGCAACGGTGAACGTACGGGTAATATGGACATGATTACCATGGCCATGAACCTCTATTCCCAAGGTATTGATCCCAAATTGGATTTAGGCAATGTATTGGAAATAATTGAGGTGGTAGAAAGTTGTACCGAAATTGCCGTATCACCACGTCACCCGTGGGCTGGGGAGTTGGTCTATACGGCCTTTTCTGGCAGTCATCAAGATGCTATCCGTAAATCCGTGGCGTTTCACAAAGCGCAAAATAAAAGTCATTGGGATGTGGCCTATTTACCCATAGACCCTAGGGACATTGGCCGCGAATATGAAGCGGTGGTACGTATTAACAGCCAAAGCGGCAAAGGTGGTGTGGCACTGGTGCTAGAACGCGATTATGGCATTGAACTACCTAAATGGATGCACCCCGTATTGAGTGGAGTGGTGCAACGAGCTACTGAGTCTTCAGGGGCCGAAGTGTCGCCGCAACAGATCAAAGATTTATTCGATGCTCACTTTGTGAAGGTAGAGCCAGAATGGCAATTGCGCGACTACCGCCTCCACTCGGTAACGGGTGAAGATACCATTGTTATCGAAGGCGAATTTAACCTCCAACAGAACTCTATAGCGGGCTATGGCGCAGGCGCACTAGAGGCCATGAGTGATGCCTTAAGCAAGCGTTACGCTTGCGACATCGAAGTGACACAGTTCGATCAACATGCGATGACTAAGGGTACCGATGCTCAGGCGCTTGCATGTATCGAAATGAATGTGGGTGGTGTCATCTGTTATGCGGTTGCACAAGCAGAGGACACCACCGCAGCGGCCTTGCAGGCTATGTTAGCCGGCTTTAGCCGTAGTAACCTTGTCAGCTGCCTAGCTGAATAGTTTTATGTCTTGGGTTAACCCCATCATACGCTTTAGGCGAATATTGGTGTGTGATGGGTCTTTTTCTGCAACACTGTGCACGAGTATGTTGAGAGCAATTCCAATAGAGCCATAAGAGTTTAAAAACGTTCCACTGTTGGTTAGGGTGGGGATCACTAAATCGGAGTAGCGATCCGCCCAATGGTTAAATTCATCTGTGACAATAATGATCTTAATATTGCAACGAGTGGCAATACGGCAAATGGTTTCTATACTCTGGGAGTAGGGTAGGCAGTCAATTAGTACTAAAACTGATTCACCATCCCGTTCAGTTTCAATAAACTCCGACATCAAACCATCATGAGGAGATAAATACTGTACGTTGTCCTTGACGATTGCTAAGCGCCGTTGGAAGTCCTCAGCAATACCTCTAGTAAGTTGAAATCCCGTAATGAAAACACGATCCGCAGAAAAAACCGTATCGACACACCGGTGCCATACTTCGGTGGAGAACAGGCGATTTAGCTTATCAATACCATCAAATTCCCGTGACAAAATATCTTTATAGATGCTGTTTTCTAAACGCTGGTCGTTTCCTTCGGGAGAAATAAACCTCAGTGAATTGTTCTCTTGCAGCTCAGTCTTCAAGCCCGCTATACCGTCATAGCCCAATCGCTTAAACAAACGCCCAACGGTGTTCTTGCTTACCCCAGTCTCTTTGCCAATGGCTGCTGCACTTATAAAACCGACGGTGCTTAGGTTGTTGCGTATATAAGTGGCAACAATGAGCTCTGATTTTGAAAGGCTATTGTAAACAGGCTTTAAGCGCTGCTCAAATTTTGAAGTATTTAAGGTCATTGCCTCTTCCTTAACGTGTGTTTGTTTTGTGTCATATCATTATATGTTTTCATTATGACACTATGGTGTTATCTTTGTACATATGACACAAAAGGGTCATATATGGTAACTATAAGTTATACGTAATCTAATAAGGAGAATAAATGTATGATAAATAAAAGTGTAATCCTCACTACTGGTTTGTGTGCAAGTCTATTGGCGGCTTCCGCTTCCGCGGCTGGATCGCTCAACCTGTACAACTTCGCAGACTACATTAATCCGCTAATTTTGGAAAACTTCCAAGCTGAGACAGGCGTCGAAGTTACTTTGGACACCTATACAAGCAACGAAGAAATGTTGGCTAAACTGCAAGCCGGAGCCACTGGCTACGATTTGGTTTTTCCATCAGTACATATGCACGACATTTTGTATAAGTTGGACTTTTTGGAAGAAACTGGCATTAATCAGCACCCATTGTTCGCCAACATTGACCCTACAGCTTTGCGTTCTAAGTCTGACCCTACTGGTAACTATTGCTTACCCTACGCTTGGGGTACCGTAGGAGTGTTCTATAACCAGGACATTACCGGTGAGATAAAAACTTGGGAAGATTTCTTTAATGTTCCAGCTAGGACCGGCGCAAAAATCGCAATGGTTGATGATATGCGAGAAGTGTTGGGCGTAGGTCTGATGGCCAACGGATACTCAGTGAACACAACCAATGCCGCAGAAATAAAAGTTGCTACTGATTATATATTAGCACGTAAGGATGCTATATCTGCATTTACTTATGCTTCTCCAGGGTTAATTATGGGTGGTGATATCGCTGCTGCTCAATTCTTCGTTGGTTTCACACAAGGCAGTATGACTACTGACAATATTAAGTATATGTTGCCAGAAGATGGCACTTCCTTATATCAGGAAGATATCTGTATGCTGAAAAGTGCGCCCAATAAAGACAATGCTAAGGCCTTTATGGAGTTTATGTTAATCCCAGAAAATGCTGCGTTAAACGTAGAGCTTCTTTATAACGGCTCGCCTAACATGGCTGCTCTTGAGTTCATTCCGGACAACATTAAAAATGACCCTAGCATCACCGTACCTGCAGGCAAACTGAGCCAGTTACATATTTTTGAAGATGTGGGTAAAGCATTGAAGTTGTATGACCGTGCTTGGAATACTATCAAAGCATCTAACTAACAGAGTATTGATAGGAAATTTTCAATTTCTTAAGAAATTATGACTTCAATATTAATTATAAACAACGCGCGGCGCACCTTCAGAACATCTGAC
>DPHD01000073.1:69234-75674 GCA_003523085.1 Oceanospirillaceae bacterium | reverse complement strand
GGTTTTGCCGATGAGCGCAATCTAGATTTAAGCGCAGACCTACGCTTAAAAGACCGGGGTAACGTCACTCACAGTGCCGAAATTAGTGCCGACGACGTGGCTGACTTGGTGCGCCTGATGCAACAACAAATCACCACAGAAAACGTGGCCCAATGGTTTGGCAAGCTCAGCACCGAAGCCAAATACCCTAATCTTGATATGGCTGAAGAAGCCATGGATGTTGACGAACTGGCTACTATTATTGCCGATGCGTACGGCGTTTTGAGGGTCTCAGAAGGGGTTAGATTGGCCTATACATGGCAAGGCGACGGTGGTTTAACCCTGTTTGCTCAGGGTGAAGCATTGCCCTGTCCGCCAGATGCCACAGACTTTTGTGAAGCCATCGCTAATCAATGGCTGATTGAGGTGGATCAACTGGCACCACTGATCAGCAGTGAAGCCGCCAAGGCGATGCTGTTAATCCTACACAACCAGGGTTATTTATACTTCGCTGATGAGTAGTTCATGGGGTGCAACCAGCACCCCATTATTGTCTGCATAGACATAATGTCCGGGTACAAAGTCAACACCACCAAATGTGACTGTCTGGTTGATGTCTCCCAAACCGCGCTTTTCTGTTTTCATGGGGTGTGTGGCTAAGGCCTGTACGCCTAATGCAATCTCGCCTATGGCATTCACATCACGGATACAGCCGTAGATTACCATGCCTTCCCAGCCATTGGCCGCCGCCTTCTCCGCCAATAAATCACCTAATAGAGCACGTCTTAAGGAACCGCCGCCATCAACCACAAGCACTTTTCCGGTGCCATCTTGGCCTGCTAACTCGCGCACCTTAGAATTGTCTTCATGGCACTTTAAGGTAACAATTTGGCCACCAAAACGTTCTTTACCACCAACGTTCATAAACATGGGTTCAACCACAGTAACCAAACTTTCAAACTGGTCACACAGCTCAGGTAGTAAATCTTTCATCTATTGGTCCTTAATCATTACGCTTCTGGGGTAGGATTCTAACTAATTTTAGGCAAGTATTCATCTGCCAAGGTGTAGCTTTTTAGTTTTGCATCAAACGGGCTGATAAACGCTAAATAACTCGAGACTAAACATAAATCGACTTCAGAATCTTGCTGCTCAAGCCCGTAGAGCCTATCACCAATGATGGGTAAACCCGCGCCACTCAAGTGTTTTCGTATCTGGTGCTTGCGGCCGGTGTCTATTTTCACGCTCACTAAGGAATGCTGAGCATGGGCATCATGGCGCAACAAACTAACGTGGCTAACTGCAGCTTTACCATCTATGGGTGCATCTAATAATAACGGTTGCGGCAAGGTACCAGCGACCAGCGCAGTATAACGCTTGTCTATGGCACGCTGCGCAAACAACCCGCTCAAGGCGCTGGCTGCAGTTTTGGAGTGGGCAATCAACATCAAGCCTTGGGCGGCTCTATCCAAGCGATTAACAATAAAGGCGGGCCGCTGTGGCAGGTGATGCTGCTCCACCCATCGGTTAATGGTGCAATGATCACCCCATTTAGAACCCTGACTGAGCATACCGTAGGGTTTGTACCAAACGCTATAATCACCCTCGTCCGCCACTAACACGGGCGCTGTCGCCACCTGGCCCAACACCTGCGGATCATAATAAAGGTGCAACTGCTGGCCAGGCTTGAGCTGTTTGTCTGCTCGTCTTAGGCGCTTGTGCCCCTGATCAAGCACACTCACCCACACCGCGCCCTTTTTCATGGCCTGCTTAATAAGCTGCTTAGACAAGCCACTGGTGCTTTTGAGTGCTTCTACGGCCCATGTGTTAGTGTCGCCCACTAACACATGGTATTCAGGCACCAGGCACCCTCACCCAACCTTCCATTAGCACCCGCGCGCTGCGACTCATAATAGCCTTGGTGGCAGACCACTGGCCCGCTTCCTGTACTGCTTCAGCACCCACAGTAAGGGTGCCCGAAGGATGCCCAAAGGTAACACTAGAGCGTGCGCCACCACCGGCGGCCTGATTTACCAAAGTACCAGGTATGGCTGCGGCGGTACCAATGGCCACGGCCGCAGTACCCATCATGGCGTGATGCAACTGGCCCATGGACATGGCTCGTACCAATAGATCGACGTTAACGGCCGCCACCGCAGAACCGCTGGAGGAAGTATAGTCTTGAGCGGCCGCAACAAAGGCAACTTTAGGTGTGTGTTGGCGCTGTTGGGCGTCATCAACATGGCTAAACAAACCCATTGCTACACCACCATGGGCGCGAATAGATTCAAGTTTCGCTAATGCCTGCGGATCGCTGTTAATGTCGGGCTGCAGCTCGGTTCCAGAGTAACCCAAATCTTGCGCATTAATAAAGATAGTAGGAATGCCGGCGTTAATCATGGTGGCCGCAAAACAACCGACGTTCGGCACGTCCAACTGATCGACCAGATTGCCGGTGGGAAACATATTGGCATCGCCAGCAGATGGGTTGATAAATTCCAACTTAATTTCAGCGGCCGGAAAAGTCACACCATCAAGCAAAAAGTCGCCGGTCTCTTGCACCACACCATTGCTAATAGGGATGTGAGCAAGGATGGTTTTTTTAATGTTAGCTTGCCAAATACGTACTAAGGCGATGCCATTCTGAGGGATACGGTTGGCGTCAACTAAACCTGAGTTAATAGCAAAAGCGCCTACTGCGCAGGATAAGTTACCGCAGTTACCAGACCAATCTACAAAGGCTTTATCAATCGATACTTGACCAAACAAATAGTCCACGTCGTGATCTGCCACCGTAGCAGGGCCTACAATCACCGTTTTACTGGTGCTTGAAGTTGCCCCGCCCATGCCATCAATTTGTTTGGCGTAGGCGTCTGGGCTGCCGATGACTCGCATTAACAAGGCATCTCTAGCAGACCCGGCTACTTGCGCAGCTAAAGGTAAGTCTTTGAGATTAAAGAATACCCCTTTACTGGTGCCGCCACGCATGTACGTAGCGGCGACCTTAATCTGTGGTGAATGTTGCATAAGTTATCCTATGGGCTCTCACTAGCTTCAAGAAAGTCCTGAGCGAAACGTTGTAATACACCGCCGGCGGTATACACAGACACTTCTTCAGCCGTATCTAGTCTACAGGTGACTGGCACTTGTATCGACTCGCCGCTGCTTCTGTTTATCACTAAAGTAAGGTCGCAGCCCGGTGCCGCTTGGCCGATAACGTCAAAGGTTTCGGTACCGTCAATGGCGTATGTTAGGCGGGTTTCGCCTGCCTTAAACTCGAGCGGCATAACGCCCATGCCAACCAAGTTGGTACGGTGAATGCGTTCAAAACCTTCCGCCACAATCACTTCTACGCCAGCTAAACGAGGTCCCTTGGCCGCCCAATCGCGGGAAGAACCTTGACCATAGTCAGCACCAGCAACAATAATCAGTGGCTGGGCGCGTTGCATGTAAGTTTCGATGGCCTCCCACATACGTGTAACCTTACCTTCGGGTTCTACGCGAGCCAAGGAGCCTTGCTGCACTTGGCCTTGGTCGTTGAGGCACATTTCGTTAAGCAATTTAGGGTTTGCAAAGGTGGCCCTTTGGGCGGTCAGGTGATCGCCCCTGTGGGTTGCATAGGAGTTAAAGTCTTCTTCTGGCAACCCCATCTTAGCCAAATACTCGCCCGCAGCACTGCTAGCTAGTATCGCATTGGAGGGAGACAAATGGTCGGTGGTGATATTGTCGCCCAGCACAGCTAATGGTCGCATGCCCTTCATCGTACGTTCACCTGCCAACGCGCCTTCCCAGTATGGTGGGCGACGAATGTAGGTGGTTTGTGGTCGCCAGTCGTATAACGGACTCGGGGACTTCTCAACCTTGCCTAAATCAAACATAGGGATGTAGATTTGCTTAAACTGCTCAGGTTTTACACACTTAGCCACAATGGCGTCTATTTCGTCATCGTTGGGCCAAATGTCTTTAAGGGTAATGTCGTTACCCTGCTGGTCCTGACCCAACACGTCTTGTTCGATATCAAAACGCATAGTGCCGGCGATAGCGTAGGCAGCGACTAACGGCGGCGAAGCTAAGAAGGCTTGTTTAGCATAAGGGTGAATACGGCCGTCAAAGTTACGGTTGCCAGACAACACAGCCGTAGTATACAAGTCACGTTCGATCACTTCTTGTTGAATGACTGGGTCCAGGGCGCCGCTCATTCCGTTACACGTGGTACACGCATAACCTACAATGCCAAAACCTAGTTGTTCGAGTTCGGTCAGTAGGCCGGCCTCTTCTAAATAGAGTTTTGCAACTTTAGAACCTGGTGCAAAAGACGACTTAACCCACGGTTTGCGAGTTAAACCTAAACGGTTAGCGTTGCGGGCTAAAAGGCCTGCAGCCACCACGTTACGTGGGTTACTGGTATTAGTACAGCTGGTAATGGCCGCAATAATAACTGCGCCATCGGGCATTTCGTCGCCTTTTTGCTGCCACTCTGTGGCAATGCCACGTTCGGCTAATGCACTGGTAGGCAAGCGGCGATGGGGGTTAGATGGGCCAGCCATGTTGCGGCATACGCTTGAAAGATCGAAGCTTAATACCCGCTCATAACTTGCCGATACCATGTCATCCGCCCAAAGACCGTTGGTTTTGGCATACTCTTCTACCAAGGCCACTTGCTCGGGTTCGCGGCCCGTGAGATTCAAATAATCAAGGGTTTGCTGGTCGATATAAAACAGCGCAGCAGAGGCGCCAAATTCAGGTGTCATGTTAGAGATAGTGGCTCGGTCACCGATGGTTAAACCATTGGCACCAGCACCGTAAAACTCCAAGTAAGACGACACCACACGTTGCTCACGTAAGAATTCGGTTAACGCCAAAACGATATCGGTAGCGGTAATACCTGGCTGGCGACTACCGGTGAGTTCAACACCAATGATGTTGGGTAGGCGCATCATTGAGGCCCGTCCCAACATTACGTTTTCGGCTTCAAGCCCGCCTACGCCCACTGCAATAACGCCTAAGGCATCAATGTGTGGTGTGTGGCTGTCGGTGCCTACGCAAGTGTCTGGAAAAGCAAGACCATCACGGTTTTGAATCACCGGCGACATTTTTTCCAAGTTAATTTGATGCATAATGCCGTTACCAGCAGGAATTACATCAACGTTTTCAAACGCCGTTTTGGTCCACTCGATAAAGTGGAAACGGTCATCGTTACGGCGGTCTTCAATAGCGCGGTTTTTGTCAAATGCATCGGCTTCAAAACCACCATGTTCTACGGCGAGTGAGTGGTCAACAATTAGCTGTGTCGGCACTACGGGGTTAACCTTAGATGGGTCACCACCTTGATCGGCAATGGCGTCACGCAAACCAGCTAAGTCAACCAATGCCGTTTGGCCTAAAATATCATGACAAACTACCCTTGCGGGGTACCATGGGAAATCCAGATCTTGCTTGCGCTCAATCAACTGCTTGAGTGAAGCTGTGAGCGACTTTGGATCACACCGGCGGACTAACTGCTCGGCCAAGATTTTAGAGGTATAAGGCAACTTGGCATAAGCACCTGCACTAATCTCTTCAACGGCGGCCTGGCTATCAAAAAAATCTAGACCGGTGGCGCCCAGCGGCTTACGGTAGTTTGTGTTGTTCATGGTTTAGCCTCGCTCTGCAATATCGACCCACTGGGACGTTTCTGGACCCGTGTAGTCTGCACTCGGGCGAATAATACGGTTGTTTTGACGTTGTTCCATGACGTGGGCAGCCCAGCCTGTAAGGCGTGACATAACAAAGATAGGGGTAAACAACTTGGTAGGAATGCCCATAAAATTATAGGTCGAAGCATGGAAGAAGTCGGCATTACAAAACAACTTCTTCTCACGCCACATGACTTCCTCACACCGAACAGACACTGGATAAAGATGGGTATCACCTACGGACTCAGCCAACTTCTCAGACCAGCCCTTGATGATGACGTTACGAGGATCAGATTCACGGTAAATGGCGTGACCAAAACCCATGATTTTATCTTTACGAGCTAACATACCCATAATCGCAGTTTCAGCTTGTTCTGGCGTTTTCCACTGCTCGATCATATCCATAGCTGCTTCATTAGCACCACCATGTAATGGACCACGCAAACTACCAATGGCACCAGTCACACACGAGTGCATGTCAGACAAGGTCGAGGCGCATACTCTGGCAGTAAATGTTGAGGCATTAAATTCATGTTCTGCGTACAAGATCAAAGACACGTTCATGACTTTGGCGTGTAATTCACTTGGCTTTTTGTCATGTAATAGATGTAAGAAATAAGAACCAATTGAATCATCATCAGTCTCTGTTTCAATACGAACGCCATCATGACTAAAGCGATACCAGTAACAAATAATCGCCGGGAATAGAGCCAACAAGCGGTCGGTCGCATCTTGCTCCATGGAAAAGTCATGTTCCATTTCGAGGTTGCCCAACATAGAGCAACC
>DPHD01000073.1:447-68993 GCA_003523085.1 Oceanospirillaceae bacterium | reverse complement strand
CGCATGCCCTTCAATTTAGCCGTGTAAGCATCAAGTTCTGTTTGTGTAGGAAGGTGGCCCTTTAGTAACATGTGGGCGACTTCTTCAAAGTTGGCTTTTTCTGCCAACTCACTGATGTCATAGCCACGGTAGGTAAGGCCTGTGCCGGTTAAACCAACGGTACAAAGTGCTGTAGAACCTGCTGACTGGCCGCGCAGGCCAGCTCCTGAAATGGGTTTGCTCATGATTGTGTCCTTGTTGTTAACTGATGATCGACGTTATAGGTTTTTGCCAGCTGCAAACAGCTGATCTAATTTATGTTCAAACGAGTGATAGTCCAAAAAGTCGTACAATTCCATGCGTGTTTGCATGCTATCGATGACCGCTTTTTGGTCGCCGTCTTCGAGCAAATGCTCATACACGTTAAGGGCAGCTTTGTTCATGGCGCGAAACGCACTCAATGGATACAGCACCATGTCTACACCCACATTGGCCAACTCACTCTTGTTATACAAAGGAGTGGCACCAAATTCGGTAATGTTGGCCAACAGCGGCACTTCAATGGCCTTGGCGAAGGCATCGTAGTCGGTTAATTCGTGCACGGCTTCGGCGAAAATACCGTCTGCGCCGGCTTCGATACAGGCCTGTGAACGGTCAATAGCGGCTTGTAAGCCGTCTTTTTGGAAAGCGTCTGTGCGAGCCATGATGAAGAAATCATCATCAATACGGGCGTCTGCAGCAGCTTTAACACGATCGACCATCTCTTGGGTTGAAACGATTTCCTTATTAGGACGGTGACCACAACGTTTTTGTGCCACCTGATCTTCAATATGAACCGCCGCAACACCAGCCGACTCCATACCTTTAATGGCGCGGGCGATATTAAACGCACCGCCCCAGCCCGTATCGATGTCTACCAACAAAGGTAATTCACTGGCCGCAGTAATACGACGGGCATCTTCAAGCACATCATTAAGGCTAGTCATACCTAAATCAGGCAAGCCATAAGAGGCATTAGCCACACCACCACCAGAAATATAAATGGCATGATGGCCCACCTTTTCGGCCATCATGGCGCTGTAGGCATTAATAGTACCTACGATTTGTAGGGGGTTGTTATTGGCAATTGCGGCGCGAAATTTTGCGCCTTGGCTTATCCTGCTCATGGTGTTTCTCCGATTTGAGGGTCTGACTGCGCTTGCATGCGCAGCATAATATTGTTGCGAGCATTGTTGATGTGACGTTTCATTAGCCATTCAGCTAACTCCCCGTCGCCTTCTTCAATAGCACTACAAATTTGATCGTGTTCTTTGAGCGCTTGCTCAGGACGATTACTCGACAAACTAAATTGATAGCGGTACATACGCACCAACTGGTATAGGTCGCCAGCCAACATGTCGATTAAACGTTGGTTTTTGCTGCCGTGAACAATGCGATAATGAAAGTCAACATCGCCTTCTTGCTGAAAATAGGAGCGGCCTTGGGTGTCGAGGATGTGTTTGTGATGGCTGGTCAACAGCAGTCGTAGTTCTGCTTTCTCGTCAACCGACATGGTTTGGGCGGCAAGCCTTGCAGCTAAACCTTCTAAGGTCTCGCGAATCTGATAGATTTCCAACAATTCGCCGTAAGACAGTTTAACCACCCTAGCACCAACGTTAGGCACGCGAGTAATCAAACGCATGGCTTCTATGCGACTCATGGCTTCACGCAGTGGACCACGGCTTATGCCATGTGTACGAGCCAGTTCAGGTTCATTTAGCTTTTGGCCCTGAGCGATAACGCCAGTGATGATATCTTTAACGATACGATCACAGACTTTATTGGCTAAGGTTGTGGCTTCTACTTCCATACATATTGTCTACACTTTATACGTAAAACCATTATATTATTTCGTATTTAGTGTGTCAATTTAGACATTGATCTAATATTGTTGACAATAATGCCAGCAATTCTAGCCAGACCGACGATTTTCATACAAATAAATAACCCTTGCCGTGTGTAAACCCCTAGGCGCCACAGGTTAGGGAAGTTAGAATAGCCTTCTTGTCAGCCTTTAGACTTTAGACGTGTATATAATCCCCCTGCCATTTGCTGAAAATGCCTGCCACTACTTTGAGGCCATCAGACACCTGCCACTGCCTTTGTTGCTGGACTCCAGCCGCCCTGCTAGTCACTTTGGTCGTTACGACATGGCCATGGCTGCGCCGCTAGCTGTCATCACCCACAAAAACGGCCTAACGCAGATTCTACAAGACGGTGTTTCACGTACCACTCAAAGCGATGCTTTTGACCTCATTGGCCAGCTACAAGAGCAGTTATTGCAAGACTTAAGCGCTAGCGAACCAGCTGCAGACATCCCGTTTACGGGTGGCGCCGCAGGCCTATTTGGCTATGATTTAGGCCGTTCTATCGAGACCATGCCAACCCAGGCTAAAGCCGACATTGCAGTCGAAGATATGTGTGTAGGTATTTATCCATGGGCCGTAATTACCGACCATGAACTGCGCACAAGTTACTTGGTGAGTCAGTTGGATGAGCCACAAACTCAGGCGCTGATGCAAACCCTAACACAGCCGCCAAAGGTGACGACTAGCGCCTTTGCCTTAAAAGGTGATTTTAACTCCAACATGTCGGCGCAAGAATATGCCGATAAGTTTTATCGCGTTATCGATTACATCCACGCCGGTGATTGCTATCAAGTGTGTTTAGCCCAACGCTTTAGTGCTGCGTATACCGGCAACCCTTGGTTTGCATACCAGCAACTAAGAAAGGCCTCGCCGACGCCCTTTAGTGCCTATATGGAAACCAATGAGGGCGCCCTACTGAGCCTTTCCCCCGAACGTTTTTTGCAAGTGCATCAAGGGCGGGTTGAAACCAAACCAATCAAAGGCACAAGGCCTCGCGGGGACACACCGGAATTAGACCGAGCCTTGTACGAAGAATTAAGTGCAAGCCCTAAAGATCGTTCTGAAAACCTTATGATCGTAGATTTGTTGCGCAACGATTTAAGTAAACATTGCCAACCCTTTTCGGTCAAGGTGCCCGATTTGTTTGCCATCGAAAGCTACAGTAACGTGCATCACTTAGTCACGACTATTACGGGTGAACTGGCATCTAACGTGCAAATTTTACCTTTGTTAAAAGGCGCTTTTCCAGGTGGTTCAATTACTGGCGCACCCAAACTACGAGCCATGGAAATCATCGAAGAATTGGAACCACACCGTCGCAATGCCTACACGGGTTCCATCGGCTACTTGAGTAGTAATGGGCGTATGGACACCAATATCTGTATCCGTACCTTAGTGACCGACAGTAAAGGCGATGATGGTGGGCAAATTTATTGCTGGGCTGGCGGCGGCTTGGTGGCCGATTCGGACTGTGAGTCAGAATACCAAGAAACCTTTGACAAGGTTAACAACCTACTTGATGGCTTGCAGGTTTTATAAAACCTAACGCATAGGTAATGAATCGGCTGAAAATAGCGCTTGCAGCTCCTGCTGTGTGCGACAGGCTTGCGCTTCGTCGACCTTCTCTTTGGTTAAGTTGGGAGCGAAGGCCTCGATAAACTCGTACATGTAGCCCCTTAGGAAGGTACCCTTCCTAAAGCCAATGTTGGTGGTACTGTGGGCAAATAAGTGGCTCGCGTCCAAGGACACCAAATCACCATCCAAATGTGGCTCGTACGCCATTGACGCAATGATACCGACCCCCAAACCTAAGCGTACGTAGGCTTTTATAACGTCAGAGTCCACCGCGGTAAATACCACTCTAGGCTCCAAGTGGGCTTTGTTAAAGGCGTCATCCAATTTAGACCGACCGGTAAAACCAAACACATAAGTAACAATGGGGTGCTGCGCTAGCTGCTCTAAGGTCAATTTCTCCACCTGAGCTAGGGGATGATCTTTGGGCACCACCACACAGCGGTTCCAATGGTAGCAAGGCATCATTAACAAGTCGCTAAACTGTTCTATGGCTTCGGTAGCTATAGCAAAATCCACTTCACCGTCGGAAGCTTGGGCCGCAATTTGTTTAGGCGTGCCTTGCTGCATGTGCAAGGAAACGTCTGGATAGCTGCCAATAAAATTATTGATAACCTTAGGTAAAGCGTATCGGGCTTGGGTATGGGTGGTGGCAATAGACAAGGAACCTTTAGTTTCGTCACTGTATTCTTGAGCTTTACGCTTAATGCCTTCAACTTGCAATAATACGTCATGGGCAGAGGCTAAAATTGCTTGGCCTGCAGGGGTAACGTGGGTTAGGTGTTTGCCACTACGGGCAAAAATTTCTACCCCTAGTTCATCTTCTAACAAACGGATTTGTTTACTAATACCCGGCTGTGAGGTGAATAAGCTTTGCGCTGTAGAAGAAACGTTGAGGTTGTGTCGTTCAACTTCGCAGATGTACCTTAATTGTTGTAACTTCATAAATACCGCTTAAGTCATACCCTTTAGGGCATAAATCATATCACATAGACCGAAAAAGCATATAGGTATTATCATTTAGTTATTAGTCGTATTTAACGCGCTCTATTAAATTCACTAAATCCTTAGTATCCGGCACCCCTACGATGGTGTGCTGAAGTAATAGGTCTCCACTGGCGTTGTAAAACACCAATGCAGGCGGGCCAACCAACTGCAATGAGCGCATCAAACTAACAGCCGCCGGTTCGTTGGCTGTGACATCAACTTTAATCACCTTCACCGTGTCAAGCGCCTGCTGCACGCCTGGGTTGGTAAACACAAACACATCCAGTTCTACACAAGAGATACACCAATCAGCGTAAAAATCCAACATTACCACTTGATTGTCAGTTTTTGCCTGCTCTAACAATAAAGGCACTGCTGAAGCCGTCACCTTGGTGATTGATAATGGCTGGCTTTGCTTCTGACTAAGCTGCTGAGTTAAGCCTTGTAAGGGGGCGATTAATGAAGCCTGACCTACGGCCTGGCCAACCAGTAAAATAACGGCATACAGTGCGAGTAATACACCCATAACATAGGCAAAAACAATCCCCTGCAGACTAGCAAGAACGGGTTTCCAGCGACTATTAAGTAGCAGTGAAAGCGCTAACACTAAGGTCACCAGAGCCACCAGCCACAAACTCCATTGAGGCCACACACGATCGGTCATCCAGATCGCCATATACAGCATGAGAAAACCAAAACCGATTTTAATACGCTGCATCCAAGCCCCTGTTTGCGGAATAAAGCGTCCCGCTGAGGTGCCAACAACCAACAAGGGCATGCCCATACCTAAACCCATAACGAATAATGCAAGGCCGCCCAAGATAGCGTCACCGGTTTGGGCAATGAACAATAAGGCACCGGCTAACGGAGCCGCCACACAAGGGCCAACCACTAACGCCGATAAGGCCCCCATAATGGCCACGCTGATAAACTGACCGCCTGCCCTGCGTTGCGTCAGCTGGTCGATTTTAAGCTGCAACACGCTGGGCATTTGCAAGTTAAACCAACCAAACATAGCCCCAGAAAACACCACAAATAAACTTGCTATAACACCGATCACCCAGGGCTGTTGTAAGGCAATTTGAACGTTAGCCCCGCTGAGACCCGCCACCAAGCCTGCTAAGCTGTAGGTTAACGCCATAGCCAACACATAGGTGGCCGATAGAGCAAAACTCCTACTAGCACTGGGTTTGGGGTTAAGGCCGACAATGATACTGGATAAAATAGGCACCATGGGTAATACACAAGGGGTAAATGCGAGGGCTAAACCTGCCAAGAAAAAGATGATCAATAGACTAGCGACGTTACTGCCTTCGAGTTGCGTTATGAACCAGTTGGCGTTAGTGCCACTAGACTGGGACCATAGGCTGGGGGCTTGCAGCGCTGTGGATTGCTCGGCCATGACTGGCGTCAAATCAAATTCCATAGTTTGAGGGGGGTAGCAGACACCGCCATCCCAACAGCCTTGGTACTGCACTATCAGCGCTGTGGCAGGCTCATCATTTTGGGGCAGCAACCCTGTCAGATGCAATTGCCCATAGTACACATTAGTAGTGCCAAAGGTTGGGTCTTGCTTGACCTTGGCTGGGGGTAAAATAACGTCGGTTAATGGATGCTTGTTAGACGTCGTAAGGGCAAATTTGTCTTGATAGAGATAATAGTCGTCGGGTGTATCCCAGATAATATCGATCTTATGACCATGCTGCTCAAGGGTTAACGGAAACGCCTCCGCTGCAGGTAATGGGTGTTGGGCCGAACTAAACAATGCTGCACTGGCATTAGTGGTCAACAGCAGTAACAAACCAAAAACCTGTGCACCGTGGCGTATTCCACCATAAATCCACGTAATCTGCATATACACCCTTTCTCTGTACATTTTATTTGTTTGTAGGCCCTTGATTGTGTTACAAAGGAGCGCTTAATTATAGCGTTTTGGCTTACCCATAGGCCATTATTTACCCGATTTTACTGTTAGAGACATACCATGACCGATCGCCGTATCGAAGACCTGAACATTGCCAACCAACAGGTGCTCACCTCACCCGAAGATTTAAAGACTCAATTACCGGCCACCAGCACCATCGCAGACAGCGTAATGCAGGCTCGCCAAACCGTTAAAAACATATTGGATGGCACTGATCACCGTCTATTTGTTGTGATTGGGCCATGCTCCATTCACGATACCGAAGCCGCTTTAGATTATGGCCGTCGTCTAGCCGTATTGGCCGACGAACTAAAAGACACATTGTACATTGTTATGCGTGTCTATTTCGAAAAGCCGCGTACCACGGTGGGCTGGAAAGGCTTAATCAATGACCCTCATTTAGATGGCACCTTTGACATTGAAACGGGATTGCATATCGGCCGCAAACTGATGCTTGATTTGGCGGCCATGGGCTTACCTTTGGCAACTGAGGCTTTAGACCCAATTTCACCCCAATATCAATCGGATCTTTGGACCTGGGCTGCCATCGGCGCACGCACCACAGAATCACAAACCCACCGCGAAATGTCCAGTGGCCTTTCATGCCCCATTGGCTTTAAAAACGGCACCGACGGTGGTCTCACAGTGGCCTTTAATGCCCTTGAATCCATGGCCTCGCCCCACTCTTTCCTCGGCGTCAACCCTCAAGGGCAAGTGGCTATCACCCGCACCAGCGGCAACCAATATGGCCATGTGGTATTACGCGGTGGTGGCGGCAAGCCTAACTACGACTCGGTTAATATTGCTTTGTGCGAACAAGCGTTAGAAAAAGACGGTTTGTCTGGCAACATTATGGTGGACTGTAGTCACGCCAACTCCAGCAAAGACCCGTCAATCCAGCCTTTGGTGATGGACAATATTGCCCAGCAAATCAATGAAGGCAACGAGTCTATTGTCGGTTTAATGATTGAAAGCAACATTAACTGGGGTAATCAATCGATTCCAGAGGATTTGTCGCAATTACAATATGGTATTTCTGTCACCGATGCATGTATCGACTGGGATACCACCGAATCCAGCATGCGCGATTTTGCCAGCAAACTGCAAGATCGTTTAGCTAAACGCAAGCGTTTGCGCTAACCACACATACGACAAACAAAAAAACCAGCGCAAGGCTGGTTTTTTTATACGCCAACAATGTCTACACCCTACATGTAGGCATTATCGGTATTGGTATGATCGGTAACGTCTCTGACTGCGCCGATACCAGGAACTTTTTCCATAAGGATTTTTTCGACGCCCTCTTTCAACGTCATTGACACCGAACTGCAGCCTTGGCAACCACCACCAAAACGTAATACTGCAACGTTAACGTCGTCTTCGTTAACCACACCCACTAAACTAACATCGCCACCATGTGAGGCTAAGCCTGGGTTTACCTCCGTATACAGGTGGTAATTAACCTGTGCGTCGAGGGGGCTATCTGCGGTAACCTGAGGCATCTTGGCATTAGGTGCTTTAATGGTTAACTGACCACCCATACGGTCGGCGCTGTAATCAACGAAGGCATCCTCCAGGTAATCTACGCTGGCAGGGTCAACGTAAACCCTAAAGTGCTCAAGGTCAGTAAATTCGTCAGTGATTTTCACTTCATCGGGTCGACAGTAAGCCAAGCAGGTTTCGGCGTTGGGTGTACCCGGGTCGGTGACGAAAATACGTACTGAGATACCCTCAACATCTTGTTTAGATAACAATTCGGCAAGGTACTCTTGAGCGCTGGTGGTAATGTTTAGATAATCCACATTTATTTCCTGTGTTGCTCCCTATGCAGTGCAAACGTCGGGAGACGATACTTTGATATGGGGCCTATTATATACCCTACTGTTTTACTTGGGTATTAATTTTGAAGCCACAACAAAAAAGCATATAATGGTGGCTCCATGCTATAAAATGTCGTTACATGTCCTCTATATCATCAATCTCTAACTCACCGACTAAGCCATCACTGGCGGGTTTAATACGCTTGGCGTTACCGTTAAGCGGTGCGATGTTGTCACAAGCCTTGCTTGGTCTGGTAGATACCGCCCTGGTGGGCCACCTCGGCGGCCTGGCCTTGGCAAGTGTGAGCATTGGTAGCTATTTGGTGTTTATCTTAGCCGCTTTGTTAACCGGTTTGGGTACCGGTATACACGCCTACGTGAGCCAAACAAGCACGACCTCTGGGTGGTTAAGTTCTGGATTGTGGTTGGGGCTTACCGTGGCTGCAATACTAGGCACCCTAGCCACCCTATTAGCACCAAAGGTTATTGCAACCTTTGTGCTGGACGATCGCATCAATAGCTTGGCACTCCACTATACCCAATGGCGCCTATGGGGTTTGCCTGCCATCGTGTTAAGTATTGCCATGAGAGTCTATTGGAGTCAACAAGGTCAACCGTGGCAGTTTGCCAAAATTCTACTCCTGGCTCATGTTGTAAACGTACCCTTAAGTTACGCCTTAATCTATGGCATTGGCGTACCGGCTATGGGTGCTTCAGGTGCAGCCCTAGGCACTAGCATCGCGCTTTGGCTAGGAGCCTTAATGCAGTGGTTTGTGTTTGTTCGATCCCAAACATCAGTACAAATTCGCGCACCACAAATTGACCAAGTCAGACAAATCATTCAGCTTAGCTGGCCATCAATGGTGCAGCAGTTTTTATTCGCCATGCACTTAGCCGTGTTTATGTGGGTATTGAGCCGTCTAGGCGCGTCTGCCTTAGCAGCCACCTTTAGTGTCCTCAATATCGGTTTACTATTGGTATTACCTGCGGTCGGCTTGGGTCAAGCGGCATTAAGCCTCATAGGCAAGGCCATTGCCCAACAAGACATAAAACGCATTAAGCAATGGAGTCGATTAATATTGACCACCGGTCTGCTCAGTTCCTTGGCGTTACTAATATTGGTATGGTTGGCACGTGATTGTTTGGCTAACCTGCTGTTGGTGAGTCGTGAACTACAACACCTAACCAGCAGCGCCTTACCCTGGTATGCACTGGCGATGGTATTAGAAACCCTAATTATCATCCTCAGTCGCTGTTTGATAGTGGCAGACCGACGAAAACGAGCTATGCTATGGGTCAGTTTAGGTCAATGGGGCTTATTTTTGCCACTGATGATTTGGTGTATACCCAGTTATGGTTTTATCATGGTTTGGTGGCTACACATAGGTTATCGGGCCATCGTCAGCGGCATTTTGTGGCTTAACTGGCAACAATACTTACAACAGCTTAAGACACAAGGACAGGCAAGCTAAATGCATACCGAATCAGTTATATTTTCCTTCTTTTTGATTTTTACCGGGGCTGCGCTATTAGCCACCTTATCGTTGTATTTTCGCCAACCATTGTTATTAGCCTATATTGTATTAGGCGCCTGCCTTGGCCCATTTGGCTTAGCCTGGGTAGTCGACACCGAGTTGTTAGCTGATGTATCCCATGTGGGCATCATATTTTTGTTGTTTCTTATCGGTTTAGACATGCAGCCGAGCCACTTGTTACAAATGCTACGCAAAGGCTATATGGTGGCTTTAGTCAGTTCGCTGGCCTTTGCTTTGTTAGGCTATGGCGTGGCAATCGCATTTGGTTTTAATACTATTGATAGCTTGATTATTGGTGCTTCTACGATGTTTTCCAGCACCATTATTGGTATCAAGCTATTACCTACAACAGTATTGCACCACAAACAAACGGGAGAGCTGGTGGTGGGCTTGTTATTATTGCAAGATCTTATCGCCATTATTCTGCTGACCTTGCTCACCACCTTAGGACAGCAATATAGCCAAGGCTTGGACTTAACCCTCAATATCGACCTATTATTAAGTTTAGCAGCGGTGCCGTTATTAATGTTGGCCGCTTTGGCCACAGTGCGCTGGGTGTTATTAGTACTCATTCAAAAATTCGACCGCTTTCACGAATACATTTTCTTATTGGCCTTGGGTTGGTGCTTGGGGCTAGCAGAGTTAGCCCACAGCATCGGTCTTTCGGCAGAAATCGGTGCCTTTATTGCCGGTGTGAGTTTAGCCTCTAGCCCCATCAGCCAATACATTGCCATTAACTTAAAACCCATCAGAGACTTCTTTTTGGTGTTGTTTTTCTTTTCCATCGGCGCTAGTTTTAATTTCCCCATGATGCACTCGATCTGGTTTCAATGTTTGGTACTGGCGTTGCTAGTTATCAGTATCAAGCCACTGGTGTTTGGTTTAATTATAAGGCCAATTTGCAAGTCTAAATCCACCGCGTGGGAAGTCGGCTTTCGGTTAGGACAAACCAGCGAATTTTCCATTCTCATCGCCACTTTAGCGGCCTCTAGCATGTTGATTACTGATACTGCGTCCTTGCTTATTCAAGCCACGGCCATCATCACTTTTGTGGCCTCCTCTTACCTTGTGGTGTGGAATTTTAAGTCCCCCATCGCCGTTAAGGATCATTTACGTCACGACTAAAAAAGCCCCATCGGCTTAACCGATGAGGCTTGGTACAACGAACTAATCCAAGTATGGACTAGTTCATTACTTTAACCTGAGTTTTAATCAACACTTCTGCACGTCGGCTGTCCGCTAAGTTTTCGAGACCATTTTCATCCATTACTGGACGTGCTTCACCTTGGGCAAAGGTAGATGTGGTTTTAACGCCACGGACTGTCAAGTAGGCGCTAATAGCATCGACACGACGCTGAGACAGATCCAAGTTGTAGCTCGCTTCACCACGGGTGTCAGCATGGCCCACCACTTGTACAGCCAATAACTGTTCGGCACCACGGGACGCTTCAAGTAACTTATGCAATGCCACTTTGGCAGCCATATCCAGCGCAGAGCTGTCGGTTGCAAAGTTAATGGTAGCTTCGTTAGTCACCACCTTTAATACTGGCTGAGCGGCCGGCTCGACTTGCTGTACAACCTCTTCTACAGGCGCTGCTACCACCTCAGGCAAATGGCAGGAATCGCGCTCTAGGCTAGCAAAATCAAACGCACGTACACATTCACCGTCCGTAGTCACAAGATTATGGCCGTCGGTGGTCTTCCAGACCGTATTCGATCCATGCTCGCCATGGCCCCACGAAGAGGTTGCCACTAAAGCCACTGCTAAACCTAAAACTGTCTTATTAAATTTCATTATCAAACTACTCCACATCAATTGATTACACAGGATTGCTCCCCGTGATATCAAATATAGAATAGATTTTTATATTTGCTGTAAAAAGCAATAAAAATGGCAATATAATTTAATTTGAGACCTTTGCATAATACGGCGACAAAAGGGAAATGAGATAAAATGGGGCTGGTTGAGGCGGGAAACGCAGGTAATAGCGAGCTATTGCCAAGTTTTCCAACGAAAAACAGGACTATTTTAGCCATTTTCACTTGGTGTTCGTATTGTGCAATGGTCTCAATTCGGCACTCTCATGGTGACTAATTCCTCAGCACTGGTTGGATGAATGCCAATGGTGGCATCGAAATCGGCTTTAGTGGCACCGGCTTTTATTGCCACACCAAAACCTTGCAACATTTCTCCAGCACCTTCTCCGACAATGTGTAAACCGATCACTCTATCACTGGTCTTATCCACAATGAGCTTCATAAAGCTACGCTCATCGCTACCACTAAGGGTGTGTTTCATGGGTTTAAAGTCGGAGCTGTACACCTCTATCTGGGAATATTGATCGCGGGCTTGTTGCTCGGTTAAGCCAATGGTACCCACGTTGGGCTGAGTGAATACGGCGGTGGGTATAAACTCGTAATCCATTGTTTTCGTACCGTCTCCATACCAATGGTTGACCAAAGTCATGGCTTCAGCCAAAGCCACCGGCGTAAGCTCAATGCCTCCAGTGACGTCACCCAGGGCATAAATACTGTTGATGTTGGTTTGGAACTTAGCGTTGACGGCAATGACACCACTGGCTGTGGTTTCGATTCCCAAACGTTCAAGGCCAATACCCTGCAGGCGTGGGTTGCGCCCAATGGCCATAAGCACTTGGTCGACGAGACGCTTGGAACCATCGTTAAAGGTCACCAACAAGCTGCCGTCAGCCTGCTTTTCTACATTTTCGATCTGGCTTTGGTAAGTTAACACGATCCCCTGTTTACGCATTTCTTGGTCGACGAACTGACGTACGTCTTGATCGAACCCACGCATTATCAAGTCACCGCGGTAAGACACTTCAACCTGGCTACCTAAACCTTGGAAAATGCAGGCAAACTCAAGGGCAATGTAACCTGCACCCACCACCAGCAAGCGTTTAGGAAACTCGGGCAAGTCAAATATTTGATCGGAGCTAATAAGTAAATCGGCGTAATCAACCGCTGGGATATTAGGCGTGCCACCGGTGGCAATAACGATGCGCTGGGCCGTGTAATCTTGGCCTGACACGGTCACTGTATGGGCATCTTTTAACTGCGCATAACCGGCAATAATTTGTGCACCTGAGTTGTTTAATAAGTTGCCATAGATGGTATTTAGACGGCTAATTTCTTGTTTTTTGTTGGCCACCAAGGTGGGCCAATCAAATGTAACGGCAGGTACCTGCCAGCCAAACCCCTGAGCATTTTCGAAATCATGGCTAAAGTGGCTAGCGTAGGTATACAATTTTTTAGGCACACAACCGACGTTAACACAGGTGCCACCCAATGCGCGGTCATCTGCCACAGCTACTTTTGCGCCTGCGGCGGCGGCCATGCGTGCTGTCCTCACACCACCAGAGCCGGCACCAATGACAAACACATCGAAATCATAACTCATATCTTTTGTTCTCTAGTCGTGGCGACAACGCCAAGCTACATTCCTTGCCGCACTTACATTACAATAGCCGCAAAGCTTAGCAGTCTTTGGCTGGCTTTGTCGGTTTTAAATCATTTAACTCGAGTTTTCCTTATGTACCTAATTTCTTTTAACATTAACAGTATCCGTGCGCGTATTGCGCAACTCGATGCCATCAGTGAGCAATACTTACCCGCCGTCATCGGCCTGCAAGAAACTAAAGTACAAGACCTTGAATTTCCCGTCGCCGAGACCCAACGCTTAGGCTACGAAACCATATTTCATGGTCAAAAAGGCCATTATGGGGTTGCGCTAATGACCAACCTGCCCATTTTAAAGACCATTAAAGGCCTGCCCGGAGACACTGAGGAATCGCAAAAACGACTGGTGGGTGCGCTATTGCAGTTACCCAATGGTGACACCATGACGGTTCTTAATGGCTATTTCCCGCAAGGTGAAAACATCGACCACGCCACAAAATTCCCGGCTAAAAGAAATTTTTATGCAGGCCTCACCCAATTACTTGCAGACGAATACCACAACAGTGATCATATTGTGGTGATGGGTGACATTAATATAGCCGCCAGCGATGTTGATATTGGTATCGGCGATGACAACCGTAAACGCTGGTTAAAAACCGGTAAAGCCAGCTTCCAACCCGTTGAACGGGAATGGCTATCGAGTTTGATGGAGTTTGGTTTGACAGACAGTTACCGAGCGCTACACCCCCATGAACAACAGTACTCCTGGTTTGACTATCGTAGCAAAGGCTTCGATCGAGAGCCGCGCCGCGGCCTTCGAATTGATCAGATATTACTCACTCAAAGCCTACAGTGCCAAGTCAGCGAAGCGGGAATCGATTATGACATCCGCGGCATGGAAAAACCGTCGGACCACTGCCCTATTTTTGTGCGCCTAGACCTATGATAAATGACATATCAATTACAAAGCATATGTTATTTGGTTATAATGAAGCTTCTAATATTTTAGACTTAATTATTGTACCTATTAATATTTGGCCTACAATTAATCAATCGTATACCCTCAGACTCAACAAGCACTAATATAAGTGCGGAGATAATCGCCCATGGCAACTCACACCCAACCCTCTAATCAAGCGGCTGACGACCTTAAAAGTAACGCCAAAATTGCGGCTACCATGCTCAAAGCCATAGCTAATGAGAGTCGCTTGCTGATCTTGTGTAACTTGGATGGCACAGAGCTTTCTGTTACTGAACTCAATGACCACTTAGACCTCAGCCAGTCGGCCTTATCGCAACACCTTGCGGTATTGCGTAAAGATGGTTTGGTAAAGACCCGTAGGGAATCACAAACCATCTATTACTCCTTGTCGGACGTACGGGCGTCTAAAGTTATTCAAACCTTACACGAGCTATATTGCTCTTAGTTATAGTTCAAATATCTTGCCCGGATTCATAATATTTTTAGGATCCAGGGCACGTTTAATTAAGGCCATAGTGTGTACAGCTTTAGCGCCATGCTCCTCAATTAAATAGTCCATTTTTCTAAGTCCAATGCCATGTTCACCGGTACAAGTGCCCTGTAATGCCAACGCTTGTTGGACTAAATAGTGGCTCAATTGTTTAGCAGCCAACACTTGGGCTTGGTTGTCTGGGTAAAATGGAATTAACAGATGGAAATTGCCATCGCCCACATGCCCCACCAGTGGACAATTAAACCCTAATTCCAAAGCTTTGGCTTCTGCTAGTCCAATGCAGTCCGCTAATTTAGAGATGGGCACACACACGTCGGTACTAATGACACTAGCACCGGGATTAAGTGCCATGCCGGCAAAGTAGGCTTTATGCCGAGCCGTCCATAGCTGGTTACGTTGTTCCAACGTTTCGGCCCAGCGAAAACCCTGTGCGCCATACTCTTGGGCCACCGACTCCACCAGCTCAATTTGTTCATCAACGCTGGCTTTAGAACCGTGAAATTCCATAAACAAAGTGGGTTGAGCCGTAAAGTCTTGTAGCTTTGAATAATCAATACAGGCGCCCATTTGGCAACTGTTAAGCAACTCAATACGGGCCATGGGCACCGCTAGCTGCATACATTCAATTACACACTGAGCGGCGTCGTTGACGCTGGCAAACCCACACACCGCAGAGCGAATTTGTTCGGGCACAGGGAAGATGCGTAACCGAAGTTCGGTAATAATACCTAGGGTGCCTTCGGCACCAACATATAAATGGGTTAAATCGTAGCCAGCAGCACTCTTTCTGGCGCGACCTCCGGTTTGAATGATATCGCCATTAGGCGTGACTACCGTAAGACCCAGCACCACTTCTTTCATAGTGCCATAACGTACGGCGTTGGTGCCGGATGCGCGCGTAGACGCCATGCCGCCCAAACTAGCGTTAGCGCCAGGATCAAGTGGGAAAAACAAACCACTGGTCTTGAGTTCGTAATTGAGCGCTTCGCGAGTCACACCCGCTTGCAGTTTAACGTCAAAGTCTTCGGCATTGATTTCTAACACTTGGTCCATACCAGTTAAATCAATACTTACACCACCGTTAACAGCCACAAGCTGTCCCTCCAAGGAGGTGCCAGCACCAAACGGGATTACCGGTATAGCGTAGTCGCTACAAATACCTACTGCCGTAGCAACGGCCTCTGTGCTATCCAGCATGAGTACCGCTTCAGGCATGGCGTCACTAATGTAACCTTCGCCCGCACCATGTTCTTGACGGATATTGCTATTGTCACTATAGCGATCACCAAACACGCTTTTTAGCTTTGCAAGACCTTCTTTTATTGCAGTCATCGAGTCATTTCCAAGGATATTATTTTGGGTTAGATTTGGCGATACCACCGTCGGCACGATCGCGGTTGACGAAGTGCTGCATGTCATCGGGCACCACACTCAAGCCAGGTAGCTGCATCCATATGCGTAACAGTAAACGGTACTTAGACGGCTCGTCCCAGTCTTCATAGTCGGTGCGTGCATGCATAAGAAAGCGGTTGTTTACAAACTGCATGTCACCGGGTTGCAACATCGTTTCTAAGTATAACTCAGGGCGATACCATAACACGTCTTTGATTGCGGTCTGTGCGGTAACTTCAATATGGTCACTGGCCATACCATCGCGCTCTTGGTAAAACTCACTAAAACCAGGGATGTAATGGGCTATAAACTCGCCTTTATCAGCAAATTTAAATACCGGAATTTTATAAGGGGTATAGAGTTCGGTGTCGCCTCGATCGGGGGTGGTGCGCATATAGGGATAGCCCTGATACAAGGTCGACATGAGTTCGGGTTTTTCAGCCAATAAAACGTTGTGTACCGTGGCGGCACTCATTACTCGGCTTAAACCGCCGGTTTTGCCCTTGCGAATCGACATCAACCCCACCAAATCGGCCGTTGGGTCGCGGTGCATAATGAACTCACCACCATTGTGATATGGACGACGATCTACCGGGTCTTGTTTGTCAATCACTTCACCAATGTAATCTCCTCGGTAGCTTTGTGACACCGGGATGCCCAAGTGCAAAGAGATGCCAAAGTAAGCTAACTTGACTTGTTCAACAGTGTAACGGGTGACGTCAAAACCAGATAATTTCGCCAACCCACGGCCGTAACCCAATGTTTCTTGCATAGCTGCTGCAGTATCGCTAAACGAAGGCAATATAAAATCCGATTGTGTCAATGTTGAAAACTCGATATCGCCTTCACCGAACTTTTTAAGCGCTATATCAAGCTCTTGTAAGGTTGCCTCAGACAGTTGAAACAACCAGCTTGAATCAGCTTCAATTTGTTGACGGTCCCAAACAGCCGGGCCGGTAATGGGTTGCATTTGCTTGCCTACTCCTGCGAAGTCCTTAGACATCAATTCCACCTTTTATTGTTTAATGTGGGTTTACTCTAGTGGTTTTTTCATGATATAAAAAATACATAATAACTATGGATATCTATAGTTTTTTCTTATAAATATAGGCGCATCAAATGAACCTTAAGCAACTAAAGTATTTCCTAGCCATCGCCGAGACGGGCAGCATGTCGGCCGCCGCACGTGCACTATTTGTAGCGCAGCCCGCACTAAGCCTGCAGATGGCGAACTTAGAGGCCGAGTTAGATGTGGCTTTATTTATTCGCAGTGTTAAAGGAGTGACTTTGACCGGTGCCGGTAGCAAACTCATCGATCACGCCCGTACCATCACCCGCCAAGTCGAGGCGGCTAAAGACCACGTTAGTTCAGGCTCTTTTTCTCCCCGCGGCGAAGTTCGCCTGGTGATAGACGGCTCTAAAGCCTACACCTTACTGGCACCATTATTGCAACGATGTGCAGTTCAGTACCCTAGCATTACGCTCAGCGTAACCGATGCCATGAGTACCTATGCGGCCCAAGCGTTGATGGAAGGCAAGGTCGATATGGCGGTTATCCCAGGGGCGGAAGACCTACTGTCTGCAGAGGTAACTCCTTTGTACCGAGAGCCTCTGCACCTTATCGGCAAACACTTAGATCAGTATGCGTTGGACGATTGCATCCAATTTTCTCAATTACAAAGATTGCCATTAGTAGCCCCCAGTAAGGGCTTTAATTTGCGCCATCATATCGACGAGGCTGCATTGCAGGCGCAGCTGCCTTTGAACATTAAGTACCAACAAGACACGGGGCTGTCGTTACGCTGCTTGACTCATCATGGTATGGCACACGCTATTTTACCACTCGATGTCATGGCTGCCGAACTGCGCCTCGGTGAACTGCAGTCTGCAAAAATAATCAACCCACCGATTTCGCGGGTGCATTCTTTAGTGCAACTGTCCACCCAAGCACCGTCCCACGCCATGCAGGCCGTGGCTTCGTTACTTAGCAGCTTGGTGGCCGACTTGTGCGCCAATGGCACCTTGGATGGTCAATGTTTGGCCCACTAAAAAGCTCCCGACTAGTCTTCTAGGCGAGGGCTATTTAAGCAGCATTGAAACTTAATTAAGCACTTAGTTCCAATAACAACTTGTTCAAACGTGACACATAAGCCGCCGGATCTTCTAACTGACCACCTTCAGCCAACTGGGCTTGATCAAACAGTACGCGGGTTAACTCGCCAAAACGATCTTCATCGGCTTCGTCGTTTAACTTAGCCACCAATGGGTGCCTAGGGTTAAGCTCAAAAGTAGGCTTGGTGGCTGGCATGGCTTGTCCTGCCGACTCCATAATACGGCGCATTTGCAGACCCATATCATCTTCACCAACCACCAAACAGGCCGGTGAATCGGTCAAACGGTGAGTAATACGAACACTTTCAACCTGCTCTTCTAGTAACCCTTTAACGCGCTCTACAAGGCCTTCGTATTGCTTGGCTTGCTCTTCTTGCTCTTTCTTTTCGGCTTCGTCTTCAACTTCACCCAGATCTAGAGCACCTTTAGCCACGTCTTGTAGTGGTGTGCCGTCAAACTCCATCATGTGCGACATTAACCACTCGTCTACACGTTCAGACAACAACAACACTTCGATGCCTTTCTTACGGAAGATCTCTAGATGTGGGCTATTTTTAGCCGTGTTGTGGTTGTCGGCAACCACGTAATAGATCTTGTCTTGGCCTTCTTGCATACGGCCTTTATATTCGGCCAAGCTGTGCATTTGCTCGATTTTATCATCCATACTTGAAGCAAACCGCAGTAGATTGGCAATTTTTTCTTTGTTGCCATGGTCTTCTGCAGGGCCTTCTTTCATCACCTGACCAAATTCTTTCCAGAAAGTGGCATACTGCTCTGGCTTTTTCTTAGCCATTTTTTCCAACACATCCAATACCCGCTTAGTTAACGCAGCACGCATAGAGTCGATGACGGGGTCTTTTTGTAAAATTTCACGAGACACGTTCAAAGACAAGTCGTTACTGTCTACAACGCCTTTCATAAAGCGTAAGTACATAGGCAAGAATTGCTCAGCTTCGTCCATAATGAATACGCGCTGAACATAAAGCTTAAGGCCGCGACTAGCTTCGCGCTGATACATGTCCATAGGTGCTTTGGCAGGAATGTACAACAGGCTGGTGTACTCTAGCTTGCCTTCCACCTTGTTATGAGACCAAGTTAACGGCTCTTGGAAATCATGGGAGATGTGTTTGTAAAATTCGTGGTACTGTTCGTCTTCGACTTCTGAACGAGACTTAGTCCAAAGGGCTGTGGCTGAGTTTACGGTTTCTTCTTCAGGCTCTTGCTTATCCGCATCTTCACCGTAATGCTCTTTCATCATGATCACAGGGATAGAAATGTGGTCTGAGTACTTACGTACCAAGCTGCGCAGGCGGAAACCTTCGGCAAATTCACTTTCATCGGCTTTAAGGTGCAAGATGATTTCTGTACCACGGCCGGTTTTTTCAACCTGAGCAATGTCAAACTCCCCTTCACCTTTAGAGCGCCAAGAAACGCCTTCAGAAATCTCCGTCCCAGCTTTACGGGTGATGACTTCAACTTCATCGGCAACGATGAAAGAAGAATAAAAACCAACACCAAACTGTCCGATTAGCTGCGAATCTTTTTGTTGGTCGCCCGTAAGGTTTTGCAAAAATTCAGACGTACCTGATTTTGCAATGGTGCCCAAATGAGAAATTACATCTTCGCGGGTCATACCAATACCATTGTCGCTGATGCTCAAGGTATTGGCTTCTTTATCAAAATTAATGCGAATGGCTAAATCACTGTCATCGCCATATAAACTCCCGTCTGATACCGCGGCAAAACGCATTTTGTCGGCCGCATCTGAGGCATTGGAAATAAGCTCACGTAAAAAGATTTCCTTGTTGCTGTACAAGGAATGGATCATCAAATGTAATAACTGCTTTACTTCGGTTTGAAAACCTAATGTTTCTGTTTGTGTTTCGGTGCTCATGGGGGGTTACATCTCCGTAGATCATGTGCAGCGCTTAGAGCGCTTTATTAACAAGTACGGCAAAGATGATGGGGGTAGCTCGCCTAATTTCAAGCCACTTAGGCTGATTCTCCTAATAAAAAGTGGGCTCTAGCTGTGGCAATGGGTTCATCAACGTTAGCTTGCCAGGCAGTAACGTGGACGTTAGCAATTCGTTTACCCTGACGCACCAAAGTACAGCGCGCAAAGGTTGGTTTGACCTTACCGGCCCTAATGTAATCAATAGAAAAATCTATGATTTTGGGCAGTGTAGGCTCCTGGGTGGTAAGCATTTGAGCCAACGCAGCCGCGACCTCCATAAAACCCGCTACTACGCCGCCATGCAAGGCTGGCGAAATAGGGTTGCCTACATTGCTGGGTTCCGTACCTAGGGTAAACAACCACCCTTGCTCGTCGTGGACAATCTCAACTCCTATAAATTTTGCATAAGGTATAAAGTCGAGCATGGCGCTATAGTCACTGTGCTGTTTACAGGTTTGTATGAGCTGTTTGAGGTTCATAGGATAGCCTCCTTCGAGCCTATTTTTACAAACCCGCCGGCGCCCCACGTTTTCCCACTACGCATAAACGTGGCTACGCAATGAACTATGGGGTCATTGGGGTCGTCTTGATAGGCATAACCCCGGGTAAAACACACACTACGAGTGATTTTGTAACACTCGGCCCAGGCAAAAATAGAGCCTTTGGCATTAGCGCGGCGCATGTGGTCTATGCGTAAATCTAAGGTGGGGCAAAATTCTGGGACAGGTAACGATGAGGTAATGGAAAAACCACAAACAGTATCCATCAGGGTAGTTAAAATACCACCATGTACGTAACCTTCAGGATCCATACCTGATATTTCTGGATTGTAAGGTAATTCTAGGGTGAGCTTGCCATCTGAGGCGGTAATGATTTTCATGCCTAACTTTTTACAATGGGGCAGTATTTGCAAAAAGTTATTAGCCTGAGTCAAACGTTTTTGTTCGTCCATAACTACCATATCTCTTTAAACGTTAGATGAGATGATAGTCTACCAAGGTTTTACGGTTCTTCGAGTCATTAGAACCCTTCAGTTCTGCCAAGGAACTGGAGTTAAATTCGCGGCTGTAGAGAATATAAACCACCGCCGTGGTGGTGATCATAAATGCCGCAGGATGGACGGTCCAGGTAAGCACTGCCAGGCTGTAATAGTATGCCCGCAGACCAAAGTTAAAGTTATTGCCTGCCATAGACAATACTTTTGCAGAACGGTTAACGTGGTCCATCAGGTCTTTGTTGTCAGAAATATCGCCATGCACCACCGGCGCGCTGGAAATCATTACTGTGGCAAATCCATATTGCCTCAGGCTCCAAGTAAACTTAAAAAAGGCATACACGAACAAGAGGGTCAAAATAAACAGTTTGAACTGCCACTCTAGAGCGGACTGCGGCGGCAAAAATGGAATACCTTTGCCGATGTGCACTACATCGTCGGTGTAGCCCACCAAGGTCACTAAGCCGGCCAATACCAGTAAGCTAGACGAGGCGAATAAGGTGACGTAGCGTTCTAAATTGGCCACTGCGGCAATGTCAGCCATGCGCATATCACGACCAATCATACGGATCATCCAGCGTTGACGATACGCATGTAACACCCCAGCTAATGAGTCTTTACGCCGAGATGCCCGTATAGCGTAGGCTTGGTAGCCCCGCACAGCAACTACAAACCATGCTAAAGCCAGTAAGTTCCAAGCTTGATCAGGCAACACAGAAGCAACGAAGTACGCGATTGAGTCCACTGGCGTTAGCTCTCTTCTTGGTGTTGTTGGAATACCGACTTTTGCTTCTTCTTGGTGGCTAACCCTTTTTGCTTACGGGTTTGATAACTAGTCGCAGAAAACGGCTTTGGTGCTGGCTTAGTCTTTTTGTTTGGACTAAAGGTTGCGCCGGAAACGGCGGGCATTTTCTTTTTGGCACGGGTCATGGCTGTTGGACTCAGTGATTTGTTGATTAACGCTATGACGTCATTTTACCATGCTTATGTGACAGACGCTGTTAAATAGTTTTTCATATTTAGCTTTCATCAGCGACCATGTTAGATGCTCTACAAAAGTGGCTACGGGGTTACCTTGCTCCATGGCTCCGCCCAGTTTTTGAATCAGTATCGCTGCATCGGCCGATTCTTTAAGGGGCTGCTCTAGGTTGGATGTATACAAGTAGTGCGCCGCAAACAACTCTGGATAAACCAAGCGGTTAGGTAAAATGGGGAGACAGCCCAGTTGTACTGCTTCTAGTACCGATAAGCCTTGAAACTCATGCAGCGCAGTGGACAACACCATATCGGCACCTGCCAACCAGCTTAAATACTGGTGACGTGATTTGGCATAACCAAATTGAACAATGTGACTAGAAAATTCAGTGGCAATTTGCTCAAACTCAGCGGGTTTTTGGCGAAACTGTTGACCTAAAACACACAACTCAAACTTCACACCCCGTGTAACCAATTGCCTTAATATGTTTTGTAGCTGTTTGGGGCCCTTGTCGTACTCCCATCGTGCGGGCCACACCAATCTCAATGGGAAATGCTCGCCTGCCCTTTTGGGCCACAGTGAATCAAAAGCCTTTGACGGTTCAACAGCCTTCAGTGAATTGAGAGGCACGGGTAATACAATGCTCTTTTCCTCTAATAGCTGAGCCACATTTACCGGCATTTTCTCCGGTAGTTGGCTCAGCATTTGGGTTACACCGGTAACAAAACTCTGTCGATTGTAGTGGCTGTTAAATACCAATTGGTCGGCCGCAATGGCACTATAGAGGGTTACTATTTTGGGGCCCAAATTATTTTTTTGATTAGCTCTACTTGGTGGATAATCAAACTGGTTTTCATGGAAGTATAATATTGACGGTATGCTTGCAAGGTTAGGCACCATACCTTTTAGGGCAGATAGATCTACCATTGAAGTCGCAACAATCAGGTTGTAGTGTTGATCTAAGGTCGCCCTTTCCCCTAACGCCCATTGCATACTGTTACCGCGAATACGCCAGCTGAAGTGACGACCGGGCAATACTAGTTGGGTCCAGTGATGTTCAGAAAACTGCGCGACCAACCCTTCTCGCCAGTATTTATGGCTTTGGGCGTCATAGGCGGAGAGCAAAAGTATACGCATCAACTACCCAAGATTAACCATAAAACGAGACACCAAGCGGCAAAACAGTTCTGGTTTTTCTGCATGTAACCAGTGGCCACAACCAGCCATAATTTTAAGCTGTGTGTGGGGCAAAAGTGCTTTAAATGCAGCTTGGTGTTGGGGCAATATATAAGCAGACTCAGCGCCTTTTATGATCAGTGTAGGACCTACATAGCGCGCACCATGTGCTGCGGTTTGAGGTGCTGCACTTATCGCAGCATAGTTTTCTTCAATAGCTGCTAGGTTGTAGCGTAAACAAAACTCACCAGTGTCATTTTTATACAGACTTTTGAGTAAAAATTGACACACTCGGGGATCTGGTTCGTATTCAATTAATTGGTCTAAGGCTTGTTTGCGAGACTTAAGTTGGCTTAGGTTTATGCTATTGAGGCCTTCTAGTATGCCCTGGTGGCGTGGTTCGTAGGCGACTGGAGCGATATCAGCCACTACTAAACTTCGTAGCCTTTGGGGGTGCTCTAGGGCCAGTTGAATAGCCACCTTGCCACCCATGGAGTGGCCTAACAAGTCGACCTTGTCTAGCCCCAACGCATCCATGCTTTCAATCACGTCGGCCGCCATGGACGGGTAATCCATGAGTGCATCATGTGCAGATAGACCATGGTTGCGTAGGTCCATGGTAATCACATGGCGATCTTGTGCCCAAATCAAAGCTTGGCTACGCCAATTATCTTGGGCACCAAATAATCCATGTAGAACCAGAAAAGGAGACTGCCCACCGATATTGAACTGTTGGTAATTGAGTCGCATTAGCTCACATCAACATCCACTTCTTCTACTGGAATTTCGAAGTCGTGAACTTGTTGCCATTCTTGACCTGGCTGTCGTTCCCAAACGGTGCCAGCATTGTGGTCTAACAAGCCATCTAGGCTTTCATCCACGTCACACATGGGTGCCAAAGGAAACGGCTCGAGATTGGCGAATTCGGCTAAAAACTCTGGGCTTTCGTAACCGGTAAATAAGCGCCAACCGGTGTCATTGCCATGTTCAGGAATGGTTTTGTACATAAAGCGCACAGGCAAGGCTTTATCACCTAAGGCCAGTTTAGAAACTCGTGCCATGTGGCCATGGCGTGTTTGACGAGGTGTTGCAGACATTTTTTATTCCGTTAATCCTAAGTGCTGAGCGTGATAACTCAGGTGCTCTTCGATGAAACTGCTGATGTAGTAGTAACTGTGGTCATACCCTTCGCGCTCGCGGTAATCCAAAGGATGCTGCAGCTTTTCACAGGTGGCATTAAACAACGCAGGCATAAGTTGATCGGCGTAAAACGGATCGCTTGAGCCTTGGTCGATAAGCAATGCTTGAGGCGTAATACCCGCATCCTGGTTGCTTTGTACCAGCTGATTGGCGTCCCATTGCGCCCAGTCACGTTTGTCTGTGCCAATATAGGCGGTAAGGCCTTTTTGTCCCCAAGCACACTGAGATGGCGAGGTAATAGGGGCAAAAGCAGACACGGATGCGTATTGACCAGGATTTTTGAGTGCGCAAATTAAGGCACCGTGGCCACCCATAGAATGTCCACTAATCGCGCTTCGCTCATTGACGGCATAGTTGGCAGTGATGAGCGCAGGTAACTCTTGGGTCACGTAGCTATACATGTTGTACGCCGTAGACCACGGAGATTGGCTGGCATCAAGGTAAAAACCTGCGCCGCTGCCTAGATCATAGGCGTCGTCTTCACCTGCTACACCGGCGCCACGTGGGCTGGTGTCGGGCATTATGATGGCCATGCCAAGTTCTGCAGCGGTGGCAAAGGCACCCGCCTTTTGGCTAAAGTTTTCATCGTTACAGGTTAAGCCAGACAACCAATAAAGCGCAGGGACTTCAGCGTTGTTGGCTTGCGGCGGTAAAAACACAGCAAAGGTCATAGTGCCGTTACAAGCGCTCGATTCGTGCTCCACACGCAATAAGCGACCAGCGCTAACTTTTACTTCTGACAATTGATTTAAAGACATAGCATCAGTTCCTAAAAGATCACGACGGAGCGAATGCTTTCGCCACTGTGCATGAGGTCAAAACCTTTGTTAATGTCATCTAGGCCCATGGTATGGGTGACCATCGAATCAATGTTAATTTCGCCTGCCATATAACGCTCAACGTAATCAGGTAACTCGGTTCGGCCTTTAACACCACCAAATGCAGTGCCACGCCAGCTACGCCCTGTAACTAACTGGAATGGACGAGTACTAATTTCTTGGCCAGCACCTGCTACGCCAATGATAATGGATTCGCCCCAGCCTTTATGGCAGCACTCTAGCGCCGAACGCATCACATCTACGTTGCCAATGCACTCAAATGAATAGTCTACGCCGCCATCGGTGAGGTCTACAATCACGTCTTGAATAGGATCGCTGTAGTTCCTTGGGTTAATGCAGTCGGTTGCGCCCAGCATCTTCGCCATTTCAAACTTATCTTCATTAATGTCGATAACAATGATACGGCCAGCGCCGGCCATGACCGCACCCTGCACTACACTCAGCCCGATACCACCCATGCCAAATACAGCAACGCTGTCGCCCGGCTGCACTTTGGCGGTATTCAATACCGCGCCAATACCGGTAGTGATACCACAGCCTAATAAACACACTTTATCCAGCGGGGCGGCTTTATTGACCTTAGCTAGGGCAATTTCTGGCACTACCGTGTACTCAGAAAAAGTCGAGGTGCCCATGTAGTGAAACAAGGTCTGGCCATCTAAGGAGAAACGGCTAGTGCCGTCTGGCATTAGGCCCTTACCTTGGGTGCTACGAATGGCTTGGCAAAGGTTGGTTTTACCCGACAAACAGAACTTACACTGACCACATTCAGGCGTGTACAAAGGGATCACGTGGTCACCTACAGCTAGGCTGGTTACGCCTGTGCCAACTTCTTCAACGACACCACCGCCTTCGTGGCCTAGCACCGACGGGAAGATGCCTTCTGGGTCGGCGCCAGATAGGGTGAACGCGTCGGTATGACATACTCCAGTGGCGACCATACGTACCAAGACTTCACCCGCTTTTGGGCCTTCTACGTCGATGTCGGCAATGGTAAGTGGCTGGCCTTTAGCTAAGGCAACTGCGGCTCTAGATTTCATGTTTGTGGTGTCCTTATGTGGGTGTTGTGGTTAACAACTGGTTAGTTTGGTACCAAGAAACAAGTTCACTTGATGTGCCCTGCATGACTACCCTATCCTGCTTGAGTGACAATTGATAATCGTACATGGGGTCGTAGTAGTGGGTCAGTAAATATGCAATCCAATGCTTATGATCTGTTAGGTTTTGTTGTTCAGATTGCAGCAGCAAGGCCTTTTCCAACAGCTTACCAAGATGGGTATGGGACTCACTACCTAAACGTTTACGGATGCGAAACATACTTTGTAATAAACTATCACCAAACGCTAACAAGGCTTGTTGAGGGTCGACAAGTTCTTGCTCCCATGCGGCAATGGCTTTGACCACATACTCACCAAAAATGCGTTCGATACGTGCATCAAAGTCATCATTGAGCACCATGATAGGCGATGTTTTGAGTTTGGCTTGTAAGCTGTCGGGCAATAACCGGCAGCCTACCAAACGACTTTCGTCTTCGTAAATAATGGGTGCTTGAGAGACTCGGTTTAGCTGCATCAAGGCAATGGCCAAATTATTTTCAAAATTGATTTGTGAAGGCTGTTCTTCAATGTATTTACCAAAACTAGAGCCGCGATGTTTGGCGAGACCTTCGAGGTCAACGGTGCGGTCAAACAAGGGTAGTATTTCGGTTTTGCCCGTGCCCGTGCGACCGCTAAGCACAAACGTAGGTAACTCTTCGACTAGCTGATCTAAGCGCTCAATGAGGTGTGTTCGCAGGGCTTTGTACCCGCCTTCAACATAAGGAATTGCAATACCTGCTTCTGCCAGCCACTGCTGGCTTACTTTGGACCTTAGTCCGCCACGAAAACAATATAAGACCGCTTTGGGGTATTGACTAGCAAAACTATGCCACTTTTGCACGCGCTGGTCTTTTGTTATGCCGTTAACTAACTGGTGGCCCATGGCAATGGCAGCGTCTTGCCCTTGCTGTTTATAACAGGTACCTATTTGCTGGCGCTCATCATCGTTCATCAAGGGTAAGTTAAGCACCGATGGAAAAGCACCTTTATTAAATTCAATGGGCGCGCGTACGTCAAACATGGGCGTTTGCTCAAGCAATAAGTCGTCAAACTGGTCGGCTTGAATGGCAGCGGGTAGCATTAGAGGAGTCACTTTAGATAACCTCTACCCAGTGCTTCTGAGTGGGGTCAGGAGTAGATAACTCACCGATCCACACACAATCTTGTTGGTTATCTCGGCAGTACTTTTCTACGGCACTGACTTGGTCCGGCGCCACAGCAACCAATAAACCACCACTGGTTTGAGGGTCACACAGAATATTGGTTTTTGCCTCACTGAGTGGGCCCAACTTGTGACCATAGCTTTGGTAGTTACGGCCACTGCCACCAGGCACGCAGGACTGGTCTAAATAATGTGCTAAATCCGTCAGCAGAGGCACTGCTTCGAAGCTAACTTGGGCTTGTAATTGACTGCCCTCACAAACTTCGACAAGATGGCCCATAAGGCCAAACCCGGTGACGTCGGTCATGGCATGCACGCCAGCCAAGGGCGCTAGCTTGGCGCCAATATCATTGAGTTTAACCATATTGTCACGCGCCAAATTAACGTCTTGCGGGCGTAAAATACCGCGTTTTTCAGCGGTGGTGAGAATACCTACACCTAAGGGTTTGGTGAGCATTAACCGGTCACCTGCTTGAGCCTGGTCGTTACGCTGCAAGTGCTCTAGAGCAACTCTTCCAGTGACCGCTAAACCAAAAATAGGTTCAGGGGCGTCTATACTGTGGCCACCGGCTAGACAAATATTAGCTTTGGCACACACATCGCGGGCGCCATCAATCACTTGCGCAGCCACTTCTGGGGCTAATTTTTCCACTGGCCAACCCAATATAGCGATGGCCATTAACGGCTGACCACCCATGGCGTATACATCACTTATGGCATTGGTCGCCGCAACGCGTCCAAAATCAAACGGGTCATCAACAATAGGCATAAAAAAATCTGTGGTGCTAATAATGCCTGAGCCGTCGCCTAGGTCAAACACGGCGGCATCATCACGGCTTTCGTTACCGACTATTAGGTTAGGATGGGTGAATTTCGGCAACTGAGACTGCAGCATTGTATCTAACACTTGGGGTGCAATCTTACAGCCGCAACCAGCGCCATGACTGTATTGTGTGAGTTTAATGTCGCTCATAATTAGGGGCAAATTCCGTTGACTAGATCAATATGGACGTCAGTATACCGAGTAATGGCTATGGGTGTTACTAGATCTCATGAAACAGATTGCAAGGCCAACCTACGAACCTGTTGTTGATAGGCCTTTTTACTCTGGTGCGGGCTCTTGGTTAATAACTGCTGCTCATGGCTAGTGGCTAGTAATGGTTCTAAAATATACATGCCCGCATGTATATTGGCGCTGCCATGGGCCACTAATTCAAGCAACCGTGTCTTCTGTGCTGGTGATAATTGCGGCAGCTCAGCCAAGGACTCATGCATAGCTATAAACCATGGCAAATCACCCAAGTGTTGAAACCAAGTTTGTTTAGCAAACTTTAAATAGCCGTATAGATGACTGCGCAAACTCGCAAAAAGAGTGTCTGCGTTGGGGGACAAGGGCAACATAAATTGAATACTATTTAGCCCCGTAGCCGCATCTGCAGTCAACCCTAACCACACTGCACGATAGTCATTGCTGGACCAGAAATTTATTAGCTGGGCATCGGCGGAAAAACTAGCACCTAAATAATCAACACCTTGTTGTCGAGCCAATAGGCTAATGTGACCCAACATAAGGCTGCCCAGACCTTGGTGCTGGCGGTTCGGGTCGACTGCGATACGCTGAACCCGCCAACTCAATAAACCCGCAGCCTCACCAAAGCCTGCTTGTTGAGCCAATATTTGAGCCAGTAAGTGCCCCGGTACGCGACGCTGGCCCAGCTCCACTTGGTGGGCTAGGTCTCTATCAAAGCCGCCCTCTTGGCTAAGCCAAACCACACCTACAATCTCTTTTTCGTAGCGCCACACATGCAGCTGATGGGTTGCATGGTCCAGCAAGTTTCTTAAATCTTGAGGACTAGTTTGATAGTGCGATAACATTAACAAGCCATACACTTGCTGCAACAACTCAGGGTTTTGTGTAAGTTGTTCAGCAGACACCTGCCGATGTTCACACCCAGCTAACTGCAGTTGTTGAGCCTTGCAGTGAGTGGAAATCTGGCGACATAAAAAAGACCCCACTATCAACTCTTCAAGGGGATCATGTGGGCGCCAACGCATGGGTTCTGCCAAACTCAGCTGCGTGGTAGCAAGCTTGAGCTGGTCTAATAGCCGTGGCAATTTAAGACGATATCCCTGACCACTGCCTTCATAACCATCTTGGGTAGACGACAGCACCAACAGTTTATAATGAGTCGCCAAACGCGCTAATTGCGATACCGGCACAGCCGCAGCTTCATCAATGATCAACATTGCCGCCGCTGGCAATTGGAGCAACAAGGCATCCAAGGCCCAAAAATTAATCTGCGCCGGTGCAGCTGTATGTTGCATACTGATTAAGGCGCGCTTGCTTGGCGCAGTAACGATTATGGGCAACGGTGTTAGCGAGGTATCAAGGGCATTAATAGCCCAGCCTAAACAAGACGACTTGCCTCGGCCTCGTGGCGCATTGAGGCAATAGATCATGGGTACTTGTAAATCGTGTGCTGTAACTAAGCGATCGATTATCTGCTGCTGGTGCAGGCTTGGCTTTAGCCGAGCATCATCGAGCATAGCTGCGCCCACCGGTTGACTAATAAGATTTTCAAGCGCTTTGTCAGCCGTATTTGCCTGTGGACTATACAGACAAGCAGCGTCGTGCTGCGCCCATTGTTTAATCCACCAGTATTTAAACCATGACTTACAGCCCTGTTTAGGCTGCCCATAGGCCAACGATTGTTGGTCGCACGTGGCCACCCATTGCGGTAATTCAGGCGTCAGCAGGACCATGATACCGCCGGCTTCAATAGTACCAGCCAGCGCACTAAAAGCACTGGCATTAAATTCTTCATGGGCATTATAAATCACACCCAAACGGTTGGACCCTAACACCTGAGAGGCTTGCGATGCGTTAATGCTACGCTCTAATGGAGCATTAGCGACATTGACCCACAAACAATCACCGATGGCCTGTTGCACTTGGCGGACATGGGGTTGTGCCAGATCAAGGTCCATGGCTAATACCAACATAAACCGATGACCATTACACCGTGCTACATCAATGTGGCGATCGACATCAAGCCAATGAGTTAAGGTTTGCAAAACAAGTAGATCCAAGGTGGCTAACACGAGGTTTTATTGTACACTCCTTATAACCCATGCAACTAGACTAACCTGTGATCTAACCGATGATGCAACGACTTGCCGCCACTTGCCCCCACGACTGCCCCAGCGTATGCGCTTTACAGGTGGAGCGTATAGACAGCCATACCATCGGTGGCGTGTATGGCAATAAAGAGCAAACCTACACCCAGGGTGTGATTTGCGCCAAGGTTGCGCGTTATAAGGATCGCATCCATCACCCAGACCGACTCACTCAGCCGCTACTGCGCACGGGTAAAAAAGGTGTCGGCATTGGGGCTTTTAGCCCCATCAGTTGGGATCAAGCATTACAGCTGATGGTTGATAAATTTAGCCATGTGGCAGATAAATATGGCCCAGAGGCCATCTGGCCCTACCACTACGCCGGCACCATGGGCCTTGTGCAACGCGACTCCATAGATCGATTAACACACTGCCTAGGCTACTCTAGGCAAAAGTCCACCATCTGTACCAGCTTACCCGACGCCGGTTATATTGCCGGTACCGGCTTAAAACGCGGCCTTGATCCACGGGAAATCGAACACGCAACCTTAGTCGTCGTTTGGGGCGGCAACCCCGTACATACACAAATTAACGTCATGCATCATGTCAATAAAGGCAAAAAAACAAGTCACGCCAAACTTGTGGTCATCGACCCCTACCGTACGGCCACCGCGCAAAAGTCGGATCTACACTTGATGTTAAAACCAGGTACCGATGGAGCCTTAGCCTGTGCCGTAATGCACTGTTTGTTTCGTGATAACTACGCCGACTGGGACTACCTTAACCAATACACCGATGACCCCAAGGGTTTAGAGCAACACCTAACCACACGCACGCCCACCTGGGCAGCGGCCATCACTGGCCTAGATGTGGCCGATATTGAGACCTTTGCCCAATGGTACGGCGACAACCCACAAACCTTTATGCGCTTAGGTTATGGCTTTACTCGTAGTCGTAATGGCGCCTTCAATATGCATGCAGCCAGCTGTTTGCCAGCCGTTACTGGAGCGTGGAAACACCTAGGTGGCGGTGCCTTGTACAGTAATTCAGGTATGTACGAGGTGGATTTTACGGCCATCAGAGGCTTGGACGTTGTTGATCTAAACACCCGCGAATTAGACCAATCACGTATTGGCCCCGTATTGACTAACGACAAACACGATTTACAAGCAAAGGGCCCTATCAAAGCCATTTTAGTACAAAGCACTAACCCCATGGTGGTGGCGCCAGAATCCAATTTGGTGCGCCAGGGCTTTGAGCGCAACGACCTATTTATTTGTGTACACGAACAGTTTATGACTGAAACTGCCGCCATGGCAGACCTAGTGCTGCCTGCAACCATGTTTTTGGAGCACGACGACATCTATTTAGGTGGCGGACACACCCACATCCAACTGAGTCGCAAAATCATCGAGCCGCCTGGGGAATGTCGCAGTAATCACTGGTTAATCAACCAACTAGGACAACGGCTAGGTTCTACACACCCAAGCTTTCACATGGGTGAACTACAGCTGATGCAACACACTGTTGAAGCCAGTGACAGTATCAACTGGAACGATTTATGGCGCGATAATTGGGTCGATTGTGCCGTGCCGTTTGATGAGGCCCACTACTTAAACGGCTTTGGTCACGCCGATGGTAAGTTTCATTTCCGCCATGGTTGGGATGAACTGTTATTAGGTAAAGTCAATTGCAGCCCCTTTGCCGACCACCTAGACATTACCGACCCCACCACCGCCAAACAACGTTGGCGCCTAGTCACGGCGCCCGCACGCCACTTTCTTAACACCACCTTCACCGAAGCACCCTTCTCCTTACGCCTAGAAAAACAGCCTGACCTAATGATGCACCCTAAGGATTGCTTAGCGCTAGGCCTAAGCAACGGCGACTTGGTGGAAGTAGGTAATCAAAAGGGCGCTGTGAAACTGCCAATTAAAGTCTTCGAAGGCTTACAACAAGGCACTGTTGTGTGTGAGTCTATCTGGCCTAACAAGGCCTTTAGTGGCAACGTAGGCATTAACGCCTTAACCAGCGCCGAAGCTGGACTACCCTTTGGTGGTGCCGTATTTCACGATACCAGCGTCTGGCTTAAACCTTGCGAAGCCGATTAGAGCTGGTGCAACGAGGCGGCCTTACAAACTGGCCAACAAACGCCCAAAACCGTCGATCGCACACGGCGTTTTAAGCTGATGCAAGATATGCCAGGCCATAACTTGATTGCTGGACAAAAAGTAACAGCCGTAGCGTTGCTCTAGGGATTGTAACAAACTCATGCTTCTAAAATTGGTACATGAGATAAACACCGCATCGGGCGTCTGCTCCATAGAGGCGAATAATTGCTCTATTAGGGCTGGCAAATGGTCAACGTCCATTGAGCCTATTTGACGATCCAATTCAAGATCTAAACTGCCCCACTTGATTACCTCGTACCCAGCCGACTGCAAGGCACTGTAGAAGGGTTGATTAACCTGCGCCACATAGGGAGACAACACGGCAAGACGTTTGGCGTTCAGGTGCTCTAACGCCGATTTAGCCGCCGTAAAGGGGTTACTGGTAATCGAACAATTACCACCTTGCTGCAGCAAGGTATGAACCTTGTGTTCGCCAATCACCAAACTTGCAGAGGTACAGCCGTAGGCAATCGCATCAAGCTCCACATCGGGCAAAATTAGGCTCGCGCACTGGCCTATTTGGGAGGCCATGGTCAACAAAGCCGCTGGCGTCACTTCCGCTTCGCAGGCCAAACGCGACACCAACAACTCAATCGGTAGACCATTAAATACCTGCGCCCATTCAGCTTCGATTACCATGTCGGTAGCCAGCACCACTAAACCCACCCTTAGGGGCATATCTGCAGGGGCTATAAAACAGGCCTCAAGCGGTAGATTAATATCTGCGAATGACGTCATAAAGGTGACCTGTTAATGGGTGATACTTTGGCGTTGCAACTTCGTCCAAATACGGCTGGCAACGTGATTCAAACTGGTTGATGCAGCTATACCTAGCTTTTCGCCCACGGTTTTTTTAGCCACGTATTCAACCAATAAGACATCACTACTGGCCATGGTTTGTTGTAGTACCTCATCTGAGGTTCCCACCTGGTCGACCAAGCCTAATTCTATGGCTTGTTGACCATACCAAACGTCACCGTTAGCCACTTGTTCCATATCCAACTGTGGGCGTTGTTGCGAAACCCATTGTTTAAATAGACTATGGGTTTGCTGTAAGTCTTCAACAAATTTGTCACGACCTTTACGGGTGTTCTCCCCCATAACCGTGAGGCTGCGCTTATGTTCACCAGCGGTAAGCACCTCTACGTCTATGGAGTGTTTCTTTAATAAACGATGTACATTGGGCACTTCTGCCACCACCCCAATGGAGCCCACTAGGGCAAAAGGCGCGGCCACAATGGTGTTGGCCATACACGCCATCATGTAGCCACCACTGGCCGCCACTTGATCAACGCAAATGGTTAAAGGTACCTTGGCTTTGCTAATACGCCCAAGTTGGGACGCCGCCAAGCCATAGGTGTGTACCATGCCGCCACTTGAATCAAGGCGTATCACAATTTCGTCGGTATTTTTAGCCACCGAAAGTACCGCCGAAATTTCATGGCGCAAGTGTTCTACAGCGCTGGCTTTAATGTCGCCATCAAAGTCCAATACAAATACGCGTTTTTTGCCATCGGCTTCCTCTACATTAGTGTCGGTATCAATATCGGTATTAGCCTTGGCGACTTTGGCCTGCTTTTTAGCTTCGGCTTTGTCCTGCTTGGCCTTAAGCTTGTCGGCTTTGTCTTGACTCTTACGCAATTGCTTAAACTGAAACTTATCCATCATGGCGTGATCTAGCGTGTCTGTCATGTCTTCAAATTCGTCGTTCAGGCTGCGTACCTCGATATGCCCGCCTTTGCCTTGATGGCGGCGGTTTATGCTGGCACTGACCAACACGGCAACGACGATGATAATGGCAACACAAAAGGTCACTACTTTGGCAAAAAATAAACCGTATTCGTACAAGAATTCTAACACTCGGTGCCTCCAAATATGGCGCTGTATAGCCAGTCGCCCTCTGCCACCTATTCTAGTCTAGTCTGCGGCAAAACCATAATATAAGATCACCCACAAACCAAATTCAAACGATCGTTTGATTTACCTTGAAAAAACCCATAGAATCAGGTCTCCATATTACCCATAAGGATTAATACCATGGCAGTAGCCGAAATTATGGCAAAAATGCAGTCTGCATTTGTCGCCGACGAAGCCGATGGCTTACAAGCAACCTTTCAATTTTGCATCGCCGACGACGACGACTTTTATGTCACTATCGACGACGCCAGCTGTGCTGCTAGCTTGGGCAACCACGACGATCCTGAAATCACCATGTCCATGGACGCCGACACATTAACCGAGATTGTCAGCGGCGAGTTAGACGGCATGGCTGCATTCATGGGAGGCCGCTTACAAGCCGAAGGCGACGTTATGTTAGGCACCCGCTTGAGCCAATTGTTTGAGCTAAGCTAAACCAACACCAGATGCAAGTCGCACAGCTCTACAGTGCAGCCCACCTAGCGCAGAAGTTATTGCCGCGGGGGCTGCTCCTCTAGCTACATCTCTGAAGCTCAAATACCCTCTATAATTTGTAAATGTGGTGTAAATCCGCTATTATAGCGCGCCAAATTAGTCGCATTGACACAGACACCAAAGCGCCGACTAAGACCAAATTCTTCATCATTTTATAGGACCTTCGTATGCAACAAGCTTTAACTCTGCCGCAGGCATTTAGGCGCAACTTCTTAGGCAATTCGCCTATTTGGTATAAGCAAGTCATTATTGGATTCTTAATTCTTAACCCCGTGTTGCTGGCTATGTTTGGCCCTACAGTAGCTGGCTGGGTGTTAATCTTTGAATTTATTTTTACCCTGGCCCTAGCGCTTAAGTGTTACCCGTTGCAACCCGGTGGTTTACTGGCCATCGAAGCCATTGTTATTGGCCTAGCGTCACCCGATGGCGTTTATCACGAAGTGAGCAGCAACCTGCAGGTTATTTTACTGCTGATGTTTATGGTTGCCGGCATCTACTTTATGAAAGATATGTTGCTGGCGGTATTTACCCGCTTTTTGGTGGGGGTAAAGTCCAAGACCCTATTGTCATTGTTGTTTAGCTTTACCGCCGCAGTACTGTCGGCATTTCTTGATGCCCTGACCGTGACTGCGGTACTGATTAGTGTGGGTGTTGGTTTTTATTCGGTGTACCACAAAGTTGCGTCTAACGCTGGTTCCCATGATCACAACCACAGCACAGACGAGCACGTGGTTGAGTTGCACCGCGAAGACTTAGACCAATTCCGTTCGTTCCTACGCAGCTTGCTTATGCATGGCGCCGTAGGCACAGCGTTAGGTGGTGTAACCACTTTGGTTGGCGAACCTCAAAACTTGTTGATTGCCGAGAAAGCTGGCTGGGGTTTTATCGAGTTCTTTGTCAATATGGTCCCAGTGACTATGCCTGTATTAGTGACGGGTTTGCTCACCTGCATACTGATGGAAAAACTAAGCTGGTTTAGCTATGGTGCCAAGCTACCGGCTGCTGTACGTACAGTATTAGAAGATTTTGACGCCGAGCAGCGCGCCAAACGCACATTGCGTGACAATGCGACGCTGATCGTTCAGGGAATCATTGCTGTGGTATTAGTACTGTCCTTAATGTTTCACGTTGCCGCTGTCGGCTTAATTGGTTTGATGATTATCATTTTGCTGACCGCATTTAACGGCATTACTGAAGAAAGCCAAATTGGCCACGCCTTTGAAGAGGCGCTGCCTTTTACCGCATTGCTGGTAGTATTCTTCTCCATCGTGACGGTGATTCATGAGCAACACTTGTTCAATCCCATTATCGAGTGGGTACTGACCCTCGAACTAGACATGCAGCCACGTGTGTTCTTTGTTGCTAACGGCGTGTTATCTGCGATTAGCGATAACGTGTTTGTTGCCACCATCTACATTAACGAAGTGGCTGGTGCCTTAGAAGCTGGACTAATAGACCGTGCGCACTTTGACAAATTGGCGATTGCCATTAACACCGGCACCAACATCCCCAGTGTGGCCACACCTAACGGTCAAGCGGCTTTCTTGTTCCTATTGACCTCAGCCGTGGCACCGTTAATTCGCTTATCATACGGCACCATGGTATGGATGGCATTGCCTTACACCATCTCCATGAGTATCGTGGGTTACTTAGCAGTGAGCTACATGATCTAGCCAACATTTGCTAAACCTAAAAAAGCCGCACTTGTGCGGCTTTTTTGTTGCTGTTGAAAACCCATCCACTTAATCCGTGGAGGTTAACCACATACACTGGTCACCAGAAGCCTTGGCAACCTGTGCCAGTTTGGCGTCATGGGCAGCTAATTCGGTATCCGTGGCTCTCACCACCACCAAACTGTGGGCATCAGCCTGTACCTGACGCTTTTGTGCGGCTGTAGAATCTTCTCCCCCCACCACGGTATCACCAGCCAATAACAAATCCGTTTGGCCACCGGTCATCATCAGATAAACATCGGTGAGAATTTCCGAGTCTAACAGGGCACCATGTAGCTCTCGATGTGCATTGTTAATGCCATAACGGCGGCACAAGGCATCGAGGTTATTCTTTTGCCCGGGGTGTTTTTGACGGGCTAGCTTGAGGGAGTCGGTAATTTTACAGATGTCGGCAATCTTAGGGTAAGAGCGGCCTGCGGCTTTGCCTACAATGGCTAACTCATTATCGAGAAAACCCAAGTCAAATGGTGCGTTGTGAATAACTAATTCAGCACCACGAATAAAATCTAAAAAGTCATCGGCAATGGCGGCAAATAGCGGTTTATCTTGTAAAAACTCTTCGCTAATACCATGCACCGCCTGCGCTTCCAGTGGCACATCGCGTTCAGGTTGCACGTATTCATGGAAACTTTTACCCGTAAGGCGTCGGTTCACCATCTCTAATGCACCCACCTCAATTAACCGGTGGCCTTGCTTAGGCTCTAAACCCGTCGTTTCGGTATCTAATACAATAATTCGCATATTTAAGGTCCTTTACCGGTTAATCCGTGTGTTCGGCTGCGCCCAAGTTGGCAAGGTCATCGGCAATTTCGTTTTCAGCATGACCACTGTGGCCTTTAACCCAATGCCAACTGACCTCATGGTTGGTGACCGCTTGGTCCAACAGTTGCCACAAATCGGCGTTTTTAACGGGTTTTCTGGCAGCGGTTAACCAGCGATTTTTTCGCCAATTAATAATCCACTCGGTAATACCTTTACGTACGTACTGTGAGTCGGTGGTTAAGTCCACCTTGCAAGGGCGCTTTAAGGCTTGCAACCCCTTAATGGCGGCCATCAGCTCCATACGGTTATTAGTAGTGAGTGGTTCACCGCCGTGCAAACGTTTTTCTTGGTCATTAAAGCGCATAAGCACGCCCCAACCGCCTGGTCCGGGGTTGCCTTTGCAAGCGCCGTCGGTAAATAGTTCAACTTGATCAGACACTAAATTACTGGTCTCCAATGATGGTGTGGCGAGTGTGGTTAGTTTGGTGATCTTGTCGCGCCGCGCCAGCCAGACCAAAACTAGGTTTAACCAAACGGTTACGCCAATGGGTTTTAAGTAAATGCACTCGGGTTTCCTGCTTTACCGCGCATAAAACATACCCCGTGCTTACGGGCCGACAAATACGCCTTATCCACGCAGGAAAAATGGATTTACTGGGCGAGCAATCATATACAGGCTTGATATCAAAGTCACCAAAATTGAGTAATGTAAGCCAATCTTTAACCCGACTTTGAGCTAGAAAGTTAGCCCGCCAAGGGACTCCGCCCCGCAGCCGTAACCAACGCCATAAACCCCAAACACCATAAGGGTTAAACCCAGTAACAACCAAGCGCCCGCCGGCTTGCACAATGCGAGACGCTTCACGCAACACCCCATGGGGATTATGGCTAATGTCGAGCACATGCTGCATAACCACCAGATCTATTGCATCATTGGCAAGGGGTAATTGGTGCGGATCCATAAGGGCATGAGAGCCTTGATAAGGCGAAGAAGTAAGGGCAATTGCACACTTAATAGGGCTTTCTAGCTGCGCGCTTAGGCAGGCATTGAGGCCCAAATAAACACTGTAGTGGCCAAATGCCTTGGGCATAATCTGCGCCAACTGAAGTTGTTCTTGGGCCAGAAAGGCACTGCCTTGGGTGCTAGCAGCCCAAAGTCGAAATTGGCGCTCTTCAAAGCCAAAGGATTGTAGTGAATTATGCTTTAACATACCTCATCATACGCTAGATTAACGCCCAATAACCACGCATTTAGTCAACCGACTTGCCTAATTCATCGGGCATAGATAGGCTAAAGCAACCCAACTAAACGCCGAGCACACCCATGACTCTAGACAAACCCAAAATCACACCCGTCAAGGCTTTTGATGACAACTACATCTGGTGTCTAGAACACACTCAGGAAAGCGGCTTTGTGGCCGTAGACCCAGGTGACGCTCAGGCTGTAATCGACTTTGCCTTACACATAGAGAAACCATTGACGGCAATCTTGGTGACTCACCACCACCATGATCACACCGGGGGGATTGATGCCTTGGTGCAACACTTTGGACCAATGCCAATATACGGCCCAACACAGAGCCCGTATAGCAACATTACTGAACCACTGGTGCAGGCGCAACAGATTTCAGTATTGGCTTGCGCCTTTAAGATATTGGAAATCCCAGGCCATACCTTGGATCACATTGCCTACTACAATGAAGAACATGGCATTCTATTTTGTGGTGACACCCTATTTTTAGCCGGTTGCGGTCGTTTATTTGAAGGCACCCCTCAACAAATGTATGCCTCACTGGCAAAAATCATGGCTTTGCCGGCCATGACTAGAGCTTACCCGACCCACGAATACAGTTTAGCCAACCTAGCCTTCGCTAGAGTGGTGGAGCCTGATAACGATGCTCTAGCCCTGACTGAGACCATGTGCCAGCAACTCAGGGACGACGATCAGGTGACCCTGCCAACACGTTTAGCGCAAGAGGCCGCTATCAATCCCTTTGTACGTACCCATGAACCTGCCGTAGTTGCCAGTGCAGAACAATACGCGGGCAAGGCCTTGTCGTTACCGTGGCAAGTATTTGCGGCATTAAGAACCTGGAAAAATGCTTTTTAAGGAACTTTTACACCCATAACTGATCTATATTGACCTCTATAGAAAGACTGTTAAAATTAGCCGTCTTTTTTTACGCCACTTTATTTACGACTTTGACTTTAATGCACCCTATTTCATCCAAACCATTCCAAAACACCTTAACCCTATTGACTATTATTGGCCTGTCAGTCCTGTTAAGCGCATGCCAATCGGCACTATTACCAAGCACGGTCACAGCTGAGGTTGAGACGACTCACCTCAACGACCAAAACCACGACTCCAGCAACGATATCAAAACCACCATACAAGCCAAGCAAGAGGTCATTAGTTACCACAGCAGCAACGACCAGAGCCTTCATCAATCAGCGCAACAACTGGCCGAAAAAATCGCCCAAGTCAACGATTTGGGTTGGTCAGAATTAGATACTCAAGCCAGCACTAGCACCGCCGCCGACTTATTGGCCGAGGCCTATGAAACAGTAGTTGACCCTTCCACGCCTGCAGTTGTAGAGGTTATTAAGCACGATTTAGTGGTCGTGAAACCGGTACAAGCTGTACCATTAGATCTAGACTTGTGGCAGATGACCGTGGCTAATTTCCAACTGAGCCACATTCAACACCCACGCATAGACACGCATTATAAGTGGTTTAGCAAACACCAAGAATACATGCACCGCGTGACAACTCGCGCAAGCCGCTATTACCACTACGTATTACATACCACTCTCGACCAGTCCCTGCCCGCAGAAATTGCCCTCTTACCCATTATTGAAAGTGGTTTTGATCCCTTTGCTTACTCCCCTGGTCGTGCCGCTGGTGCATGGCAGTTCATCCCCAATACCGGTCGTGTTTTTGGCTTAAAGCAAAACTGGTGGTACGATGGCCGACGAGATATTGTAAAGTCTACCCACGCTGCCCATAAATACCTCAGCCAATTACATAAGATGTTTAACGGCGATTGGCTACTTGCTATTGCCTCGTATAATGGCGGTCAAGGCACGGTTTTAAAAGCCATCAAACGTAACAAAAAAGCCGGTAAGCCTACGGATTTTTGGTCTTTGGATCTACCCAAAGAAACCATGAATTATGTACCCAAACTGTTAGCGGTTGCCAAGGTTGTAGCCCAAACAGCGGGCACCAAAACCTTGTTCAGCATCAAGGATGAAGCCTACTTTGAAGCCATCGATGTAGGCTCCCAAATCGACTTGGCGCAAGCGGCGGATATGGCCGAAATAACCACCGACGAAATATACCGATTAAACCCAGGCTTTAACCAATGGGCAACCGACCCACAAGGCCCCCATCAGTTATTGATACCGGTAGCCCATGTCCAGCGTTTTAATACCGCCTTGGAAAACCAGCCCGCCAACCAACGGGTGGCTTGGGAGCGATATAAAATTCAGCCGGGCGACAGTTTACTCAAGCTTGCCCACCGTTATCACGTGAGCGTAGATCTTTTACGTACTATCAATAACATCGATGGCAATATGATACGCGCAGGTAAAACCCTGATGATACCCATTGCTAGCCAAGCAGCAGCAGCCTACACCTTAAGCGCTGCCCAGCGGGTCATCAATCGGCAAAAACAAATCGCTCAAACCCAAGCCAGCAACCGCATAAGTCACATTGTTAAGAGCGGTGATAGTTTGTGGAAAATAGCTAAGCAGTACAAAGTCAGCGTAAGCGAAGTGGCTCGCTGGAATAAAATAGGTACTAAATCAGTATTACAAATCGGTGATAAAATCAATGTTTGGCCCCGCGCTACCGCCCAAAAGTTAGGCACAGTACAGCGCAACGTCATTAAAAAGCTAAGCTATAAAGTCCGCTCTGGCGACAATTTATCAGCTATTGCCTATCGTTTTAGTGTCACCGTCAAGGACATTCAAAAATGGAACCAAGCGTTGAAGAAATACCTTCAACCGGGCCAGAAGTTAACTCTGTACGTGAATGTGACTAAGCTCAAACAATAGGCGAAACATCTCTCCACTACTAACCAGGCACAAAAAAACCCGCACTCGGCGGGTTTTTTAATGGTGTGATAACACGGCCATCGACACGCTATAACTTATAGCTTGTCATCAACACCCTGCACATACCAATCCATACCTAATAAAGTACCTAGGTCGACTACTTCGCCTTCTGCAGCGGCTAAGCTACCGTCTTGCTTGTAAACCGGGCCTGCAAACGGATGTAACTCACCCGCGGTAATGGCAGCAGCAGTGGCTTGTGCCATGGCTTTAACATCGGCTGGCATATTCACATATGGGCCCATGTTAACCATGTTGTCATCCATACCACCAAAGGTGTCGGTGCTGACCCAAGTACCGTCTAACACCGCCTGTGTACGAGCCACATAGTAATCAGCCCAGTTATCGATGATTGAGGTTAACAGCGCATTAGGTGCAAAGGCTTCCATATCAGACGCCTGACCGAAGGCATTGACGCCCTGCTCTTCTGCCACTTGAACGGCAGCCGTAGAGTCAGTGTGCTGAGTAATGATATCGGCACCTTGGCTGATCAATACTTTAGCAGCATCGGCTTCACGGCCGGGGTCAAACCAAGAGTTAACCCATACAACTTTAAGTTTAAAGTCGGGATTAACAGACTGGGCACCTAGCAAGAAGGCGTTAATACCACGCACTACTTCTGGAATTGGGAAAGAACCTATGTAACCCGCTACACCAGACTTAGAGGTCTTGGCAGCAATTTGCCCAATAACATAACGGCCTTCGTAAAAGCGTGATGAATAGGTAGACACGTTATCTGCACGCTTATAACCCGTGGCATGCTCAAACTTAACGTCTGGGAACTTAGCTGCAACTTTTAGAGTGGGGTCCATGTAACCAAATGACGTGGTGAAAATAAGGCCTGCACCTTGGCGGGCAAGACGAGTAATGGTGCGCTCTGCATCTGGACCTTCTGGTACGTTCTCTACGAATACAGTTTCAACTTGGTCGCCCAAGCGCGCATCAATGGCCTGACGGCCTTGGTCGTGCTGGTAGGTCCAGCCATGATCCCCTGGAGGTCCAATGTAGATAAAACCAACTTTGAGTTTGTCTGCAGCAACCGCAGACATAGACAGTGCCGACGCTAGTGCAATACCAGCTGCAGCGGTGAGTAACTTCTTCATACAACATCTCCTCATCAATTAAGATGGTTTATTATAAATATATGACAGCTAAAAAATGAACCTTAAGCCAAGCTTAACGATCAGGTACAAAACCCTGTCCCAAGGATGCAGGGGTGTTAATTACTGATAAACGTCGGTTGGTAGAAATAACCACCAAGGCCAAGATAGTGGCGACATAGGGTAACGATGAAAGTAATTGAGACGGGATACCTAAACCCATGGCTTGAGCATATAAGCCTAATATCCACACCCCACCAAACAAATAAGCCCCAGCCGCCAAACGGCCTGGCAACCAAGTAGAAAACACCACCAATGCTAGGGCAATCCAGCCCCTACCGGCCGTCATGTTCTCAATCCACTGAGGTGTATATACCAACGATAAGTAGGCGCCTGCTAGGCCTGACGTGGCGCCACCAAAAGCGATACAAGCATAACGTACGGCAACAACCCGATATCCTAAAGCGTGGGCAGAACTGTGACTTTGACCTACTGCACGGATAATCAAACCCCAACGGGTGTATTTTAGCAGATAGGCAACCGCTACAGTTAAGCCAATAGAAACATAAACCAAGGGGTCTTGGCCAAACACTAAACGGCCAACATAAGGTAATTCGGACAACCAAGGAATAGACACATTGGCAAGTTTAACACCCGGCAAACCCACAAAATCACTACCAATTAAGCCCGACAAACCCAGGCCGAGTAAAGTAATAGCCAAGCCGGTAGCCACTTGGTTGGTGATCAAGGTTTGGGTCAAAAAACCAAACAATAACGACATAGCCACACCGCCCGTAATAGCGGCCACAACGCCTAACCAAGCCGAGCCACTGACGTGGGCGGCAGCGAAACCACAGACCGCACCCATCACCATCATGCCTTCGATACCTAAATTGAGCACCCCAGAACGTTCGACTACAAGTTCGCCGATCGCCGCCAACAACAAGGGCGTAGAAGCGGTGATTATGGTGAGTATGATAGCTTCGTAGGCACTCATGAGGTCTCTCCTGCGGTGTTAGCTTGGGTACCGCTCAAGTATCGAACTCGGTACAAAATCAGGGTGTCACACATCAATATAAAAAACAGCAACATGCCCTGAAATACTTGGGTGGTTTTGTCGGAAATACCCAGTTCGATCTGTACGCCTTCACCACCAATGTAACTAATTGCCAATAACAAACCAGAAAACACCACACCTAAAGGGTTTAAACGTCCGAGAAAGGCGACGATAATGGCCGTAAAACCATAGTTAGGCGATATATGAGGTTGTAATTGCCCAATAGGGCCCGCGACTTCAATAAGCCCAGCAATGCCAGCCAAACCGCCGGACAAGGCGAAACAAAACCACACCATTTTGGTTTGGGAAAAACCCGCAAAAGCACCCGCTCGGGGTGCACTGCCGACCACTCTAACTTCAAAACCTTTAAGGTTATTGCGCATCACCCAATACAGAACCAAAGCGATAACTAAAGCGACAACTAACCCCAAGTGCATGCGGCCGTCACCCCACATGGGTAACAAATGCCAACCTTCAAAGGCCACAGATTTAGGAAAATTGTAGCCATGGGGATCCTTCCATGGGCCACGTACCATCCAGTCCAATAATAGTTGAGCAATATACACCAACATCAAACTGGTTAAAATTTCGTTAACGCCAAATCGAGTTTTAAGCCACGCTGGAATAAACGCAAACAGTGCGCCACCTAGAGCACCCAGCAACAACATTAGCACTAAGGCCCATGGGCTTTGCCAGTCTCCCAGCAATACCGGCACCATGGCACCCATCAAGGCACCCGCCGTTAACTGCCCTTCTGCACCGATGTTCCAAACATTAGCCTTAAAGCACACTGCCAGGCCCACACCAATAAGCACTAACGGCCCAGCCTTGACTAAGACTTCTTCTATCGACCACCAACTGGTGAGGGGATCGATAAAATAAAGGTACAAAGCGGTCAAGGGTGGCTTGCCCATGGCAGCAAAGATAAGTCCACCCATGATCACCGTTAAACCGATGGCCAACACCGGTGACATGACGTTCATCCAAGCGGAGGCTTGTGAGCGTTTTTCTAATACTATTTGCATGTCAGGCTCCGACCTCAACATTATTTTGTTCGTGGGAACCCGCCATCATCAAACCTATGTCTTCACGGGATAATAGCGACGCTGCATAACCTGCCGACAGCTGGCCGCGTGATATCACGGCAATGGTATCTGCTAATTCAAAGATCTCATCAAGATCCTGGCTAATCACAAGCACGGCACTACCTTGGCGCGATAGATCAATCACGGCTTGACGAATGAGCGCAGCGGCACCGGCATCAACACCCCATGTGGGTTGATTAATAACCAATACTTTGGGTTTACGGTTGAGTTCTCGGCCCACTACGAATTTTTGTAAATTACCACCCGATAGTGAGCCAGCTTGAGCGTCCTCCTGACCCTTACGGACGTCGTAATCAGCTCCAATGGTTGAGTTCAAGGTCGCTAGCTGGGCCCGATCAATGCCCATCAGACCACGATTTAGCGGGCTTGGAGTATCATTACATGCATGGCGCGAGAGCAAAATGTTATCTGTTAAACTCAGGTGTTCTACAGCGCCGTGGCCATTACGTTCTTCGGGTACAAAGGCGGCGCCCAATTGGCGCCGTTGATTAATATTAAGCTGATTGCATACCTGCTCCATTAACACCATAGAACGATCTGAGCGATCGCCATGTTCGCCAGAAATAACGCCGAACAACTCGCCTTGACCATTACCGGCCACGCCAGCAATGGCAAAAATCTCACCGGCTTTCACCTCTAAGTTAACATCAATTAATTCAACTCCAAACGGGGTGTTCGACGGCTGATTTAGGTGGTCAAGTTGTAACAGCACCGGACCGACATCACTATTGGTGTGGCGATTGACTTGATGCACACTAGAACCCACCATAAGCTGAGCCAGAGTGGCCGCTGTTTCTACTTGAGGGTCTACTTGGGCTACCAGCTTGCCAAGGCGCAATATGGTGGCGTCATGGCAGATTTGTTTAACTTCTTCCAAGCGGTGTGAGATATACAACACCGCACAGCCCTCAGCAACTAAGCGACGTAATGTGGCAAATAGCGCTTGTGCCTCTTGGGGCGTAAGCACGGCCGTAGGCTCATCCATAATCAACAATTTGGGCTGTTGTAACAAACAACGTACGATTTCAATGCGCTGGCGCTCGCCTACCGACAGGTCCGCAACTAACGCCTCGGGGTTAAGCGGCAAACCATAGTCATTAGACAAACTAGCGATGCGCTGGCTCAAGTCACCTTGACGCAACTGCGGCGGTAAGGCTAGGCTGATATTTTCCACCACGGTGAGGGCTTCGAACAGGGAAAAGTGCTGAAACACCATGCCAATTCCCAGGTCTCTAGCATGGGCGGGATTGGCAACAGTGATGGTTTGACCCTGCCACTCTATGGTGCCAGACGTGGGTTGAAGTGCGCCATACATCATCTTCACTAAGGTAGACTTGCCAGCACCATTTTCACCCAGCAAGGCATGCACCTTACCGGCTTCGATGGCCAGACATAAGTCATCATTAGCCACAAAGTCACCAAATTTCTTGGTTAACTTAGTGACCCTTAATAACGGTGTATGCAGGCAGTTATTCGAATTATTTTTCATGTAGCCTCTATAACAATAAAGCGTTATACCATTGATAATAACAATATCTTGCTTTGGGTCAACAAAAACCTGACTGAATAGTTAAGTTTTCAAATCGAATAACAACCTAGTTACACTTTGGCTACGGTAAAGTCGCTAAAATAGGCCTCTTGTGCCAGCTCAGCGGGTGCGACTACGGCCTCGTTCGGTACCACGTCTTTCAAGTAGGTGCTTGCTACGTGTCGCAGATCATCCAAGCCCACCGCTAATATCTGCGCCCTAAACGCTTGCCGTATGGCGGGTGTTCGACCGTGCAACTGGTTTTGATAGGCCTGTAACGCCTCACCTGCTGGCGAGCCGGGTTTGTCTAGGCTACCAATCACTCCCAACACCGCTTCTTCGAGGTGCTGTTGATTTAGCTCTTCTGACAACACCCAATCCACCGCCGCCGTAAAGTCGGCAAAGGTTTCAGCACTACGGGGGTCTCGGTAGGAATAAAACCGGAAACAGGCATTATTGTTATCTTGCCCCGCGCCACCACCGTAAGCGCCACCTTGTTCCCGCACCGCACGGTGCAAGTAGCCATTACGTAATATTTCGCCCAACACGACTAACGCTGCAGCGTCAGGGTGAGCACTGGTCACCGTAGCAAAGGAACGTGCACAGTAGTTAACTTGAGTATTTGTGGTCCATAGCTGTTTAACGCGGGTCTGTGTTTTGGTGCCATTGACATAGGCCCAATTTAGGTCACTTTTTAACACCCCAACCTGGTCACTAAAGGCACCGGTAAAGACCTCTTGTGCCACATCGACGTGCTGCTCTTCAGCCACACTGGCAAGTTGTAGTACTTGGCCACACAAGTCTTGGTGAAGTGCAGTTAAGCGCTCACAGAGGGCTTGTAAATTGCTGTCGTCAGCTAAACCGTCATCCAGTTGCTGCAACCATAAGACGCCCTTTAACCCGCTCAAGCTGAACTGTAGGTTGGCGCCAGCACTCATATTTTGGCTGGCGGCGCCTAATGCAAAACTATGGCCAGACTGGCCTACACTTTGCTGACGACGAGAGCGCAATTGGCCTACCAATTCTTTAATACGTTGCTGTTCATCAAAACGAGTATTTAACAGGGTCTGTTTTAACAACTCAACCATGGCTGGTTGCTGGCTCACCAAACCTTTAGTGCTCATAATAAAATAGGCACTTAACTGGTCGGCATCACTAGCACTGCCGCGGTAAGATAAATAGGCCGACAAACTGCCACACACCGACGCTTGGCGGGCCTGAATGGTTAAGTAGTCATCATCGCCAATACCAACTTCGGTCATTAGCTGAGACAAAAGATTAAGGTATGGCAGTGTATCTTGGTCCACTTTGGGCCAATCGATCACTAGCTGATGATAGACTAAACCGTTGGTACCCGTGCCATAAAACTGCCAACCTAAGTATTGGTTTTGTACGCTAGGACTGGCAATCGCTTGTGTTGGCGGGATGTCGTCGCGAGTGACTTGGGGCAACAGGTCTACATCATCCTCCTGGGCCTGACGTTCAAGCAAGGCTTGCGTCTGGTTGGCCACCTGTTGTTTTTCGTCGTCATCCATATGGTCTAACAGCTGCTGCAAACGTAGCTTTTCGGCATCGTCTCTACGCTGAGCAAAGGCTTCGTCTGGCGCTAAGGTTAAGCGTACGCTGTGGCTATTATTAAGCAGCAGTTGGTTAATAAGCCGAGGAATAAAGCCACGATCTTTAATCGCTTCACCTAGCTCCAACAACACAGGGTCAAGATTTAGAGCAGCCAACGGGTCTCCACCATGGATAGCGGCCGGTAGTGCGCTCAAAATGAGCTGCATACCAAAGGGATAACCATCACCACCAATTTCCCGCTGGCTCAATTCCAATTGATGCAAGGCAGCTTCAATTTCGCTTTGCGGTACGCCCTGTTCTACCACCTGTGCCAAGCAGTCTAACACCAGCTTTTCAAAGGCCTCTGCATCATGATTTTCTGCGCCTTCTAGGCCGCACACGAAAGTCATTTCTTTGTTGGAGTCTTCCAGGCCACACAAGGGTGAAGGGCCACTACCAATACCACAGGTTTCCAACACCTTGCGTAGCGGCGAGGCACTGTTGTCCAATAACACACGGGCCAATAGGTTGGCTTGCATTTGTGCTTCTAAGTCGACGCTGTGCCCCAACAACCAACCGAGTACCAAGTGGCTTTTAGCTTGCTCGTCACCGATTGTAGCAGGGTAGCTTTCTTGTACTTTAACAGGGCTATAATAACGTTTTTCGTCGGCTACTACTAAATCAATCTTCTGCTCTGAAAAACGGCCCAGGGCATGACGTTCAAATTTTTCTTGTTGCTCTGCAGCACTGATATCGCCACTGGTCATAAATATAGCGTTGGATGGATGATAATGGCGCTTATAAAAGGCCAACAGCTGTTCGTGGGTTAAATCTGGAATATCGCTCGGCTCACCACCACTATTGAAGTGGTAGGTGGTGGTGGGAAATAAATACTTGGTGAGGGTTTGCCATAACTGGCTCACGGGGGCACTCATAGCCCCTTTCATTTCGTTGTAAACCACACCTTTGTAGACTAGGTTTTTGGCTTGATCGGCATCTGTTGGTTCGGAAAACTCAACACGGTGGCCCTCTTGGGCAAAGTCGAGTGGGTCTAAGCGCGCAAAAAACACGGCGTCCAAATACACCTCTAACAGGTTGTTAAAGTCTTTTTTATTCTGGCTGGCAAATGGGTATGCGGTCCAATCACTGCTGGTGAAGGCGTTCATAAAGGTATTTAACGAGCGCCTTATCATCATAAAGAACGGGTCTCTCACGGGGAACTTTTCGCTACCACAAAGTGCCGTGTGTTCTAGCACATGAGCCACGCCACTGGAGTCTTGGGGCATGGTTTTTAGGGCCACCAAAAACACATTTTCGGCTTGATCGCTGGCTAAATGTATGTGTTGAGCGCCGGTTTCAATGTGCTCAAACTGCTGGATAGTGATTTGTAACGAAGCAACGGTCTGTTGGCGTAAAAAGCGAAAAGCGGTGTGAGATGCAGGAACAGCGGTCATATTTTTACCAAGATAAAAAACAAAAGCCACAGTCAGCGGCTGCTGAATGTGGCGATATTAGCAATGAGAGTCTAGCTCACCAAGTATGATTGTAAGTTAGTCAAACTGGACTTGAGGCATAGTGGTTTGTAAAGCCGACAAAAACGAACCTTCATCAAACGGCTTGCTTAGATAAAAGTCTGCACCTGCCTCTAGGCCTTCACGTCGTTCTATGTCGCTGGCTTTGGCGGTTTGCATAATAATAGGCAAGCTGGCATTTTTGCTTGAGGCACGTACTTGTTTAAGTACATCTAAACCGCTAATGCCAGGCATCATCCAGTCTAAAAACATGACATCAAACGCATAGTCGTCGTTCGACAAAACCTCCACCGCAGACTCGCCATCGGGCACGGTCATTACCGCCAGCCCCGCGGCTTCTAAATAGTCGCTAAGAATTTCTAAATTAATTTCATCGTCGTCAACGATAAGGGCGGAAAACACTTTGTCTTGGTTATCTGTCATGTGGGCCACTGGTGTGTATCTTATTAGTCTGATTGTAGTCCAGCCAAGTGGACTACAACGCCTTAATTCTTCTGCCCCAGTATAATTTGAATTACGTCACTAGAACAGCACTGTCTAGCAATAATTCACAATCCCATGGCGTAACGGATGACACGTTTTTTTAGCGCCGGCACTTTTGCCGCCGCCAAAGTCAGATTGCGTAGCCATTTTGCCGCCGGGTGTGTTTGGCTGAAGCCGTGATGAAACGCGTCCATGGTATGCAACATTAAACCATTAGCTCGTTTCCTCTGCTTTTCATAAGTGACTAAAACCTTAGCACTGGACCAATCCATACCCTGTTCATGGGCATCATTGAGCACTTTCGCTAAACAAACGACATCTTGAAAACCTAAATTAACGCCCTGTCCTGCCAATGGATTGATGACGTGCGCCGCATCACCAATTAACACCACACCCTCACCGACATAACGCTTAGCGTGTTGTTTTTGCAGTGGAAAGAAGGCGTGTTGAGAAACATCAATATGGCCCAGCTGGTGGGGGAATTGGCGCATAATCTCTGCACCTAACTGCTCATTTGACAGCCGGCTTAGGGCCCTCACTTGGTCTGCTTGGTGGTACCAAACCACAGACCCGTGTTGCCCTAACATGGGCAAAAACGCTTGTGGCCCAGTATTTACAAAGCGCTGCCAGGTAATGTCTTGCTGGCCCAATTCGGTGCTTACGGCAGCCACCAAACAGGCCTGCTGATACTGACCACGATTAACACCAATACCGAACGCTGGCCTTACTTTTGACTGCGCGCCATCGGCACCAACCACCAAGCGCGCCGAAATAGTGGTACCATCATCTAACTCAATCTGGGTGCCACTGGCCAACGGCTTAAAACTGACAGGTGCAGCTGGACATAATAATTTTACATTGCTAAAACCACTCAACGCCTGCCATAAACTTAATTGAACCAGCCTATTTTCGGCAATGCTGCCCAGTTGATCAGCCCCTACTTGTGAAGCATCAAAGGTTAAATCGCCAAAGCCTTCGACTTCCCACACACGCATACGACGGTATGGACATACGCGCATGCTTTGCAATGTATCCCAGGCGCCAGTGGTCTGCATCACCCGCTGACTTTGCGGACTCAAGGCAGAAATACGCAAATCAAAATCTTGACTCAAGTCAAACGCATGCGGTTCGTGGGCCTCTATTACGGCGATGTTAAACCCTTGAGGTGCCAACTGTGTAGCCAAGGCAGCGCCAATCATACCGCCGCCACAAATTACAATATCATAGTCTTGACTCAACTCAACCGCCTTTTCTTAGTAACTAATAATGGTGTCAACTATTTGCATTGGAGCATACAAATTCGCTTTCATTCCTTGCGCACTTGTGTTCTATTAAAAGTGTAGCCGCAGCATAAGTGTATTGTTACATTGCATCAGTGCTTAGGCCACAACCACTATAACCGTTACTGCAATGAGGGCCCAACTTTTATTACAACACACTTATATAACTACTCGAAACAAGGAATCGATTATGCAAATGAACATTACTGCTCGACACGACACTAAAGCCACCGACGCCATAAAACAACGTATTATGGCCAAGCTGCAGAAAAATGAAAGCCACTTCGATCATATCACCAACATTCAAGTCACCATCGACAAAGACGGCAGCCAAGACCTTGCCGAAGCCACATTACACTTAGACACCGGCCACGAAATATTTGCCAAAGCCAAAGGCGATAATATGTTTAGTGCCATCGACTCACTAAGCTCAAAAATTGAAACTCAGTTACAAAAAGCCAAGTCCAAGACTCAAACCCGAAAAGGCATAGATAAAGGCATGCGCTTGCCGCCGGACGACCTCGAAGAAGAAGTCGCTTAACCTATCTACCCAACAAAAAAGGCACTTACAAGGTGCCTTTTTTGTTTCTGTTTTGACTGTTTTTTGTTACTCAACTTGCTCGGCAAAGGTGACGTAAGTCTCATAGTCATTGATCCCCAGCGCCGAGGCCGAACACAAAGCTAAGGGATCGTCTGCCAATGTGGTGGGCACCACCACTAGGCCATCACTAAAAGACACCACTTTCAAGCCCACCTTGTGGCAGTGGGCAAATACCTTCTCTAGGGCGTACACCACTTGTTCTTGATCCCTAACTAAACGTTCACGGGGTATTTCGTCGTGGGCTGGGGGGCGATATTTATATTGTTTAAGAACTTTTTTTTGCTCATCCATCATCAGTAACAGAACATCACCCCAGCGCCATTGTTCCAGCAACCGTTTACACAACAAGAACTGACCCACGTCAAGACAATGCACCCGATCCCCCGCCCTGCATTGACGTAATTGGTCGTGGACTTGTTGTTGGGTAACCGAAGGTTTAATTTCAATGTGCATAAATGAGAAGTATCGCTGAGTAATAGGGGTACGGCATAGGTTCACTACAGTCTAACAAATCACAGCCCTATACAACAAAACTATTAGCACAAAAGAACCCCAAGCAAGATTAACTCACGTCGACTCGACGGTATTGATTGAATCTATGTTAAAGAAGGGCCAGAATAAGTCGGTATATGAACAGTAGGCCACTTTGAGCACAGATAAAGTGGCTGTTTCGTCATCATCATAGATAAGAGGAAGTGTAGTGGAACGTGAATCAATGGAATTCGATGTTGTCATCGTTGGTGCTGGCCCGTCGGGCTTAGCGACCGCTTGTAAGCTGTTACAGTTAGCTCAAGCCAAACAACAAGAGCTTAGCGTTTGCGTGGTTGAGAAAGGTTCGGAAGTCGGTGCGCACATTCTGTCAGGTGCAATCTTAGAACCGACTGCCCTGAATGAGCTATTTTCAGATTGGCAGACTATGGGCGCTCCCCTAACAGCCCCCGTTGTGAAAGACGAAATGCACATTTTGACCAGTGCCACTGGTGGTTTATGTATGCCTAACTTCGCCATCCCAAAACCTATGCACAACGAAGGCAACTACATCGTTAGTTTAGGTAATGTTTGCCGCTGGTTAGCCGAGCAAGCCGAAAATCTAGGGGCCGAAGTATTTCCAGGCTTTGCAGCTGCCGAAATCCTCTACCACGAAGACGGCAGCGTGAAAGGCATTGCCACAGGTAACATGGGTGTGAGCGAGGCCGGTGAAGAAAAAGATGGCTACATGCAAGGCATGGAATTACATGCAAAATACACCGTTTTTGCCGAAGGTTGCCGCGGTCATTTGGGCAAGCAACTGATTGAACAGTTTGACCTAGACCAAGGTGCCACTAGCCAACATTACGGTATCGGCATCAAAGAGCTGTGGGACATCGACCCAGCTAAGCATCAACCAGGCCTTGTGGTACATGGCTCGGGTTGGCCTTTAACGAAAGGGGCTAACGGTGGGTTTTTCCTTTATCACGGTGACAACAACCAGGTCACTGTTGGTTTAATCATCGACCTAAGCTACGACAACCCACACCTGAGCCCATTTGATGAATTCCAGCGCCTCAAGCACCACCCGGTATTAAAACAATACTTAGAAGGCGGTACGCGAGTTTCCTACGGCGCACGTGCAGTAGAGAAAGGCGGCCTTTTTGCCTTACCTAAAATGAGCTTGCCTGGCGCGTTAATCATTGGTTGCGACGCCGGCACCATGAACTTTGCTAAAATCAAAGGCAGCCATACGGCAATGAAGTCGGGCATGTTAGCGGCAGAAACTTTGTTCGAAGCGATTTCTAATGGCGATGAAGGCAAACAAGACCTAACTAATTACGGCGATAATTTTAAGCAGTCTTGGTTACATGAGGAGCTTTATAAGGCGCGTAACTTTGGCGCGGCTATGCACAAGTTTGGTATGTGGCTGGGTGGTTCGTTTAACTGGATTGACCAAAATATCTTTGGTGGCAAGTTGCCCATTTCTCTAAAAGATAATACGCCTGACCACGCGCAACTTAAACCTGCTGCGGACATGCCTAAGATTGATTACCCAAAACCCGATGGTGTGATTAGCTTTGACAAACTGTCATCAGTATTTCTTTCTGGTACCAACCATGAAGAAGATCAACCATGCCATCTGAAACTTAAGGATAACAGCCTGCCTTTAGGCATTAACCTAAGCCTATGGGACGAACCCGCTCAGCGCTACTGCCCTGCCGGGGTTTACGAAATTATTGAAGCCGAAGACGGCGTCAAAAAATTCCAAATCAATAGCCAAAACTGTGTGCATTGTAAGACGTGTGATATTAAAGACCCGAGTCAGAACATCACCTGGGTGGTGCCTGAAGGTGCCGGTGGACCTAACTACCCGAACATGTAATGATCGACCGTCATCCTATGCTTGATTCAGGATCTCTGCGATTTGGCTGAGATTCCGAATCAAGTCCGGAATGACGGTATGCCCGCTATTTAGTACCAAATATTTTATCTCCGGCGTCGCCTAAACCAGGCAATATGTAACCCTGCTCGTTAAGGCAGTCATCCACCGCAGCGACATACAGATCTATTTCTGGATGCAACTCATGCACTCGTTCAAGACCTTCGGGTGAGGCCACCAAAAACAACCCCACTATATTTTTACAACCCTTTTGCTTGAGTAAATCGATGGTCGCTAACAAAGTGCCGCCGGTAGCCAGCATGGGGTCTATAATCAAAGCCATACGCTGATCCACATCAGCAATGATTTTATCAAAGTAAGCCACCGGCTCTAACGTTTGTTCGTTACGGTAGAGCCCTACAACACTGACCTTGGCATTGGGCACCAACTGCATTACACCGTCTAGCATCCCTAAACCTGCGCGCAATATAGGTACAATGGTTAATTTTTTGCCGGCCAACATTTGCACGTCAATAGGTGATCCTTGCCAGCCATCAATGGTTACATTTTCCAGGCCTAATGAGCGGGTCGCTTCGTAGGTTAACAAACTCGCCACTTCATTAGCCAGTTCGCGAAACTGTTTAGTGCTGACGCCAGACTTACGTAATAAAGCTAACTTGTGGGCGACCAACGGATGATGTATTGCATGAACAGACATAATTAAAACCCTTGTTAAAGCTAAATGGCGCCAAAATCGTACTTAACTCCAGCGCTAACTAATATGGCACGGGGGCCGGTTTTGGTCTGTACAGTGTCACAGGCCATGGCCAATTGAAAAAATACCGAGCGACTGATACGCGCCCACAAACCGTCTCGCACCAACAGCTGCGGCTGAGGTTGGCCCAATTCATCTAGGGTCACTTGCAATTGGTTTGGGCTTAGCAAACAAATTTGATCACCGCAGTTGCTGGTAAATTGCCACTGCGCAACGGTATCAACCGTCGTTTGATCTGCTGAAACTATGGTGAACGGTAAGTCTTCAACGGTGATAGAAAACGCCTCTACCGGCGTCATCAGCCAATAATCGCCACTGTTTTGACGCTGGAGCAGGCGTGAGAACAGCTGCATAATCTTGGTTTTAACAATGGGTTGGCCTTGGTGTATCCAAGTACCATTGGCCTCAACAACAAGGTCCATGTCGCCCTTAAATTCGGGGGTCCAACTCGCCAGCGGGTAATCTGGTATCTGTTGGGCTTGTTTGATGAGGTCATCCAACATGGCGCTTATTCGGCCACACTGGGATCACCAGTGATTGTATTCTTACGGGGTTTAGTTGTGTCGCTAAAACCGCTTTGGCCACGATTACCCATACGCATACCGATCTGCATTAAAAATTCGAAAAAAGCTTCTCGATCTTGAATAAATTCTTTAAAGAAACCCGAATCGTGCAGCGCAAGAGCGCCATGAACAAGCGCCCACGAGGCTGATAAATGGTAATACGCAGGCACCTGCTCCAACTTGCCCGAGGCAATGCGCTTTTCCACTAAACTCGCCAAAACTTGCATGTTTTGGTTGCGAATTAGATGCACCTCAGCAATTTCGCTTTCGTATTCCTCACCCTTAACCAGGCGATCTTCCAATCGATCAAACAATAAGGCCTGTTCTGGATCGTTCATACGAAATTCAAAGTAGCTACGCCAAATTGACTCAGGATCGGAGAAGTCTTTGGTGGCTAATAAACTCGCTAATTGGTGTTCATAACTGATGAGTAAACAAATATAAATGTCAGACTTAGACTTAAAGTGTTTGTAGATAGTGCCTTTGCCTATGCCGACGTTATCGGCAATCATCTCTACCGTAACTTTGTCTTCGCCGTGGCTACGAAACAGCACTAACGCCGTTTCAAGAATTTCTTCTTCGCGACGCTTAAACTCACGCACTTTGCGGTTTTCTTTTTCGCGCGGAAAGTAGGCTGGAATTTTTGGTTTTGCAGCAATGCCCCAATTCATACAATTATGACCTTACAAAGTGGTATCAATAGATCAGTCGATCTATGACTATAGGGGCCATAATAGTCATAAAATGAAGCAAAGGCTATGCCTATTTAACTAAGCATAAAAAGATCTGCAAAGTTTTGACTTGTTTGAGCCGCCAGTTGCGCTAACGAAACGCCTTTCAAATCGGCCACGTATTGCGCCACCAGGCGCACATGCTTAGGTTCGTTTTGTTGGCCACGGTGGGGCGCTGGTGTTAGGTATGGCGAGTCAGTTTCTACTAACAATTGCTCCATAGGTAGCTTTTTCACCACCTCGCGCAAGGCCTTGGCATTGTTAAAGGTGACGATACCAGAAATAGAGATATAGAAACCCAAGTCCAAACAAGCTTTAGCCATGGCCCAATCTTCGGTGAAACAATGAATCACGCCGCCAACTTCAAGGTCTGCTTTATCTCTCAACATTGCCAAGGTATCTGCTTTGGCATCTCGGGTGTGTACGATAACGGGCTTTTTAAGCTGCCTAGCCAGGTCTAAATGGGCGGCAAATGCTTGTTGCTGCAGGGCTGCATTGTCTTGTTGATAAAAGTAATCCAACCCAGTTTCACCGATCGCCACAACCTTTTTATGCCGTGCCTGTTGCTCTAGCAATGCCAGACTACTGAGTTCCTTTACCCCTAAAGGGTGCAGTCCCGCCGACGCATGAATAAAATCATAGGGTTCAATTTGAGCCATCATGGGTGCAAACTGTTGGGTATCTACGCCAATGCAGAGCATTTGTGAGACACCATCGGCTTGGGCCGCTGCAATCAGTCCTGCTAGGCCGTCGGGGTAATGGCTAGTATCAAGTTTATCAAGGTGGCAATGGGAATCGATAATCACTGTTTAGCTCCAGAACGCACTAACAAATACCACTCATTAAGCAATGCTTCGCACACCATCTGTGGATTGAGATTACGGCGTTGGTGAACATAATTAAGTTGTTGGGTCACTGCATCCAAGAGTTGATAAACCGCTGCAATATCACTGCGCTGGGCTACGGCTTGTAACAATTTAAGCAGGTCTGTGTTAATAATATAACTGCTGTCTTGTGTGAGTTTGAGCTTCACTAAATCGTTAAGCCACTCTATCCACCAAGTGAAAGCTTGGGTCAGGGGTAGCTTTTGCCAACTCTGTGCCACTTCAAGACTGGTTTGTTGGCCACGCAGAATAGCTGTCAGTTGGACTAACATTTGACGCCTAACTTGGTGGGCCTTTTGTTCAAATAATTCCAACCCATGCAGCGGCGCGCCGTTGGCTAATTGCAACACCTGGCGTGCTGTTTCCGCATCCATGTGTGGGCTTAACCAAGATACCGCTTCGGCGTTAGCAGGCACGGCGAGGTCTAGCTTTTGGCAACGGCTGGTAATAGTTGCTAATACCGCCTTAGGCCACTGGTGCAACAATAAAAAGTAACAGTTGTCACCGGGTTCTTCCAGCTGCTTAAGTAGTGCATTAGCCGCATTCAGATTGAGGTCGGTGGCACCATTGATAATCACTACCCGAGCGCCACCCTGCTGAGCCGTATTGGCTAACTTGTTTTGTAATTTACGAACCGCATCAACCACAATGGCCTTGCCTATCTCTTCTGGCTGCAACTGCGTAAAGTCAGGGTGACTGCTGGCGGCCATTAACTGGCACGATTTACACTGCCCGCACGCGTCACCTTCAATGGGTTGTTGACACACTAAGGTTGCTGCTAAGCGCCGCACAAAAGCTAACTTACCCAAGCCCGGCACACCCCCGATCAGTAATGCGTGAGGCAATCGTTTTTGTTCAACCATATTGATCACTTGACGCCACTGGGCGCTGTGCCAAGGGTAGTTGTTAATGGTTTGACTCATGGGCTACCTGCTGTTGTAGACTCAATAAGTGGTGCCAAATAAACATCCAACTGAGCCTCAACCTGTTCAATGCTTTGCCCTGCATCAACCACTTTATAACGTTCTGGTTCGGCCAGCGCTTGAGATAAGTAACCCTGCCTCACACGCTCAAAAAAACTCAAAGCCTCTTTTTCAATGCGATCAAAGCTCGAGCGTTTACCAGCCCGGTCCATTCCGGTGGCCACATCTATGTCGAACAGCAAGGTCATATGAGGGTTTAAATCACCATGCACGCACTGCTTAAGGCTAGTGATAAAGTCGCTATCCAAGCCTCGTCCTGCGCCTTGATAGGCAAAAGATGCGTCGGTAAAACGATCACAGATAACCCACTTGCCCGCCACCAATGCTGGGCGTATGACCTGCTGTACATGTTGGCGCCTGGCGGCAAACATGAGTAATAACTCAGTATAGGGATCAACGCTTTCGTCACGATGGGCCAACAACAACCCACGAATATCCTCTGCCATAGGTGTGCCGCCGGGCTCTCGGGTGTGTACGCAATCGATACCTGCATTAAACAAGCATTGCTTAAGGTAATTAATACTGGTGGATTTACCAGCACCCTCACCGCCCTCTATTGAGATAAAGCGAGCTGAATGTGGGGCTGGAGTTGGTGTCGATAGAGGCATGAATCTCTCTTACTGTTTTAGCTGATACTTACGTACATTGGCCTGGTGTTCTGGGTAGGTTTGCGCAAACACATGGCTACCGTCTCCCTTGGCAACAAAAAACAAACTCAAGCCTGCAGCCGGATGTAATGCGGCTTCTATGGCCGCCTTGCCAGGCAAAGCGATAGGCGTGGGCGGCAAACCTTTGTGTACATAGGTATTGTAGGGTGTATCTTGGGTTAAATCCTTACGCCTAATGTTACCGTCAAAAGCCTCTCCCATACCATAAATCACAGTGGGGTCAGTTTGTAATTTCATGCCTTTTTGTAAGCGACGAACAAATACACCGGCAATGGTAGTACGTTCACTGGCTTGGCCCGTTTCCTTTTCAATAATGGACGCCATAATCAAGGCCTCATAAGGCGTTTTATAAGGTAAGTCGGGCGCCCTTTGTGCCCAGGCCTGCTGTAATATTTCTTGTTGTTGCATATACGCTTGCCGAATAATGTCGATAGGCTCGTTGTGGCGCGCAAAACGGTAGGTAGACGGGAATAATAACCCTTCAGGGTGACTCCAGCGGCTATGTAAAAGCGGCATCCAATCACTGGTTTCGGGGACTGATTTATCCACCATAGCCGGATGCTGAACCAATAGGTCGATAAAATCTTTGTAGGTTAGGCCTTCGGGCACGGTAAATTGGTATTCCAATACCTTGCCTGTGACTAGTTGGGCCAATATTTCAACACTATTGGGGGCCCCGCTAAATTGATATTCGCCCGCCTTAATGTGCCGATCTAACTGACGCCATTTGGCGTAATACTTAAAACTTTCGGCATGGGCAATCACGCCTGCTGCAAACAGCTTCTTACTCACACCGCTAAGTCCAGAACCCGGGGCAATGCTAACAATCACGGGCTGGGTTAACGGCAGAGGTTGGTACAACCAAACCTGAACCTGACGTGCCGCACCGTAAGTGCCCAACCCAATCACCAACAAGCTGGCCATCAGTAACCAAAACCACAGGCGATTTAACATAGCTGACTCACTAGCGGCTGCTGCGATAGTCGTACTGCCAGTGACTGCTGTAACGTCACTGTTAGGTCTGATATGGGCCACGAGTGTGTTTTAGTCTGGCAAGTGCTAGGGCGTAAATTAACCACGGGCCAAATACCATTAAGGCTGTTGGTCATAAACACAGCATCGGCATTAAGCAATGCTGCAATATTAATCTGCCCTACCTTAACATTTATACCTGCTTGCTCAGCAATATGACGAACTTCTTGTGCCATCACCCCAGCAATGCCACATTGATCTAGAGCAGGTACAAGTAGGCAACCCTGTTGCTCTATAAATACATTGCTCATGACGCCAGAAATAATATTAGCCTCCGGGTCGAGCATAAACCCTTCGTGGATATCTGGGTCTTGCCACTCATTACGCGCCATGACTTGGTCAAGTCGATTGAGGTGTTTTAAACCGGCCAACGCTGCATTGACTGACCAAGGGTGGCAGCATAGACGACTATTAACGCCTGCGGTAGACAAGCCTTCGCGCCCTGAAGGCCAAGGCGCTAGGGTAACGATACGAGTGCATTGGGAAACTTGCGGCGCAGCATAACCGCGGCCACCTACGCCACGGGTGAGGGTAATTTTCAGCACTCCATCAACAGCTTCAAAAACCGGGTAAGCAGCCTTTACATCAGCGATCAGCGTGCTTACTAAGGCCGCTGCAGAAGCTGCATCAGGCACTAAACCTAGCCTTAACAAACCCTTTGTTAAGCGCTGGCAGTGGCCTTGCCACAATTGCACTTGGCCTTGTCGAAGGGCGATGGTTTCAAATACACCATCGCCATAGGCCAAACCACGGTCAAGAGCATCTAGGCCGAGGTTATGGCTGCCGTTGACAAGGGTAACTGCCTGCATAACCTCAGCCTACTCAGGGTTAGATTTTACTAAAAATCAAAGTACCGTTAGTGCCGCCAAAGCCAAACGAGTTAGACATGGCCGACTCGATAGCCGCTTCTTGAGGCGTGTGAGGTACGTAGTTTAAATCGCAGCCTTGTGAAGGATTATCAAGATTTATGGTGGGTGGTGCAACTTGATCTCGAATAGCCAATACACTAAAGATGGCCTCTACCGCACCGGCAGCACCTAACAAATGGCCAATCATTGATTTGGTCGAACTCATGCGTACCTGTTCGGCACCCGAACCCAATACCAATTTAGCGGCGTTAGATTCGGCAATGTCGCCGGCGGGCGTAGAGGTGCCGTGGGCATTGATGTACTGAATTTGATCACCATTGAGGCCTGCGTCCTGCATGGCATTACGCATAGATGCTGCAGCTCCGCGGCCGTCTTCTGGTGGTGACGTCATGTGGTACGCATCGCCACTCATACCAAAACCAGTCAACTCTGCGTAGATTCTGGCGCCACGAGCTTTGGCCGATTCATATTCTTCAAGCACCATCACACCGGCGCCATCACCAAGCACAAACCCATCACGATCGGCGTCCCAAGGGCGACTGGCCGCTAATGGATCGTCATTACGTGTGGACAACGCCCGAGCTGCACCAAAACCACCTAAGCCTAATGGTGTAGTGGCCATTTCTGCGCCGCCACACACCATAACATCGGCATCACCGTAGGCGATCATACGTGCCGAAGCACCAATGTTATGGGTACCTGTGGTACATGCCGTAGTGATCGCAATGTTAGGTCCACGCAAGCCGTACAAAATGGACAGGTTGCCAGAGATCATATTGATGATACTGCCAGGCACAAAGAACGGTGAAATGCGGCGAGGCCCGCCTCTTTTAAGGGCGTCATGGCTCTTTTCAATTAACGGTAAGCCGCCGATACCAGAGCCAATAGCAACACCAATGCGGTCGGCATTTTCGTCTGTCACTTCTAAGTTGGCGTCCTGTATGGCTTGAATGCCTGCGGCCATGCCGTACTGAATGAACAAATCCATTTTCTTGCCTTCTTTAGGCGGCAAGTAATGACTTAAATCAAAATCTTTAACACTGGCAGAGAAATGAGTGCCAAAACCTTCGGTATCAAAGTGGCTGATGTTTTGCACACCACTTTTGCCAGCCAATATATTGCTCCATGACTGATCCATGGTATTACCTAAGGCACTTAACATGCCCATACCGGTTACCACTACACGTTTGCGACTCATTTTATTCTCCTTAACCTTGTGATAAAAACAAAGCCATTGCCATGTGCTTTATATATGCCATTAAATCAAGCCTATAGTATAGGCAAAAAAGCCACATAAAACAGATGTTTTAAAAGCTATAGATGCAGAAAAGCCGCACCAATTGGCGCGGCCTTTCGTAACTTCAATTCGAAGTGCAAAAACTAAGCGTGCTTACTGATTAGCGTTTACGTAGTCGATTGCAGCTTGAACAGTGGTGATCTTCTCAGCTTCTTCATCTGGAATCTCAGTTTCAAATTCTTCTTCTAGAGCCATTACTAGCTCTACAGTGTCCAAAGAGTCTGCGCCAAGGTCATCAACAAAAGAAGCAGCGTTAGTCACTTCATCTTCTTTAACGCCAAGCTGTTCAGCAACAATTTTTTTAACGCGATCTACAATACTCATAGTTTTTCCTAATTGGTTCTTATACGCCCGTTGAACCCCTAAAAAGGCAACGGTTAACCTAGAAAATAGAGGGCGGAGAATTCCGCAAATAAGTTCTACTTTCCACTCAGTATAGAGTGCAGCTATTATCTACAAACTGGCCAAAAATGCAACCTTAAAACACTAATATGTGCCATACAAAGCGACAAAAAAAGCCCATGCAGTGACTTAGCTCATATACATGCCACCATTTACATGAATGGTTTCGCCGGTAATGTATGCCCCAGCATCACTGGCCAAGAAACCAACAATATTAGCAATATCTTCTGGCGCACCCAAACGTTGTAATGGGATTTGTTTACGCAAAACATCTTTTTGCTCGTCGCCTAAGGCTTCGGTCATATCCGTAGCGATAAACCCAGGTGCAATAGAGTTAACGGTGATATTACGAGAGGCAACTTCACGCGCCATAGCACGACTAAAGCCTTCCACACCCGCTTTAGCAGCGGCGTAGTTGGCTTGACCCATATTGCCCATGGAACCCACCACGGAGCTAATATTAATGACGCGGCCCCAACGAGCTTTGGTCATGCCACGCAAACACCCTTTAGACATGCGGAAGATGGAGCTCATGTTGGTATTAACCACATCATCCCACTCATCATTTTTCATGCGCATCAATAGGTTGTCACGGGTAATGCCGGCATTATTGACGAGAATTGTGGGTGCACCAAAGGCCTCAACAATGGCCTTTAGCGTGGCATCTACCGATTCTGAGTCTGACACATTTAACACCATGCCAGTGCCCGCGTTACCCGCATCTTTTAAAGCTTGGGTAATGGCCTGAGCCCCACTATCTGAAGTGGCCGTACCAATCACTATCGCACCCTGGGAAGCCAGCTGCAAAGCAATCGCTTTACCTATACCGCGAGTCGCGCCTGTAACGAGTGCTACTTTGCCATCAATTGCCAACATAATTTGTTCCGTTTATTAGAGTTCTAAAGCCGCTGCCAACGAAGCTGCATCATTAATTGCAGCAGCTTTTAAGGTTTTATCAATGCGCTTGTTTAAGCCAGTAAGGACTTTGCCTGGACCGCATTCTATCACAAGCTCGGCGCCACTTGTGGCCATGACTGTTACACACTGAGTCCACAACACCGGTTGATACAATTGTGCCACTAGGTTATCAACAATGGCGGCCGCTGACTGTACTGGTTTAGCATCAACGTTTTGCACTACCGAAATATCAGGTACCGAGAAGGTGATATGGGCCAGCATCTCTTTTAATTTTTCTGCTGCTGGCTGCATAAGCGCACAGTGCGAAGGCACACTCACGGGTAGCGGCAAAGCACGTTTAGCACCCGCCTCCTTACACGCCACCATAGCCCGCTCAACGGCCGCTTTAGAGCCTGCAATGACTACCTGGCCCGGTGAATTATAGTTCACAGGCGTAACCACTTGGCCCTGAGCCGAAGCCTCACAAGCCGCGGCAATGTCGGCATCGGCCAACCCAATGATCGCCGCCATTGCGCCTTCACCGGCGGGTACCGCCGCCTGCATAAACTGACCGCGAGCTTGAACCAACTTGACCGCATCGGCAAAATCTAATGCGCCAGCACATACTAAGGCTGAGTATTCACCCAAACTGTGGCCTGACATGACGACAGGCGTGGCACCGCCGCTGAGCTGCCACAAACGCCATAGCGCCACACTAGCGGTTAACAGCGCTGGCTGAGTAATATGGGTTTGGTTAAGCTGACCTTCGGTGTCTTCTTGCACCAGTTGCCAGAGGTCATAGCCTAGGGCCTGACTGGCTTCTTCAAAGGTGTCTTTAATAACAGCATGCTGCTGACCCAATTCGGCCAACATGCCAACACTTTGTGAGCCTTGGCCTGGAAATACAAATGCGATACGAGAACTCATTAATTGTCCTTAGTGCTAGTTTTTATTCAAATGTAATGTCGTTTTGCAGTCGCTTTGCGACTTGCATTTCAACGTAGTCTTGAGTGGCTTCAATGGCGTAAGTTAAGGCTGTGCTATTGGCGTAACTATGGGACTTGACCACCAAGCCTTGTAAACCTAACAAAAACGCGCCGTTAAGTCGGTCTGGGTCAAATTGAAACTGCCAGGCTTGCATAATGCGCTCAACCTGCGCAGGCATAAGGTCACTGCGCTGTAGGTCTTCATTAAAACGCTGCGCCAACATTTTGCTAACGCCCTCACCTGATTTAATCAAAATATTCCCAGTATAGCCATCACAAACCACAATATCAGTTTGTCCGTCGAACACCTCTTGAGGCTCTACATAACCCAAGTAGTTAAGCTTAGGGTCTGCCCTTAGCAAGGCATCGGCTGCTTGCACTTGGTCTTGGCCAGTACCGGCTTCGGTGGCAATGTTAAGCAATTTCAAACTGACCTGGGGATTTCTCTGCAAACTAGACTCAAGCGCCTGACCCAGCTGACCAAATTGATACAATTGCTCGCCACTTGAACTGAGGTTAGCGCCCATATCTAACACCAAACACATGCCTATTCGAGTGGGTATATGGCTGGCAAATGCAGGCCGTTCGTAACCTGGCAACATCTTTATTAAGTGGCGACTTAAGGCCATTAGCGCGGCCGAACTACCGCCACTTACACAGGCATGGGCCTTGCCATCCGCAACCAGTGCCAAGGCCAGATACATTGAGGAATCTTGTTTTTGCCGCAAAATCACCATTAAATCATCGGATTTTTCGACCACTTGAGAAGCGTCAACCAAATGCAAGCGTTTTAACAGAGGTGTTTGTCTTTCATCGACTGCAGCCAGCAATGGTGCAAGTGCCGATTCAGGTCCAACCCAGAGTAGGGTTAAGCGGGGATGGCGCTCGAGGCAAGCAAGTGCTGCCTCAAGGCTGGTTTTGGGACCTAAGTCCCCACCCATTGCATCAAGCGCAAGGGTGTAATACGCCGACAAATTACTCGGCGTCTTGGTTAACTACCTGACGACCCTTGTAAAAGCCATCAGCAGTTACATGGTGACGACGGTGAGTTTCACCGGTAGTAGAATCAACTGCCAAAGTGGCAGTGCCTAGGGCATCGTGTGAACGACGTTGTCCACGCCTAGAACGGGTTACTTTGCTCTTTTGTACAGCCATGGCTGAAAACTCCTAATTGGTAAACTAATCTTTTTGCAGTAAAGCCTGCAGCCCTTCGAAAGGATTTGGCTTTTCCTGCACGGTTTCTTTGCCGCCAAAATTGGATGTAACTTCACAATCCGAATGATAGGCCACAATGGGTATATTCAAAATCATTTCGTGATCAATGAACTCATTCATAGCAAGCTTTTTATCTTCCAATAACCAAGGGTCATATTCTGTTGGAAGATTGTCTGCCTGCTCTTCTGTGAGCACAATAGCCACGTTTATGTCTGCCATTATATCAAGGCTAATGGCATCTAAACAACGTTGACACGCAATTTGCACACCTTCAATGGAAGATTTACCCGTAATAACCGGCCGATGGGCGTTATCACGAGCAAAATGCAACTCTACACTTACCCGACCTTGGTCCGATTGTAGATAGCTGCAAAACCCTGCCAAGCTGACTAACTCAACGTAACCGGTAATGGTTTGCTGGCCATCGCACAATTTGCGCGGGTCCAAAAATGGGGGTAAAGGTGTCTCAAACATGGCGCGATATATTAGTCATCTACTCGCCTCATGTCAAAGAAAAATAGCATTGAATGTGCAATATTTAGCCTTATTGTTAGCTTTTTTGCAATTTAACCAATTTACCCCCTAATTCAAGGTCTTAATGCAGTTGTAGAGGACGATTAAGGGTTTGACTCAAGCCCCAGGAAATACTGCTTTGGGTTTGCGCTCCTAGCTCATCTATAACCTGTTCCAAGGGCGTTTTTGTGGGGGCATACCAAACCTTTTTTGACACACCGATCTGATCCCGTACAACACTGTGCAAATTGCCTAAACCGTCAATCAAACCCAACTCCAAGGCTTTGTGCCCATGCCAAACCGCACCTGAATATAGCGCTGGATCATCACTTAAGCGATCGCCTCTTCCAAGCTCCACTTGACTGATAAATTGCCCATGAATATCATCCAATAAGCCTTGAAACATTGCCTTATGAACCGCCTTTTCTGGCAAGAACGGGTCTAAAAAATCTTTATTGCCACCGGCGGTATAAGTCCTACGCTCTACTCCTAATTTCTCAATCAATTGATCAAATCCAAAGCCACTGCCTATAACCCCAATTGACCCCACTGTACTGGCCTTATCGGCATAAATAAAGTCGGCTGCCGCAGCTATGTAATACGCGCCAGAGGCACCCACGTCAGCAATCACGGCATACACCGGCTTATTGGGGTATTGCAGCTTCATTAACTGCAGCTCATCAAACACGATACCCGCTTGCACAGGACTACCACCTGGGCTGTTGATATTGAGCAATACCGCTTTTGAGTTGGCGGCTTCAAACGCCTCCGACAAGGCGGGCAGCAAGTGGTCTGCGCTGGCCTCGGCACCCGCCATAATGGGCCCGAAGACATCCACTACGGCCACATGATCTTGCGACTCCGCCATAGCACCGACGTCGTCATCACTAACCAACATCGCTAACACCGCAAATACAAACACAAAACTTAGGCTTTTAAAGAAAATCCCCCAACGCCGTGCGCTTTTTTGCTCTCGCTGAATGCTGGTTACCAACTGACTAATCACTTTCCACTCTTGCTCATTGGTTGGGGTGGGCTCGAGACTCATGGCGGCATTCCTACGTAAGGTATTGTTTGATAATGACTATAGCTATATAGATGGGACGCTTTATTGGTTTTAAAAGCCCTCGCCTTTGCATTTTTCTCTGTTATGCTAAACCTCAAACAACAAAACAAGGAAGCTTATCCATATGGACACCATAGACGCCCTAATCTCCCCCCAAGGCAGCCTAGACATCCTAACCCTTGAAGAGATCAACCAACTACACAAATCGGCCTCTAGGGGGTTACACGAGCTATTCAGGCAGTGTTGCCTAGCGGTACTCAATTGCGGTGTCGAAGAAGACGACATAGCCGCCTTGCTGCAGCGCAATGCTAAGTTCGATGTTGAAGTGGTGCCGCAAACACGGGGCGTGTTATTGCAACTGAGCAATGCGCCAAGTAGTGCTTTTGTAGACGGAGAAATTATCCTCGGCATCAAAGAAAACCTTTATTCTGTATTGCGAGATATCATTTACATCGGCAATAGCTTACTCGATAGCCAACAAACCCGTACCGGCACCGAGCTCACCGCCTTAGTATTCCAAATATTACGCCACGCCCAAGCCCTAGCCCCACGCCGCAAACCAAAAATTGTAGTTTGCTGGGGCGGACATTCCATTAAAACCATCGAATATGATTACACCAAACAAGTGGGTTATGACCTAGGCCTTCGAGGTTACGACATCTGCACAGGTTGTGGACCCGGCGCCATGAAAGGCCCAATGAAAGGCGCACACATTGCCCATGCTAAACAGCGTTGCCACGATTACCGTTATATTGGCATTACAGAACCTGGCATCATTGCCGCCGAGTCCCCCAACCCAATGGTCAACGAACTGATCATCATGCCCGATATTGAAAAACGCTTAGAAGCATTTGTTCGCCTTGGCCATGCCTTTATCGTGTTCCCAGGCGGCGCAGGCACAGCGGAGGAAATACTCTATTTGTTGGGCATATTATTACACCCCAACAACGATCACCTGACAGTGCCACTGATTTTTACCGGACCAGAAAGTTCAAAAGCCTACTTTGAACAAATTGACGCTTTTATCGGCGCTACATTAGGCCCCAAAGCCCAGGCAAAATACCAAATAATTATTCAAGACCCCAGCGCCGTAGCACAAGTCGTGAAGGCCCAAATGGAGAAAGTAGTCGAACACCGCCAAACCGTGGGCGACGCTTATCACTATAATTGGCAGCTGCACATAGAGGAAGATTTCCAGCACCCGTTCATTCCCACCCACGCCAATATGGCTGACCTAGAACT
>DPHD01000073.1:0-217 GCA_003523085.1 Oceanospirillaceae bacterium | reverse complement strand
TGGCGGGTAACGTCAAGACCTTTGGTTTAGCGCAGATTAAGCAACACGGCCCTTATCAACTCAACGCCGAGGCCGCACTATTAGAAAAGCTGGACGTGTTGTTACAGGGTTTTGTGGCTCAAGATCGAATGAAGCTACCTGGTAGCAAAGCCTATGAGCCTTGCTATAGAGTCAGTGAGGGGCGCTAATTCATCGTCATTCCGGCACTAACCTAACG
>DPHD01000045.1:9823-10613 GCA_003523085.1 Oceanospirillaceae bacterium | reverse complement strand
ACAATCTGACTGAGATCCTGACCTTCGTCAGGATTACGTCGTGTCATTCCGGCGTAGGCCGGAATCTATCGAATCAGACCATAATCTTGATTCAACACGTCAATAATTTCTTCTTTAGGCTGCTGACTCACCACCAGTTTGCGGCCGATGATCTTTTCTGCAATACCAATATAGGTCTCAGAGATATCCTGCATCGCCTCTAACGGCAATGCGTTATCACGCGCTAGCGCCGTACGTTCGTCCATGCGCTGCTTATTAAGCAAAACATCGGCATCATCGAAATGGTTGAGCAAAAACTGCCGGAAGCCTTCTTTAGAGTTTTCTACCACCTTACCATCGCGTAGGGCTGCACCATCCCAAATACGAGAGGAGTCCGGTGTACCCACCTCGTCCATATAAATCAACTTTTCTTGGCCTTGAGCATCGGTCACATAACCAAACTCAAACTTAGTATCTACAAATACCTGATCTTGAGCCGCTAAGTCTTTGCTAATCACAGAAAAGCCTTCACGTAATAAGGTTTCGTACTGATTAATATCCGCTGGGGCGGCAAAATTAAAGGCTTGGTAATTAGCCGCTAAGTCTGCCCGGGTAATGTTAACGTCGTCGGCCTCGGGCACATCTGGAATGCCCTTGAGAATACCCTTAGTGGACGGCGTAATCAGCAACTCAGGCAAACACTGATCTTGCTGTAACCCTTCTGGCAAGGTGATTCCACAAAATTGGCGCTCACCATTAGCGTATGCACGCCACATGGAGCCGGTAATGTATTGACGGGCAATAGCTTCTA
>DPHD01000045.1:0-9579 GCA_003523085.1 Oceanospirillaceae bacterium | reverse complement strand
CCATGTTCACGAAAACGCGCAAACCAATGATTCGCCACGGCGTTAAGTGCAGCGCCCTTACCCTGCACTCCTTGCAAGCCGCCCTCACCATGCCAAATACAATCAAAGGCCGATATGCGGTCACTAATCACCATAATAGCTAGGGGCGCATCTGGAGCAACGTTATAGCCTTTATCTGCGATAAGCCGCGCACTTTGTTTAGCATTGAGCCAATAAACACTGCGCACCTTGCCGCTGTGCACCGGTAAGTCAGTGGCAATAGGAAGGTCATCATTAACAGCAAGTACGTTATAAGCAGAGCACATAGAAAGGGGTTTCAAGAACAAAAGGGAGGCTTATTTTACCTAAAATAACGCCATCACGCAGCCTTTAGTGTTTGATCAGCGACATTTTTTCAATCAACGCCATTACCGCTGCAATGGCCTCTCGGTTAGCCACCTGATGCAGCCCCGCCAAATACCAATTGATGCTTAACCCTGCCGCGCCTATAGGGCGGGTGATAAGATCATATTGTTGGGCATGGGCCAAGGCGGTCCAAGCCGGTAAAATGGTAATGCCCTGCGACGCGCCCACCAAAGCCAACACCGCCTCGGTGACGCCCGCACTAATCACTTGGCTCGGCAATAAATGGTGGCGCCTAAATACTAAGTCGTACTCTCGGCCTTGCTCTGGGTTAGTGTGGTAGGCAATATACGCATAATCTGCAAACATGGCAGGCGTTAAGTGCTCATGCTGGGCTAGTGGGTGCTCCTTGCTCATCATCGCCAGTAACGGATCATCACCAAGATGACAGTTATTAAAATCTGTAGCAGGGGTGGAGCCAGACACCAAGGCAATGTCTATAGTGTGCTGCCTGAGCGCCGTTTCTGGATTTAAACCGACATCAGCCGCTATTTCTAGGCTTATATGGGGGCATTCTTGAGCCAAGCGCTGGTACAAACCGGGTAACCAATGATGTGACGCATAAGCCTCCAACCCTAAACGCACACGTGCCGTCACCCCGCCACTCATATGAGCAACATCTTGTTCGGTACGCTCTAGCTCTGCCAGCACACTGCGCGCAGCAAACTGCACCCTTAAACCGGCGGGTGTTGCTGTTAATTTTTTATGTTGACGGCTGTACAAAGGGGTATCCAATAACCGCTCAGCTTCTCTAATACGGTGACTAAGTGCCGACTGACTCACCTGCAAGGCCACAGCCGCCGCCGACACACTACCGGCCACTTCTAGGGCGCGAATCATTTGCAACTGCCTAATACTGAGTTTAATCGCCATATGTATGCATTTATTTCATAATTATGGCCTAAATTATGACATTTACATCACCCTGAACTCAACATAAACTTTACCCATACCAACACCTTTACCCTTTTTGGAGCCCTAAATGGCCTATTCCTGCCCTTACTCTTCCGGCACCGTCGATGCTATTGACGTCAGCGATGAAAACATCCATTGGCAACAAGACATGAGCTACGGTGAATACCTTGGTTTAGAAGGTCTTTTGCAGCAACAGAACCCACGTAGCGAAGAACACGATGAAATGTTATTTATCGTCATCCACCAAGCCTCTGAACTGTGGATGAAGCTGTGCCTACATGAGGCCCATGGGGCGGCCAAACTAATCGCTCAGGACAACTTACGCCCCGCCTTTAAAATGCTCACCCGGGTGGCCCGCATCCAGCAACAAATGGTTAATGCATGGGAAGTATTAGTTACTATGACGCCAGCCGATTACATTAGTTTTAGGGACAGCTTAGGCCAAAGTTCAGGCTTTCAATCGTTCCAATACCGAGAACTGGAGTTTTTGTTAGGCAACAAGAATGCCGCCTTAATTGAAGCTCATAAAAACCATGACAAAAACTACAAGCATTTAACCACCGTACTACATGCGCCTAGCTTGTACGACGTTAGCCTACAACTACTGCAAAAACGGGGTTTTGATATTCCAGCCAGCCATACCCAACGCGACTGGCAACAGCCTTATACAGCAAATGAACAAGTACAGTCCGCTTGGAAAAAAGTCTACCAAGACACTGACACCTACTGGGACCTGTATGAACTAGCCGAAAAGCTGGTGGATTTAGAGTATCACTTTCAGCAGTGGCGCTTTAATCATATGAAAACCGTAGAGCGCATTATTGGCCATAAACACGGTACTGGCGGCACTTCGGGTGTGGACTACCTACAAAAAGCCCTCTCACTGCAGTTTTTTCCAGAACTTTGGTCCGTAAGAACAGCCCTTTAGAGACACAAAAACCATGACCAAGCTAACCCGAGCCGACTTTCAAACACTTGACCATAACGACAGGCTAGCACCCCTGCGAGATCAGTTTAGTTTGGCACAAGACCTGATTTACCTCGATGGTAATTCCTTAGGTGTACTCCCCAAAGCCACGGCAGCACACGTACAAGAAGTAATTACTCAACAATGGGGCGTAGACCTCATCCGCAGCTGGAACAGCAATCAATGGATGCAAAAGCCTGAGCAACTTGGAGACAAAATCGGCCAGTTAATTGGCGCTGAAGCGGGCCAAGTATTGGCCTGCGACACCACCTCGATTAATATATTTAAGCTCGCCGCCGCCGCCGTAAAGATGCGCCCAGGCCGTAGCAAGTTAATTACCGAAACCGGTAACTTCGCCACCGACTTGTACCTGCTGCAAGGGTTAGCCAAGTTGCTGGGCGACCAAGTGCAAGTGGTCGCTTTACCGCGCGACCAAGTGTTAGACGCCATTGATGATGACACCGCCTTAGTACTGCTCACCCACGTACATTTTAAAACCGGCGCCATGTGGGACATGCCTGCCGTTACCCAGCAGGCGCAGCAACACGGCGCCTTAATGATGTGGGATTTGTGCCACTCGGTCGGTGCCATGCCCATTCACTTGGATACGGTGAATGCTGACCTAGCCGTAGGCTGTACCTACAAATACCTTAATGGCGGCCCAGGTTCCCCCGCTTTTGTTTATGTAGCTAAGCGTCTGCAACATGAGTTCGAACAACCTTTAACTGGCTGGCTAGGGCACGCTAAACCGTTTGATTTTAACGACGAGTACCAAGGGGCTAGCGGCATACAACAAGCCATGTGTGGTACGCCACCGGTGTTGGCCAATGCCGCCTTAGAAGTGGCACTGGATGTCATGCTACAAGCCGACTTAAACCAAGTAAGGCAAAAATCGAGCCACATGGGCGACTTGTTTATTCAGTTAGTGCAACAACGCTGCCCTTGGTTTGAACTTGGCTCACCGCTAGATACCAGCGTGCGGGGCAGCCAAGTGTCACTGGTCCACGAGCAGGGTTACGCTATTATTCAAGCCCTAATCGAGCGCAATATTATTGGTGACTTTAGGGCGCCAGACCACCTTCGTTTTGGCTTTACCCCCCTGTATTTACGTTATGTAGATCTTTGGGACACGGTGGATGCCTTAGTGGACATTATGACCCATGAGCTATGGAATCAGGAAAAATTCCTCGCCAAACAGGCGGTGACTTAGCCCAGCCTGCCCGTCTCTGCGAAGGCTGAAAGCCTGTGGCAGTCCATAGACCGCGGGCTTGGATTGCTTCACTAGGCTCGCAAAGACCCGACCTGTCTTTAAATGTATTTCAATAAAGATAAATTAAGTGTAGCATCCATTTAAACAAGGTATTTCATATGTGTTTATTTAATACCACATTTTAAGACATGGTGCTTTATGCTAGACCTAACAACCTATCAAACTCATCTCAACCAACACCCATTGGTTTGGGACACACCACAGCTACAAGAACATTTATTACAGCAAGGACTCGCAGACAACCGTAGAGCGGTAGATCGGTGGTTAGAAAAAACCAACCTACTTCCTCACGTGTTGGATACTAACCAGCTGCGTGATGAGACCGACAGCCCACTCAAACCACAAGTGTTAAATCACCTACTCTGCCAAGCCAAAAAACGCCGCCATAGCGTGTTAATGTTGCAACTATTCACCACCACAGACGGTCACCATGGATTGTTGGCCAACGATGCACGCCAAGGCCGCCGCTGGTTATGGAGCGAAGCCGCTTACACCGCTAACAGCTTATTAGAGGCTCTTAAAGCGCTAACCCTGCACGCCGGTAAAGACACCTTGTTTTTGCCCCACGCCCACTGCACCAGCCTTATGCGCCAGATACAACGGGACAACAGCCCAGAGCAACTAGCCACCCCATGCGGCCAAGCCAGTTTAGGTTTAGTCGCATACCCTAGCCAATTGCATATGGCCCAGCATATGGCCCGCAAGCCCGTTCAATCAATGTTTGCTAACGAGTTGAGCCATTTAGATCGCCTAGAAGCACAAAGCATACACATACTGCGTGAAGTCATGGCCACCGCCGCAAAGCCGGTGATGATGTACTCCGTAGGCAAAGACAGCGCGGTGATGCTGCATCTGGCGCGTAAAGCCTTTTACCCCAGCCCACCACCGTTTCCATTGTTACATGTAGACACCCGCTGGAAGTTTGAGGAAATGTACCAGTTCCGTGACTATATGGCTCAAGAAGCTGGTATGGAGCTGATCGTACACACCAACCCAGAAGGCATTGAGCGCGACATTAGCCCCCTCGAACATGGCAGTGCATTACATACCGACATCATGAAAACCCAAGGTCTCAAACAAGCCCTCGACAAATACGGGTTTGATGTGGCCTTTGGCGGTGCACGCCGTGACGAAGAGAAGAGCCGCGCTAAAGAACGGGTGTTTTCGTTCCGTAACAAAAGCCATCGCTGGGATCCCAAAAACCAACGGCCCGAATTGTGGAATCTGTACAACGGCCATAAGCAACCCACACAAAGCATTCGTGTATTCCCTATCTCTAACTGGACTGAGCTTGATATTTGGCAATATATCTACCGTGAAAGCATCCCTATTGTGCCACTCTATTTTTCCCAACCACGCCCTGTGATAGAACGCGACGGTATGCTCATGATGGTAGACGACGAGCGCTTAAAATTGATGCCTGGCGAGTCTGTGGCCATTAAAGACATACGCTTTAGAACCTTAGGGTGCTATCCCTTAACAGGCGCTATCGAGTCACAAGCAAACTCCTTGGAAAAAATCATTCTAGAACTATTGCAAGCCCGTACTAGCGAGCGCCAAGGTAGAGCTATAGATAGCGACAGCACCGCCTCTATGGAAAAGAAGAAGCAGGAGGGGTATTTTTAATGTCTAATGCAAACCAGCCCATCACTCATATCGACCAGTTTTTGCAACAACAAAACGACTTAGACCTATTACGCTTTATTACCTGTGGCAGCGTAGATGACGGAAAATCGACCCTCATCGGCCGCCTATTATTTGAGGCCAAATGTATTTTTGATGACCAAGTGTCATCATTACAAAATGAGTCTGCCACCTACGGCACCCAAGGCGGCGACATCGACTACGCCTTGCTGGTAGACGGCCTAGCGGCAGAACGTGAGCAAGGCATCACCATCGACGTAGCCTATCGTTTTTTCAACACCGATAAACGTAAATTTATTGTTGCAGATACCCCGGGGCACGAACAATACACCCGTAACATGGTCACCGGGGCCTCTACCACAGACCTAGCCGTGATCTTAATAGATGCCCGTAAAGGCGTCTTAGAACAAACTAAACGCCATGCCTTTATCTGCTCCCTATTAGGTATTAAGCAGGTGATGTTAGCGGTTAACAAGATGGACCTGGTGGACTATAAACAGGGCACCTTTAATGCCATCGAACAGACGTTTGCTGAATTTGCCAAACAACTTAAGTTTGAAAAAATCACTTCTATTCCGGTATCGGCCTTAAAAGGCGACAACATCATCACCCGCGCCAGCCACATGCCATGGTTTAAAGGCCCAACCTTAATGGCATTTTTAGAAACTGTGCCTACCACCAACGATTTGGAACAACACGCCTTTAGAATGCCGGTTCAATGGGTAAACCGCCCTCACCTTGATTTTAGAGGTTTTTCGGGCACCATAGCCTCTGGTGTCATTGCGCCTGGAGATGAAATCCGTATTTTACCCGCGGGTTCCGTGGCCAAAGTAAAAGACATTGTTTTATTTGATCAACAGTTACCAAACGCCCGCGCCAGCCAAGCCGTAACTATTACTCTAGACAGGGAAGTAGATGCCTCTCGGGGTGACATGCTAGTTGCAGCCCAAGACCCGTGCCAAGTGTCTGACCAGTTTGAAGTGGAGCTGGTATGGATGGACCAAGAACAAGGTTTCACTGGCCGCTCTTACGGCCTACAAATTGGTACTAACTGGGTTAATGCCCAAATCACCGACATCAAACACACCATTAACGTCAATACCTTAGAGCAAAATGCCGCCCGCTCGCTGGGGCTCAATGACATCGCCGTGGTGAAACTGAGCCTCGACAAAGCCGTTGCTTTTGAAGCCTTTGCCGACTGCCAGCCCTTAGGCAGCCTTATTTTGGTGGACCGGTTTAGTAATGCCACAGTGGCCGCAGGCATGATTAGCCATGCCTTGCGACGCGCAAGCAACGTGCACAAACAAGAGCTCACGGTCGACAAAACCCAACGCAACCGACTCAACAGCCACAGGGGCAAAGTGTTATGGCTCACTGGTTTAAGCGGCTCCGGAAAATCCACCATTGCTAACCTGTTAGAACAAAAATTACACCAACAGGGCATTCGTACTTATTTATTAGACGGTGACAACGTGCGTCATGGCCTCAATAAAGACCTTGGTTTTACCGAAGCCGACCGCGTAGAAAACATACGCCGCATTACCGAAGTGGCACACCTGATGGTGGATGCCGGGTTAGTGGTGATTACCGCCTTCATATCGCCTTTTAGAGCCGAGCGAGACGCCGCCAAGGCGCGTTTTGAGGAGGGTGAATTTGTAGAAATATTCGTTAATACGCCCCTCGACGTAGCAGAACAACGGGATCCAAAAGGCTTGTACAAAAAGGCAAGAAAGGGCGAAATACCCAATTTCACCGGCATCAACAGCCCCTACGAACCCCCCATCAATGCCGACTTTGAAGTGGATACCAGCATTGTTAGCGCCGAGCGTATTGCCGAACAATTAAAACAGCAAGTGATTGTAGAGTTGAAATTAGAGTAAGAGGAATAAGCATGTTACAAGCACAAAAAATAGTCACCAATAGCCAGCTTCTTGCCGACCTGGTTCAGCTCACCAAAGCCGCGGGCGATGCCATTTTAGACATCTACCAAGGGGATGACTTTGGCATTGACAGCAAAGCCGACGCATCCCCCGTAACGGCAGCAGACCTAGCCGCCCATCATTTTTTGATGGCGGGCCTAAAGGAGCTCACTCCCCACATTCCTGTGGTTTCAGAAGAAGATGCAGATTCTTTAAAAATCCCCCACTACAATGCCTGTTATTGGTTAATAGACCCCTTGGATGGTACCAAAGAATTTATCAGCAAAAATGGCCAATTCACCGTTAACCTCGCCTTAATAGAAGCCAACAAACCCAGTTTTGGTTTGGTGGGTGTACCAGTGGCGAATACAGTGTATTGGGGTGGCGATAGCCTTGGAGCTTATAAACAACAACAAACCCAACCTCTTACAAGCTCACCAATTGCCTGCGTAGCCGCACAAACCCCACTAAGGGTATTAGCCAGCAAAAGCCACCTCAATGAGGCCACCAAAAACCTTATCGAAACACTTGGAGCAGTGACACTTGTACAAGCCGGCAGCTCTCTCAAGTTTATTCGGATTGCCGAAGGTTTAGCCGACTATTACCCCCGCCTAGCGCCAACCTGTGAGTGGGACACGGCCGCTGCCCAAGCGGTGTTGGAGGGTGCTGGCGGTAGTGTAAAACAGGCCTCTGGCGAAGCCATGGTGTATGGCAAAAAGGATATACTTAACCCTCACTTTATTGCCCGTGGACTCGACTAAAAGTTATAACGTAATCGCAGTATTAATCACTTGTTCTAGCTCAGCTAAGGTGTCTATATCGGCATAATTTGCATTTTTAAGCGTCAGGCTAACATCTCGACTCTGGTTAATGGTGGTCACATTGCTCAACCCTATATTTTCGAAATTGGTGATATCAAGAATAGAAGACGTATCTAACAAACCAATAATATTGGCATAAGAATCAACCGCGGCAGCAATGGCTTCGTGAGTCAGTGGTGCCGCACCAGCATTTGCATTTAATCGTGCAAGGGCCGATTCAATAAAGCTTAAATGGTCATCTTGCACAATGCCATTAGGTACAATAGTCGACACATCAATACCTAGGTCGCTAAACTGTGCATCGGTTAAGTCACCGCCACCCGTATAACCTTGCATTGCCGCCAGTGCAGCATTGTACTCATTTACCTCTTGGGTGGCCAAGTTGTTGAGCTCGCCCCATGTGTCTATCGCTAGCTTATCCGCCGGCAAGGCTGCCAAGGCTTGTTGCACTACCCCCAAGGTAGCATCAGTCACTTGACTTAGGCCCAGCTTATGCAACAGCGCTAAGCTCGGCGCTGTGCCGTTATCCACTGCCAGCAACAAGCTGTTAGTGTCGTCTACCAATTGCTGCACTTCCGCCACACTGTCCATGCTACTGGTGTCGCCTGAGTAGCGCTTTAGTAAATCATTCACCAAACTAATGGTTGCTGGGTCGCTAGCATTTTGTATACCAATTAAGCCCATTTGGGTCGCTGTGACATTTGCATTAAGCTCAGCAGACACCACGTTTTGTAAACTATGCCAAGCGCCCTCAATATGTTCTGCATTAGGCAGCTTTAGTGTTTCGGCCTGAATAGGTGTATCCATACCCATATTCCTAGCTAAAGCGAGCATTTTGTAGCGCGCATCTAAACTCAACTGGTGATCTGACGACTGCTCGATCTCATCGCCCAATTGTTTTAATAACTGCGGCATAGTTTGGCCTTGTTCTTGCGCCATAGCCGACAATAGCGCCAAGGAAGCCCCATAAGCATCACTGTCGGTATTAGGTTGGCCTTTGGCATCAATGGTTAGCAACGGTGTTTGACTCAAGCCCGAAAGCCCAAAAGCATTGGCTATTTTGGCCATGGCCTCGTCTACTTGAACAGCAGTAATGTCTCCCAACACTGTTTCTGATGTGCCTTTATCTCCGGCTTTTAATAATAAACTCAGTACCGCCATTTCGGTTAGTGGATTGACTGGCACCTTGTAGGTCCCGTTGCCGTCAATAAAAACGACACTACGTAAATCACCTTCTAAATCCTTAGCCTGGCCGTCAACCTCGTTAATATAATCGTTATTATCCTCGTCTTTAAGGTCAATTACTTGTAGCAATGCCAAGCCTCTATAGGTATTGAGCAAGTCCAGTTTGAACGTGCCATCGTCTTCAACGGGGGCAGTGTCCAGCACCTTGCCTTGGTTATCGAACACCTTAACCAACAAACCGTGGCCTGCAATCACAGGCCCCGCGCTCACGTCGCCTTCTACTAAGGTCGCCGGCACTGGGGTTGCAGGTGAGGTGACCCCTTCAGTGCTACTCCCAGAACCCGACACGACCCCCAGTGCCGCAGCGCCGCCAGCTAGTGGCGCCCACAAAGGCACAATTGCAGCTCCTATAGCTGGTTCTGCTTGCTCCTCTAAAGCTTGCGCTAAGGCCAGAGC
>DPHD01000093.1:1751-8098 GCA_003523085.1 Oceanospirillaceae bacterium | reverse complement strand
GACTTTAGTGCGCGTATGCAGGGCGATATTGAAGGCGGGTTCCGCCAGCAGGTGGACAATGCCATGGCCACCATGGAAACCGCGTTGGGAGAGATTGGCGAGGTGATGCAGGACCTCGCTCAAGGCCAATTTAGCCGCCGTATTAAGGTTGACCTAGAGGGCGATTTAAATCGCCTCAAGCAAGACATTAACCACTCCATGGACGCCCTAGAGCAAGCTGTAGAAGACGTTACTCGGGTGGCGTCTGCCATCAGTGAGGGCGACCTGAGCCAAACCATGAGTGATAACTACGAAGGCGAACTCAATAACATTGCCATAGCCCTCAATGGTACCAGCGCCAGCGTGGCAAGCATCGTCGCCGACGTACGCGCTATGGGCCAAGAAGTACGGCGCGGCGCCGACGAAATCGCTCGCGGTGGTGAAGACCTGACGAATCGTACGGCCACGCAGGCCTCATCGCTAGAAGAGACGGCCGCCAGTATGGAACAAATGGCCAGTTCGGTCCGCCTCAATGCCGATCATTCAGAGAAAGCCAACAACTTGATGCGCGACGCCATGGAACAAGCTCAGGCCAGCGGTACTGTGGTTGCCCAAGCGGTTGAATCGATGGGCGAAATTGCCCAGTCGAGCCGCAAAATTGCCGACATTATTAGCTTGATCGATGGCATTGCTTTTCAAACTAACCTGTTAGCCCTTAACGCCTCGGTGGAAGCCGCAAGAGCCGGCGAGCATGGCCGTGGATTTGCGGTAGTGGCTGGCGAAGTGCGCTCCTTGGCTCAGCGCGCAGCAGATGCCGCTAAAGACATTACCGGCCTCATTAACGATAGCGGCGCTCGGGTTGAGCAAGGCAGCCATTTGGTCAACGAGACCGGGGAAGCGCTGGACAAAATACGCCAGTCCTTAGACATGGTGGCATTTACCGTGAGCGAAATTGCCAGTGCCAGTAATGAACAAGCATCAGGTATCGAGCAGGTTAACCATGCAGTGGCACAGTTGGATTCGCTTAACCAACAGAACTCGGCGTTAGTGGAAGAGTCTGCGGCAGCAGCGGGAGCCTTAACAGATCAAGCCGCAGAATTGAACGAGTTAATGCAGTTCTTTAAGCTGGAAGAGCAACACCCAAACTCAACCTTGGCCCAAGCCAAACCCATGCCAGAGCACCAAGACATTAAGCACTTGGTGTCTGACTTGCGGGTCTAACGGATAATGACTTCTGGGCCCATGAAGTAGGTGGGTAAGGCAGTAGATAAGGCTGGAATGTAAGTCACCAAAATCAAGAAAATAAACAGAATCCCCAACCAAGGCGTGGCGGCCTTCACTACTCGCATCATGGACATGCCGGCTACCCCTGAGGTAACAAACAGGTTGAGACCCACAGGCGGAGTGATCATGCCAATTTCCATATTCACTACCATGATAATGCCCAGGTGAATGGGGTCAATACCCAGTTCAATGGCAATAGGGAACACCAACGGCGCCACAATAACGATGAGGCCAGACGGCTCCATAAATTGACCCCCAATCAGTAAGACCACATTCACCATCACCAAGAACATAATCGGCCCAAGACCTGCCGCAAGCATCGCTGTAGCGATGGTTTGTGGAATCTGTTCGTCGGTCAGAACGTGCTTTAGAATGAGGGCATTGGCAATGATGAACAATAAAGTCACCGACAAACGGCCCGCATCAAACAAGGTTTGCCGCGTATCTTTGTGAAACCAAGCGGTAAACAAGGCTTGTGGGTGTTTGGCGAGGGACAAGGGTGCCCCTCCTAAGGTGCCTTTTAACGGCCCCATGTCTCGGTAGATATACATCGATACGATGAAGGCGTAAACCGACGCTACTGCAGCGGCCTCGGTCGGGGTGAAATACCCCCCATAAATTCCACCAAGAATAATCACCACTAAGAACAAACCCCAACTGGCGCCACGGGCTGCGCCCAATACTTCGCTCCAGCCCGCCCATTCACCTTTAGGCATGCCTTTGTAGCGGGCATAAAAATAAATGGCCACCATGAGCATAGTGCCGGCCAACAAACCCGGTATGACGCCTGCTAAGAACATACGCCCCACCGATACATCCGTAGCGGCGGCATAAACCACCATAACGATGGAAGGCGGGATTAAGATTCCCAAGGTGCCCGCATTACAAATGACGCCAGCGGCAAAGTCTTTGCTGTAGCCGACTTTGCGCATGGCGGCGATCACAATCGAGCCAATGGCGACTACCGTGGCTGGCGACGAGCCAGACAAGGCGGCAAACATCATGCAAGCAAACACCCCAGCAATGGCTAAACCACCGTGAAAGTGACCTACACAAGCAATGGAGAAGCGGATAATACGCTTTGCTACACCGCCGGTAGACATAAAGCTGGAGGCCAAGATAAAGAAGGGGATGGCCAGCAACGTATAGTGGCCTTCGAAGGCCGAAAATAAGGTTTGTGCAACCGATGCAAGGGAACTGTCGGAATACACCAACAAAAACAAAATAGAGCTCAAGCCAAGGGATACGGCGATCGGCACACCAACCAAGAGCAATAAAATAACCAAAATAAATAAATACAGGGCTTCCATGGGGTTAATCCTTGTCTGCAGTGGCGGCGGCTTGATCAACCAAGTCTTCGGCTTCGTGGCTGGCAATAATCATATTGGCTTTGCCTTGCATCACGTCTACTGCGACGCGTAGGTAGCGCCATAACAATAGGGCCATACCAAACGGTAAGGCAAAATAGGGGATAAATCGGGGAATCTTCTCGTACTTCTCGCCCTCGTTAAACCAGTCGCTCAAAAACTGCGCCCAGGCCGGCATTACAATGTCGTTTACTTCGTAATAGCCTTGGCTCAAATAGCGAGCTTTAAAACCCTCAGGCCAAATACGGCCCTCGGTGGGAGGTAAGTTGGCAAATGGGGCCCAATAGTCCCAGCTGCCCTTAAGTAGTAATAAGGTATAGAGCAAACAAGCGCTCACGGCTAATAAGGCGGATGCCTTGCGCCACACTGGCGGCATGTAGTTTAGTGCTACATCAACACCCAACTGGGCTTTGATGCGTACCATATAGGCAGTGCCAATGATGCCCATCCAGGCAAACAAAAACACGGTGGTTTCTAACGACTGCAAACCAAAGGTAGACAAAGGCTCAGCCCATGGTGCAAACCAGTCGCTGCGCCAAAAATCCATTTCTTGTAGCTTTCTTATGACCACATTGGCAAAGGTGATCATGGTCATCAAACCCAGTAACGCGGCAAGAAAATTGCGCTCAAGGCGCTCGGCAATACTAAATTTGGTTAATGCGGGAGTGGACATAAATACCACCTAATACGTAAAAGAGGTGCCCCCAGGAAACTGGGGGCGGTGGACGGGTTAACAACAATAATTAATATTGTGCGTTAATGGCTTGCGCCGCGTCGATGTTGGCTTGGCCTACGTCATCCTTAAACTGGTCCCATACTGGTAGCATGGCAGCTTTCCAGGCGGCCCGTTGGGCATCGGTTAGGGTGTGAATGGTCTTGCCAGTGGCTAGGATCGCCTCTTTGTTGGCTTCGTTAACGGCAAACGATTGCGCATTACGAGACACGGTCACTTCACGTAAAATGGTTTCTAGCTGATTACGAATGTCACTAGGTAACTCATCCCAAAATTCAGTCGAGGTCACTACCATATAATCTAGGATGCCATGGTTAGACTCAGTGACACTATCTTGGACTTCGAAGAACTTCTTGCCGTAGATGTTGGAGTAAGTGTTTTCCTGACCTTGTATAGTGCCAGACTGTAAGCCTTGGTAGACTTCGCTAAAGGCCATTTTCTGTGGCACTGCATCAAGGGCTTTAAACTGTGCTACTAACACGTCAGAGGCCATCACGCGGAACTTCATGCCCGCCGCATCAGAAGGCTCAATCAATGGCTTAGTTGCAGACAGCTGCTTTAAGCCGTTGTGCCAAAACTCAAGGCCGCGAATGCCGCGCTTCACCATGGCGTTTTTCATGTCTTGACCGGTTTCAGACGACTGGAAGGCATCAATCGCATCCATGTTCTTAAACATAAACGGTAGGTCAAACAAGCGGTATTGTTTGGTGTATTTTTCAAATTTGGATAAAGAAGGCGCGGCCATTTGAACATCGCCCATCAACATGGCTTCCAGCACTTTGCCGTCACCGTAGAGGGTTGAGTTGGGGTAAACTTCTAAACACACCTTACCGTCCATTTCGCTGTTAACACGCTCGGCAAAGGCCGTGGCGGCAATACCTTTGGGGTGCTTGTCGGTGTTAGTGACGTGGCTAAATTTGATGACGATTTCACCATCCTGACACACGTCGCTCGCCTGAGCTGGGGCGGCAACTAGAGCCACAGCCATGGCGCTGGCTAGTGCGGTTTTTAAATACAATTTCATTGGGAACCTCTTTATTATTACAATTATTAGTACTAACGTAGTTGAACTACTGTGGTTCATATAGCAACTTGTGTGCCAAATCATAACTAACTGATAAGTAACAATATATAAATAGTCGCCCCTTGACTATGAGAGGAAATCTACACACCTTTGTGGCTATGTGTGCGGAAATCCACACACTAGTCGTCTAAAAATCGATGCCGGTCGAGGTTGTATTTTGCTAATTTGTCGTACAGGGTTTTGCGGGCGATCCCTAACCCTTCGTAGGTGCGCTTGATAGACCCTTGTGCTTGAGACAAGGCTTCTTCGATGAGACGCTTCTCATAACGCTCCATGCGTTGAGGTAAGCTGGTGGTGGCGGTTTCGGTCTGCCAGGTGGCGAGGGTGTTTTGGTCTATTAAGGTATCGGTGAGTACAAAACGTTCGGCGACGTTTATTAGCTCTCGTACGTTACCAGGCCATGGGTGTTGCATTAAAGTATCGATGACATGCAGCGACAGTGTTGGCTCGGGCAGGTTGAATTTTTCGCTGGCTTGGGCGGTAAAATAACGAAATAGAAGTACTATATCGTCGTCGCGTTGGCGTAACGGCGGTAAATGTAATTCGACCACGTTGAGTCGGTAATACAAGTCTTCTCTAAACTTACCTGCTTCGGACAGCGTCCTAAGGTCGGCTTTGGTGGCCGCTATGACGCGGATATCGATGTCGATAGAACGGTTTGCACCGAGGCGCTCGACCGTACGTTCCTGCAGTACCCGTAATATTTTGACGGCCAACGACAGCGGTATGCTCTCGACCTCATCCAAGAATATAGTGCCTTTGTGGGCGTATTCGAACTTTCCAATACGGGCCTTTTTTGCATCGGTAAAGGCGCCGGCCTCATGGCCAAACAACTCCGCTTCCATCATTGATTCTGGTAAAGCGGCACAGTTGATGGCGACAAAAGGTCCGGCACTACGGCTGCTTTGTTCGTGTAGGCGTCGCGCCGCCAGTTCTTTGCCAGTACCCGTTTCGCCACAAATGAGGGTATTAACATCGGCTTGCGCTAAGCGGCTAATCTTTTGTTTTAATGAGCTAATAGCGCTTGATTGACCGATAATGGGGTCATTATCTTGGGCCGCGATGGCAGCTTTTAGATGCCGATTTTCCATCACCAGTTGACGCTTGTCTAAGGCACGTTTAATGACTTCCAGCAAATGCTCTCGGCGGAAGGGTTTTTCAATAAAGTCGTAAGCCCCACTGCGAATTGCGCCTAGGGCCATCTGGATATCGCCATGGCCAGTGATTAATATCACCGGTAAATCGGCGTCTATTTTTTGTAAGGCTGCCAAAAACGCAAAGCCGTCCATGTTAGGCATCCGAATATCACTAATGACAATGCCTGGCCAGGTGTCCAAAAGATGAGGTAAAGCGGCTTCTGCACTGGCGTAGGCAGTGACCTGGTAATCCGCCAATTCGAGCATTTCTACTAATGAATTGCGCAGTTCTTCATGATCATCGACTACACAGATGGTGGGTAAGGTCATAGTTTCATTTCGTTTTTGCTGACAGCACGTAAGCGGATGCTAAACACCGCGCCGGAGGCAGAGTTGCGGGCGCTTAAATCTCCGCCCATGGTTTTAATGATACTGTAGGATATTGTAAGGCCTAAACCTAGCCCTACGCCAACATCTTTAGTACTAAAAAAGGGATCGAATAACTGCAGTAAGTGATCACTATCGATACCACTGCCGGTATCGGAAAAGTGAATATACACGGTTTTAGTGTCGCTTTGACAAGATACCGTTAGACGTTTGTTTTGGCTCAGTTGCATTGCATCTAGGGCATTGCTAATCAAATTAATAAAGACTTGCTCTAAACGTACGTCGTTGGCCAACACCTGAAAACTCGATAGCTCCTCGATCACCGTTTCCACTTGTTCTTGGTTAATTCTGGGCTGCAATAAGGCGAAGGCATTGTC
>DPHD01000093.1:0-1518 GCA_003523085.1 Oceanospirillaceae bacterium | reverse complement strand
GAGGTGATGAGGCCCATTTTCTGGGCCAAGGTTTTAATTTGCGCCAATTTGTCTTGCGCCTTGTCCACTTGACCGCGCCCCAACCATTGCTCGGCATTGTCTGCAGAGGTCAAAATAGCCGTCAGCGGCTGATTGATCTCATGGGTCACACTAGTGGCTAGCTGTCCCAGAGTCGCGAGTTTGGCCGAATGGATAAGCTCTTGTTGAGTTTGCTTGAGCTCTAGGTTGCTCTCCTGTAACTCATGGGTGCGTTCCGCTACGCGTGTTTCCAGTTGGTCTTTGGCTTGCTGTAAGCGTGCTTGGTTGACTTCGCGCCGGTGCAAGGTTTCCATAAATTGCAAACGCCGTTGGGTCACCACGTAAGCTAAGGTGAGTAGCAGGGCCCATAATAATGAGGAGATGGCTACGCCCTGATACACACTTTGTTTGGCAGCAGACAAATTACCATGGCCGTAGATGGTCCAGCCCAAGTTTGGCATCAGCTTACTGACCTCCAGCACCTTTTTAAAGCCGGCCCTAGGTAAGCTCACCACCTGGCCACCCTCTACTTGCTTGTGAATCGTTGTCTGCAATAACGGAAACGACACCATGGGATATTTACGAGAGTGGCGTATTTGTTGTTTGTTGTCGGCCGATAAAGGGCTGAGACTGGTAAATAGCCAGCTGGGGGTGCTAGAGGCAATAATGACGCCGTAGTTGTCGGTAATGAGCATGGGGGTGGCTTTGTTGAGCCAACCGCGCTCCAGGCGCGCCATATTGACTTTAACCACAATGACGCCAACCACTGCGTCTGTGGAGGGATTAAATAAAGGTTCACTAAAGTAATAGCCGCGAATACCTGCATGTAAGCCAAGGGTAAAAAATCCGCCTGAACGACCTGCTTTTGCGGCAATAAAAAATGGGCTGTGGCGATAACCGATACCGATATTGCTGGTTTTAGTTGAGGCGATGGTGGTGCCTTGGGCGTTGATAATGAAGATTTCGTCAGCCTTGGTGGCTTGGCGTATATGCTGCAAGTAGGGCTTGGCCTTGGCGGCCGGGCTGTCGCTTGTCGCCTGCGTTGTTCGTTCGACTAGCCCGGCGTCGAGCATGAGCATTTTGGGCACAAAGCGATACTTTTCCAACTCGCTATTAAGGCTGTCGGCAAATAGGGCGATATCGCTGTACACCTGTTGCCTTACCAGCTGTTCACTACTTTGCGTAAGGGTGATCCAGCTCATCCAAGCCCAGCTAGGTAAAGTGATGAATAGCAGTGTGATGTAAATGGTTTTTACATTGTTCTGCAGCCAAGAGCGCTCTCTGTATTTGATGTCGTTTTTGTCTGACATGGAAAATTGTCCATTTGATTAATGCATACAGGCCCTAGGGCCTAGTTACCACGGCTTTAGCGAGTAAAAACATGGCGGATTTGTCTTTGACGCTCATGATGCTTCATGGTTAATATGATGGATGTGAGAAATAAGTATATTATTTGTATGAATATATTCATATCTCCCATCGCATAGTTGATGCGCTAGT
>DPHD01000020.1:14101-18493 GCA_003523085.1 Oceanospirillaceae bacterium | reverse complement strand
TAACGATGTGATAGCGCGGGCCCGCAGGTTACGCAAAATGTTAGGCGGGGGTATGCGCCAAGCCGGCATTATTGCGGCAGCAGGCCGCTATGCGTTAGATCATAATGTTGAGCGTTTAGCGCAAGATCATCGCCGTACCAAACAGCTTGCCTTGGCGCTGGACGGTATAGAAGGGCTGGACTTTGATATGCAGCGGGTACAAACCAATATGTTGTTCTTACGCTCCACACACATGCCCGACTTAGCCGACCACCTCGCACAGTGCGGCATTGCCATCACCGCCATTGGCCAAAATGCAAGGTTGGTCCTACATATGCAGATTGATGATGTGGCTCTACAGCTAATAATAGAGTCTATACAGGCTTTTTTCGCGAGCAGGTAATACTATGGTTAACAGTCACCCACTGCGCCAGTTTTTACAAATTCTTGAGTTTGATCAGCTGCCACCCGCCGTTATCACACAAGCAAAAGTGTGTTTGTATGATTTATTAGGCACGGCCGTGGGCGGTGCCCGTTCGGCCACTGCATCCATTATCACTAAACATGCGCAAGATCATTTTGCGGCGGGAGTTAGCATCACTGCCGTGCAACCTTTGTTGGGAGGCCCTGCCATGAGCCCCGTGGGTGCTGCGCTGGTTGGCGCCACCATGATTGACGCCCTAGATTGCCACGATGGCCAACGAGATACCAAAGGCCACGTGGGCTGTAGTATGTTACCCAGCCTTGTTGCGGTGCTAGAGTCTCAAGGCCACTCAGTAACGGGCAAGCGGCTCATAAGCTTGATCGTTGCTGGTTATGAAATAGGCACTCGGGCGGGTATGGCATTACACGGCACAGTGACGGATTACCATACTTCTGGCGCTTGGGGCGCAGTCAACTGCGCCGCTATAACGGCCCATATATTGGGGCTGACCGACGCAAAGTTTGACCATGCCGTTGGCATCGCTGAATATCATGGCCCACGTAGCCAGATGATGCGTAACATCGACCACCCCACCATGCTTAAAGACGGTTCGGGCTGGGGCGCAATGGCGGGTACTTCGGCGGCTTATTTGGCGGCTGAAGGGTTTACCGGCGCACCTGCGATCACTATTACCGGTGATGACGCCATGGGTTATTGGCAAGATTTGGGACAGCAGTGGCAGATTCTTAACCAGTATTTTAAACCATACCCTGTGTGCCGTTGGGCCCAACCTGCGGTTGCTGCCTGTTTGAGCTTACGTCAACAACATCAGTTCGATCCGTCGCAGGTAGAACAAATCACTGTCTCGACTTTTCACCAAGGCGTGAGGTTATTTAGTGAGGTGCCAAAGGACACCGAGCAAGCGCAGTACGCCATTAGTTTTCCAGTAGCCATGGCGGTGCTTAATGGCGTTATTAGTACCGATGACGTCTATAGCGGCTTTGAAGATGCGCAGGTACAAAGCATGATTTCTAAAGTGAAATTAGTGGAAGATACGAGTTATAACGCTGTGTTTCCGGCTGAGCGTTGGGCTCACGTGAGCATACGTATGGCCAACGGCACGCAAATAAGTTCAGAGCCCCACGAAGCCTTAGGCGACCCCCATAAACCCATGAGCCCAACCCAGTTTCATGATAAATACATGAGCCTGTGTGAGCCAGTATGGGGTGCCAACAAAGCCCAACAGGTGTTGGACTATATTGAGCATTTAGAACAAGGCAATTTGGCTGACTTATTGGCACTAATCCGCGGTTAGAAACCACACAGCCGTGTCTGTGAGAAGCGAAGCTACGTGGCAGCCCATAGGCCGCGGATTTGGATTGCCGCGCTGCGCTCGCAAAGACCCGCTAGTTAGACAATTGAATCACCGGAATCATATTACCCAAGAAATCATCGCTAAGGTGACACCGCAAATCATGGTGCTCAGCCATGTGTTTCATGGGTGGAAGCTCCCGCTCACACAAATTATCCGGTACTTGCTGCTTATGCTGGCAGCGAGTTTGGAAGGGGCAACCCGGAGGCGGGTCCATGGCGGATGGAATGTCGCCATCCAAGACAATGTGTTTACGTTCCACGCTGGTGTCGGCAATCGGCACTGCCGATAACAAGGCTTCGGTGTAGGGGTGGTAGGGCGGGCTAAACACCTGATCGGTGGTGCCCATTTCCACCACATGGCCTAAATACATCACCATGACGCGGTCAGAAATATAACGCACAATGGATAAGTCATGGCTGATAAACAGCATGGTGGTTTTGTTATCGCGCTGCAATTCCATCAACAAATCCGTAACAGCGGCTTGTACCGAAACATCCAACGCCGACACCGGCTCATCGGCCACCATCACTTGTGCGTTGCCCGCAAAGGCCCTCGCAATACCCACCCGTTGTTTTTGTCCGCCAGACAATTGGCGGGGTTTACGGGCGGCAAATTCGCGCGGTAACTTAACCAGGTCCAGCAGGGCTAGCATTCGGTCTTCACGTTCTTCTTGGTTTGCACCAATGCCAAATACCTCTAACGCCCGCACGATTTGGCGGCCTACGGTCATGGAGGGGTTGAGGGTATCAAACGGATTCTGGAATACCATTTGAATCGACGATACGGTATCCACATTACGATCATGAATGAGGGTTTTTTGAATGTCTTTACCGAGCAAGTTAACACTGCCGTCGGAGGCCGCCTCTAGCCCTAGAAGCACTTTGGCGAGGGTGGATTTTCCACAGCCAGACTCACCTACAATGGCTAAGGTTTCAGATTCGTGGGCTTCAAAGCTAATGCTTTCATTGGCTTTGACCACACGGCTATCGCCGCCACCAAACAGTGCGCTTGCGGCGACTTCGTAATACTTGCGTAAGTTGTCTACCTTAAGCACCAGCTTGCCAATTTTATTAGCCTGGGTTTGCGCCGCAGCGGCCGGCGGGTGGTCCCAATCGATTTCACTGACTTTTAAGCAGCGTGAGGCATGGCTTGGATCATCTGCCAAGGCGGGCATCAAAATATCACCTTTGTCGCAGCGGCCCTGCTCATAATAATTGCAACGGGGGCCAAAGTTACAACCGTTAGGCCGTTCGTGGGGCAATGGGAAATTACCAGGGATAGAAACTAAAGGCCGGCTTTGTTTGTCGGCACCGGGTAATGGAATGGAGCGGAACAAGGCCTGAGTATAGGGGTGACGCATACGATCAAAGACGTTTTCGATGGGCCCAACCTCAACCGCTTCGCCAGAGTACATGACACAAATATCGTCACAGGTTTCCAGTATCAAACCTAAGTTATGGGAAATAAACAGCATGGAGGTACCGTATTTTTCACCTAAACCTTTGACTAGGTCAACGATACCCGCTTCAACGGTGACATCTAATGCGGTGGTGGGTTCGTCTAAAATGAGTAACGCCGGTTTAGACATCAGCGCCATGGCAATAACAATACGCTGCTGTTGGCCGCCAGATAGCTGATGTGGATAGCTGTGTAAAATACGCTCGGCATCGGGCAAACGCACATCTTCAACCACTTGTTTGGCTAACGCCCAGGCTTCTTCTGCAGAGCTTTGTTGATGGATCATCGGTACTTCCATCAACTGTTTGCCAATTTTCATTGCAGGATTAAGCGAGGCCATGGGTTCTTGGTAAATCATGGCGATTTCCGAGCCGCGCAAATGCCGCAGTTCTTCATCACTCATGGTGTTCAACTCGCGGCCTTTAAACTTAATACTGCCGCCCACAATCTTGCCGTTGACGCCAAGGTCTTGCATCACTCCAAGAGCTACGGTGGACTTGCCACACCCAGATTCACCCACTAAGCCCACGGCTTTGCCTTGTTCTACCACGCATGAAAAGTCCATCACTGCGGGTATCTCGCCGAGGCGGGTAAAAAAGCTAATGGACAGGTTGTCTATTTCTAAAATCGGGCCATCATAATCCCACTGTTGCATAATCCTGCTCCCTTAGTCTTTAAGTGACTGTTCACGCAGGCCGTCGGCCAGCAGGTTGAGGCCCAGCACTAGCGACATTAACGCTAGGGCAGGTGGAATGGCGAGGTGGGGGTAGATCGACAAGAGTTTACGGCCCTCGTTAATGGTCATGCCCCAATCCGGACTTTCTGGGCTCACGCCTAGGCCAAAGAAGCCTAAGGTGCCTAGTAATATGGTGATGTAACCAATGCGTAAACAAAAATCAACAATCAGAGGACCGCGCGCGTTGGGTAAAATTTCCCACAACATAATGTACCAAGGGCCTTCGCCACGGGTTTCCGCAGCGGCCACATAATCACGGGTTTTAATGTCTAAGGTCAGGCCCCTAACAATACGGAATACCGTAGGAGCATTGACAAACACCACCGAAACAAAGATGTTGAGTAAGTTAGGTTCCATATAAAACACACCCAAGGGGTCCATATTAAATGCCAGGCCAGAATAGGCCCAAAAACCAATAAC
>DPHD01000020.1:0-13883 GCA_003523085.1 Oceanospirillaceae bacterium | reverse complement strand
GATTGAAACAACACCACAAACAAAATGATGGGGAATAAAAACAACACCGCAGCCAAGTAAATCGGTACACCCGTAGAACGAATCTCTGGCGTCACCAATAAGAAAAACAACAGGATAACCGGAAAGGCCAAGACTAAATTAGATAAGAAAGACAGGATGGTATCGAGCCTTCCAGAGCGATAACCGGCGGGTAAACCCAAGGTGATACCGACCATAAAAGCAAATACGGTAGCTGCAGGGGCAATGGACAATACGGTACGGCTGCCCATAATCACCCGTGAAAATATGTCGCGGGCTAGGTTGTCACCGCCCAATAGATAAAAGGTGCCTTCCATGCCGCGTACTGGGAAACCGGGGCGTTTATTTTTCATGCCCGAAATTTGGGCCAGCGGGTCGTGGGTGATAATAAGGTCGGCAAACAGGGCGGTTAATACCCAAAATAGTACTAGTATCAACCCAACGGTGCCCACACGGCTATCAAACAGGTGGCCATATAAGCCAAGGCGTGGTCGGTAATACATGGAAAGACTTAAGATAATGCCTAAGCCTATCCATACCGGTAACAGTTGCGTTAGGACGCCGAAGACTATTTGAAGTGACGATAATGATTCCATGGTCGGCCCCTTAACTAATGCGAATACGTGGGTTAAGGAAAACATAGCCGATATCAGATATCAGCTGCGTTACTAGTACCACGAACACAGCAACCATGGAGCATGCTAACAGCAGGTCGATGTCGTTGTTGGAGGCGGCTTGCACCAGTAGCCAGCCAAAACCTTTGTAGTTAAACAAGGTTTCAACGATAACCACGCCAGTGAGTAACCAAGGAATTTGCAACATAATCACTGTAAAAGGCGCTATGAGCGCATTTCGCAACGCATGTTTGAGCACAATATTTCCAAAACTCACCCCTTTCAAACGGGCGGTACGGATGTATTGTGCGATCATGACTTCGGCCATAGAGGCTCGAGTCATGCGAGCAATGTAGCCCATGCCATAGAAGGCCATCGTCATCACCGGCAAGGTAAAGTTGGCAATGGTAATGGTGTCCATAGCCGAAGCGGAAGAGCCTTTAAACCAGCGTAGCCCGACTGCCGAACTGGCGAATATCACCACAAAAACAACACCCGACACATACTCAGGTGTGGCGGTTGTGATAATGGCAAAGGTGGATAAACTGCGGTCAGTGCGGGAACCTTCTCGCATACCCGCCAGCACACCAATGATGAGCGCCATGGGCACCATCACGATCATTACAAATAGCATGAGCCAGCCGGTTAACCCCAGCCGTTTACTGACGATGCTGGATACATGGTCTTTAAATACCGTTGACCAACCCAGGTCGCCTTGTAATACACCGCAATAGTTGGGGATATGATCCGAGCCTGGTTTGACACAACGGCCTAAAGCTTTGCCGTCCTCTTTAACTAATATAAAGCCTGGGCTCACACCTAACCATTCGCCGTACCGCACTAACAGTGGCTGTTTGTAACCCCGTTGTTCAAGCCAGCTGTCGACAGCTTCATCGGACATGCGCATGGTACCCTGAGTCTTGGCGAGCTTTTCCAAATTGGGCTGCAAGTTGGTTAAGAAAAATACCAAAAAGGTCAGGCATAACGCAGTTAACGCCATAACCCCGGTTCGCTTAACAATAAATATCCACATGAGCAGTCCTGCCATGACTAAGGAGTAGTACAAATACGGAGCAGGTTACACCTGCTCCGTAGAGAATTTAGAGGGCCACAAAGTGGCCCTTAGAAAGGCTAAGACCAGCCGATTTGATCCACATGGATTTCAAAACCAGGATGCATTTCTGCATTCACTAAACCGGCCTTGTTGTGGCGGTACAAAGAGCGCCAATAAGGCTGAATAATAACGCCTTCGTCCTGCATAATGGCCTCAATTTTAGCCATGATTTTACGCCGTTCATCGGCATCAGGTACCGCCATAGCTTGTGACAATAAGCTATCAAACTCTTTGTTAGAGAAGCCTGCTTCGTTCCACGCTTCACCACTGCGATAGGCCAGTGCCAATACCTGCACACCTAAGGGACGTTGGTTCCAGTTAGTGGAGGAGAAAGGATATTTAGCCCAGTCATTCCAAAAAGTAGAACCCGGCAAAATGGTACGCTTCACCTTGATACCCGCTTGGCGCAACTGCGCTGCAACGGCATCGGTGGTGTTACGGCGCCAATCATCGTCAATAGAAATAAGCTCGTGCTCATAGTCGCCCATACCCGCTTCTTCCATCAAGGCTTTAGCGGCAGCACCATCCACTTTCTGTGCAGGTAAGGCTGCGTACTCAGGGTGAATGGGACAAACATGGTGGTTTTCGGCAGGGGTGCCGCGGCCTGAGTAACCCAACTCTAGACATATGCTGTTGTCTACAGCCATCGCCAGGGCCTGACGCACTCGTTTGTCAGCATAAGGCTTGATGCCATCGACTTCGGCTTCTTGGTTAGGGCGAATAACGATGGTTGCCGCCGTCACAGCTTCGGTGCGCACCCAATCTAAACTGTCAAAAATATCGATGAACTCACCAGACACATCATAGGTCATGTCAAATTCGTCGGCTTCTGCGCCGGCCACAATGGAGCCGTAGTCTGTGCCATAATCAAAAAATTCAATACGATCAACGTAAGCGCCTTGGCCCCACCACGCATGACCTTCGTTACGCACGAGTACGGCTTTAACACCTACTTCGAGGCTTTCAGGTGAATAAGGACCCGTGCCCACAGCATTGCTAATCATATTGTCGGCGTCATGGCTGGCATGCACTATGGCTGCTGGGTAGTCGGTCATGCCGGGTATGATGGAGATGTCTGGCGCCAGCAAATTTAGATTTACGGTATGGCTATCGATTACTTCAATAGCGCCAGCGCGGGCTTGGCCAGTGTCGGCATCGATTAATGAATTCATACGACCGGCCATGGAATTACCTTCCATGCTCTTATCACACCAACCGGTAATGTTGCGAGCTACGTCTTCAGCAGTAAAGGCATCGCCGTTGTTCCAGGTCACACCTTGACGTACCTTAAGGGTAAATACGGTGGCATCGTCGTTGGCCGACCAGCTTTCTAGCAACTGACCTTCAAACGTACCGTCAGTTTTTATACGCACTAAGTATTCCAACCAGCCGCGGCTAAAGTTAGCAATTTGGCTCCAGTCGTAGGTGCGGGGGTCTTTCATGGCCCGTACTTCCTGTTGAATACGTAAGGTGCCACCCATGGATGGTGTGGCCGCCATGGCCATGGGCGCAACTAAGCCAATCATGCCGTAGGCTGCAACGGTGCTGGCTCCTAAGGCAGAGGCACGGACTAAAAATTCACGACGTGAAAGTTGGCCTTGTAAAAATTCTTGTTTGTACATGTCTACGACGGGATGAGTCGTTTGACCTGCAGTAGTGGACTTAATCATTATTATTCTCCGGTGATGATTCTTTTGAACGGTAAGGCACAATAGCAGGTCTAACTCTAGGTCTGTTTTCACACCAAAACACAACGACTTAGCCTATTTTAGAGAGGCAAAAGTGGGTCGCTGCGGGCCGATCAATACGCACTAAAACTTGCTCAAAGTTAACCCTCAACTCCAAGTCCTTTTTAGTTGTAACAGATCATTTGGAAGACTGTCAATAACTATCGAAATTGGACGAGGCGCTCTTGGCGAGGCGCAATAGAGAACTTTAAACGGTAACGTTTAGCCAAATATGAGGTGGAATTGAAACCACAGGCGGTGGCAATGTCAAAGGTAGAAAGGCTGGTTTGTCGCAGCAAGCTTTGGGCTTTGTTAAGCCGTATATCGAGGTAGTATTGCGCCGGGGGTTGGCCAAAATGATGTTTGAACAGCCGTTCCATTTGCCGCAATGACAATCCAGCTTGTGTGGCTAATTGAGTTAATGGCAATGGTTCTTCTGTGTGGCTGTGCATTAAATCAACGGTTTTGATCAACCCAGGATGATGAATACTAAGCCGTGCTTGGGTGGCCATGCGTTGGTGCGCGTGGGCGTCGCGAATACTCGGGTGGATGCACTGTTCGGCCACGTCCTTGGCTAATTTTAGGCCGTGTTGCTGAGTGATGAGTTGGAGCATCATGTCTAGGCCCGACAAACCGCCAGAACAGGTCATAAACCTGTCATCCATTTCAAACAACTCACCGCTAACATCCAGCAGAGGGAATTCCTCCCTAAAGCTATCGATGTTCTCCCAGTGAATGGTGCAGGGGCTGTGTTGTAATAATTTAGCCCGCGCCAGTAACAAACTGCCCGTAGAGGTAGATCCTAGGGTAATGGATTTGCGTGACAAGTGCCTAAGCCATTGATTGAAACTAGGGTCGTCATGATTTTGCACGTCGATACCAGCCACCACAATGAGGGCATCTAAATCGGCTGTGTTCGTCATATCGCGGGTAGCCGCAACTTCTACACCGTTGCTGGCAGGCACCGGCTGAGACTCGTTGCTGTAAAAAAACCACTCATACAGAGTCTGCTTACTCAATCGATTGGCAATTCTTAGTGGTTCAACTGCCGCCGACATGGACAGCATAGAAAACTGAGGGATTAAGAAAAACCCAATTCGTGTTGGCTGGTTAGGATGTTTTGGCGGCATAGTTAATCCTTTGTTATGGTCAGTATAGTCCGCTTTTTGTCGAGTTAGTATCTTTGTAGCCCTGGGGGTGATGCTAACCTGCAGCTCACCAATCCTAAAACCATGGTCTAAGTACGAGGCCGCAGGTAAAACTAATGAGCCGTTCCACTGGCCGCCGCCGCAGAGTTACACCGCAAACACTTACCACCTGCGTTATTCCCCAGCTTGAAAGGCAGGTCAAGACTAATCGCTTTGCACCCATTGCTGCCTTGGAGCCAGAGCAGGTTGAGTTAATTCATGATGCCTCCATGGACATCCTTGAACAGTTGGGTGTTGAGGTGATGGGCCAACAAGCGTTAGACCTGTTTAAACAAGCCGGTGCCGACGTTGATGAGGGCGGTATTGTGCGCATGGACCGGGCGTTGGTGATGGAACTCATTAGCACAGCACCTTCGAAATTTACCTTAACGCCACGCAACCCTGCCAATGCTTTACAGGTGGGCTCCAACATTATTCAGTTTGGTTTGACTTCTGGCCCACCTAACGTGCATGACTGCGTTAACGGCCGTCGCATCGGTAACTTTGTCGACTATGAGCACATGATCCGTTTTGGTCAGTACTTCAACGTCATCGATTTTTTTGGCAATCAGGCAGTGGCCCCCACAGATCTACCGCCCAATTCGCGGCATTTAGACACCACCTTTGCTAACCTGACCTTAGCCGATAAGGTGTTTTTCGCCCAGGGTATTGGTGCAGGGCGGGTAAAAGACGCGGTGGCCATGAATGCCATTGCCAACGGCATGAGCATACAAGAAGTGGCGCAGACTCCCGCCACCATGACCAATATTAATATTAACTCACCGCGAAAATTGGACGACAGTATGGCTTATGGGGCCATGCAAATGGCCAAAATGGGTCAAGCGGTTACCGTCACTCCATTTACCTTAATGGGGGCCATGACACCGACCACCATGGCTGCAGCCTTAGCCCAACAAAATGCTGAAGCTTTGTTAGGTATTGCCTTAGTGCAGTTAACCAAAGCTGGAGCGCCAGTGGTTTACGGTGGTTTTACCTCCAACGTGGATATGCGTTCTGGCGCCCCGGCCTTTGGCACTCCAGAAAACTGTTTGGCCAATATGGCCAGCGGCCAAATGGCGCGGCGCTACAACTTGCCATACCGCACCAGTGCGTGTAACGCCTCCAATGCGGTGGATGGACAGGCAGTGTACGAAACTCAAATGGCCTTGTGGGGCTCTGTTATGGGTCATGGCAACTTGATTTATCATGCCGCCGGTTGGTTAGAGGGAGGGCTGGTGGCGTCATTCGAAAAAATCGTTATGGATTGTGAAATGTTGCAACACATGACGGCGATGTTGAAGCCGCTCAAAATTGACCCTATTGAAATTGGCATTGATGCCATGGAAGAAGTGGGCCCAGGGGGGCATTTCTTTGGCTGTAGCCATACCATGGAGCGCTACCAAAACGCCTTTTACCAACCTTTTTTAAGCGACTGGAAAAACCATGAAAACTGGGTTGAGGCGGGGTCCAAAGACGCCACCATGCGAGCTACAGAAATTTGGCAGAAGATTTTGGCCGAGTTTGAGCCACCTGTCATGGCGCCAGAACGACGCGAAGAACTCGAAGCCTATGTGGCGAACCGTAAACAAAGCTTGGGTCGTGCTGAACCGCAATTGGAACCGATTGAAGGCGATTACTAACCCGTCTGCTAGCCTAAAAGTTTGCCTATGACCTTGCTGTCGTGATATTAATGCGGCTTGTTTTATTAAACCAAGGTCTTAGTTAGACGCTATTGTATTATGCAAACCCTAGCCCTCATTGACGACGATGTTGAAATTCGCCAATTACTCAGCCAATACCTAAACCAGCAAGGTTTTGAGGTGCAAACCTTTGCCGACGGCGAAAGTTTTTTACAGGCTGACATGAGCCACTTTGAACTGGCGGTGCTCGATATTGGTTTACCGGGTATGGATGGTTTAGACGTGTGCCGAAATTTACGTCAAAGCTCCAGTTTGCCGGTGATTATGCTCACTGCCGCTAGTGATGATTTAGACCGAATTTTAGGGTTAGAGCTCGGTGCTGATGATTATATGGGTAAACCCTTTAACCCCAGAGAATTACTAGCTCGTATTAAAGCCTTGCTGCGGCGGGTACAGGTACAACAAGCGCCCACCCAGTCAGACATCCCAAAACTGCAGATTGATAGCCTTAAACGTAGTGTTAGTTATGCGGGTACGCACCTACCTTTAACTGGCGCAGAGTTTGATTTACTCAACCTCTTGTATCAACACCACGGCGAGGTGCTCAGTCGAGATGCCATTTGCCAAGTGCTGCACGGGCGTAATGCTCAGCCGTTTGACCGCTCCATTGATACCAGTATTAGCCGCTTACGTAATAAGCTCAATGTTGTAGCGCAAGACAGCATACAAAGCGTGCGCGGCAAAGGTTATGTGCTGGTGCTGGCGTGAGCTTAGGCAAGCACCTTATATACAAGCTGATTCCTCAGTCCATTATGGCACGGGTCACCATGGTGTTATTTGTGGGCATTCTTGTGGCTCAGGTGTTTGGAACTTGGTTGTGGATTTCGCAACTCAAAGCCAACGAACATAATCGCTTAATTGAAGTGTCGCAAACCATGGGTTCGCGCATTGGGCAAACCGTGCAGTTTTTTAAAAAACTACCAGACCAATACCGCCACATTGTACTAGATCAATTACGCGACATGGGTGGCACACGTTTTTTTGTGTCGGTTAACAAACAACACATTGCCCTGCAGACCATCCCTCGAACAGAATTTTCACAATTGGTCCGCGAGCAAATGAGTAGCAGTATTGTGGCTCAAATGGGCCCAGCCCAGGGCTTAGATATTCAATTTGTAGACTTTGATGATTTAAAGATTTTGTCTGGCTCTAACTTAATGGTGGACTTGCCCCCTAAATGGAAACGTTTTGCCTTAATGGAGCCCAGCGATTCCAGCCCGGTTGCGGTGGTGCAATTGCCGGTGGCGGATGAGTGGATCTACTTGGCGGCCGTGATTCCAGAAGGCCATATGCTCGCCGGTGTCACTTGGCTCAACACCGAACGTTTGTTGAGTATTGGTTTGGTGTCGCTAACGGTGTTGTTGTTAACCTTGCTACTGGTGCGCTGGGTGGTACGGCCACTACGCTTGCTGGCTAGGCAAGCCGAAGCCATTGGCAAGGGCCGCAATCCACGCCATATGCGCGAGCAAGGTTCCAGCGAAATGATCGCCACTATCCGCGCATTTAATGCCATGGTGGGCCGTATTCAAAAATTTATCAGTGATCGCGAACGCCTGTTTGCAGCCATTTCCCACGACCTTAAAACGCCCCTGACCAGAGCTCGTTTACGGGCCGAAATGATCTCCGATACAGATCAAAAAGACGCCTTAATTGGTGACTTGGAAAATCTAGAGACCATGGTTAAAGGCAGCCTGCAAATGATGAAGGACGATGCCATTCATGAAAATGCGCAGCGTATAGATTTGAGTCAGTTGTTGCTGGACTTAGGCGCTAAAAACCAAATTTATGGCTTGCCGATTGCGTTGGACATTCAACCTGGGCTAGCCATAGAAGGCCGCAGGATGGCCTTGCAGCGCATGTTTAGTAACCTCATTGATAATGCGCTGGCCTACGGCCGTGCTGTGACTGTGGTTGCCAAAGCTAACCCACAAGGCACAATCATTCGCATAATGGACCCAGGCCCGGGTTTAAGTGATGCCGACAAAGCCCGTGTATTTGAACCTTACTATCGCCTGCATCAAAAACCCAGTAGTGATCACGTGGGTTTGGGCTTAGGCATTGCCCGTAGTATTGCTAACCTACATGGTGGCGAGCTAGAACTGAAAGATCGCAGCGGTGGCGGTCTGATCGTTGAAGTTTATTTCTCTTTGTAACCTTTTGTCACATTTCTGCACGTTACGTCACTTTGGCCTGTATAGACTGCCATACACCGGAGTGTGACTACCGGATAATAAGACTAATGAGGAACGCACATGAAAACTAAATTAACGGGCCTAGCCCTTGCAACGATGATGGCCATGGCGCCTAGTGCACAAGCAGGCGAAGTAGAAGTATTACATTGGTGGACCAGCGGCGGCGAAGCCACCAGCGTGGCTTTTTTAAAGCAGAAGCTGGCTCAATCTGGCGTCGATTGGGTCGACTTTGCGGTTGCCGGTGGTGCCGGTGAAAGCGCCATGACAGTATTAAAGTCCCGTGCTATTTCGGGTAATCCACCTACGGCAGCACAAATTAAGGGCCCTTCCATTCAAGAATGGGGCGATCTAGGGTTCTTGGCCAGTATTGATGACGTGGCGCAAGCCAACCACTGGGATGACATTCTTCCAGGCATTGTGTCGCAAGGCATGAAGCACAATGGCAAGTACGTTGCAGCACCTGTAAACGTACATCGGGTTAACTGGTTATGGGCCAACCCAGAAGTATTCCGCAAAGCTGGCGCGACCATTCCCACCACATGGGATGACTTTATGGTGCAAGCGCAAAAGCTAAAAGACGCGGGTTATGTGGCGTTAGCCCACGGTGGTCAAGCTTGGCAGGATGCCACCGTGTTTGAAGCCGTGGTGTTAGGTGTAGGTGGTGCAGACTACTACAATAAAGCCTTTGTTCAAGCCGATATGGCTGCGCTTAACAGTGCCACCACTAAACAGGTATTCGAAACCTTTGGCCAATTACGCCAGTTTATCGACGTTAACGCGCCAGGCCGTGATTGGAACCTAGCCACATCAATGGTCATTAACGGCGAAGCCGGTATGCAAATCATGGGTGACTGGGCCAAAGGCGAATTTAAAGTGGCTGGCCTGAACCCAGGCACAGATTATGTTTGTGTAGCGGCCCCAGGCACGTCTGGTGCTTATACCTTTAACGTGGATTCGTTTGCCTTCTTCAACCAAACCGATGCGGCCGATACTCAAGCCCAGAAAGTCATGGCTAAAGAAATCTTAAGCACCGACTTTCAACGTGTATTTAACCTTAACAAAGGTTCTATTCCTGCACGTTTAGGGATGGCGCGTACCGAGTTTGACTCTTGTGCCCACGATTCCATGGACGCCTTTGTGGCAAGCTCTGCCTCAGGTAGTTTAGTGCCAAGTTTTGCTCACGGTATGGCCGTTTCCGAAGCCATTGCAGGTGCCATTTATGACTCTGCGACCAACTTCTTTAACTCAGACGCCAGCGCTGAGGAAGGCGTTGCTCAACTTGTAGCCGCGGTTGCCGCAGCCAAGTAACGCCGTCCATGGTGTGCTATTGCGCTGGCAGTCATTTGTCACTGCGAACCAAGGCCTCCGTCATTGCGAACGCAGTGAAGCAATCCAAAACCGCGGTTTATGGATTGCCACGGGCCTTAGGCCCTCGCAATGACGGGGCAGGCGTCGCAATGGCACACCACTAATCCCCTTATTGAGCTAATCTATGTTCGATTATCTAGAAAAACAATTACCTAAATTGATTATGGCGCCCACCGCCATCGTCATGCTGGTGTGTATGTATGGCTTTATCGGCTGGACCGCGGTGCTGTCGTTTACTAAAAGCCGTATGTTGCCCCAGTGGGAGTTTGTTGGTTGGGCACAGTATGAGCGTTTATTTGCTAATCCCCGTTGGCATGTAGCGTTGGAAAACTTACTGGTATTTACCTCTTTGTTTATCATTATCGCGCTAGTATTAGGCTTGCTATTGGCCATCTTACTAGACCGCAATATTCGTAATGATGGTGCCCTGCGCACTATCTATCTTTACCCCATGGCGGTGTCATTTATAGTTACAGGTACCGCATGGAAATGGATTTTAAACCCCGGCTTAGGCATCGAAAAGATGGTGCGTGACCTTGGTTTTACAGATTTTGAATTTCGTTGGTTAGTGGACCCAGATATGGCCATTTATACCATCGTCATCGCTGCCGTATGGCAATCCAGTGGTTTTGTTATGGCCATGTTTTTGGCAGGCCTTCGAGGTGTGGATGACAGTTTGATCAAAGCCGCCCAAATCGACGGGGCATCCACCTTTCGTACCTATTGGCACATTATTTTACCTATTATGCGGCCGGTGTTTTTTGGCGCCGTGGTGATCTTGAGCCACATTGCTATTAAGAGCTTCGACTTGGTGCAGTCGCTCACCGGCGGCGGGCCTGGCTACGCTTCGGATTTACCGGCCACCTTTATGTACACCCACGCCTTTAGCCGTGCGCAAATGGGTTTGGGTGCGGCCAGTGCCATGATTATGTTAGCCGGTGTGATGGCCATCATCGTGCCGTATCTCTACTCTGAGTTGCGAGGTAAAAAATCATGAACTCGTTAACTCGCTCACAACAAATATACAAAGCCCTGTTCATCGCCCTGTTGTTGTTATTTGCCTTGCTGTATTTGGCACCCTTATACGTCATGCTCACCACGTCGTTTAAAGACATCGAACAAATCCGTAGTGGAAACATTTTGGCCTTGCCTAATAGCCTTAACACCAGTGCGTGGTCCAAAGCCTGGAGTAGTGCCTGTACCGGCGGCGATTGCTATGGCTTAGCGCCGTATTTTTGGAACAGCATGCGCATTGTGTTGCCCGCCCTGATCCTCTCCACCGCCATTGGTGCCTTAAACGGCTATGTCTTGTCGCAATGGCGTTTTGCCGGCAGTAATTTCCTCTTTGGGGCGTTACTGTTTGGCTGTTTTATTCCCTTCCAGGTGATTCTATTACCTATGGCAAAGCTGTTGGCGTGGTTAGGTTTAGCCAACACCGTGTCGGGTTTGGTGTTGGTGCATGTGATTTATGGTTTGGCCTTTACTACCTTGTTTTTCCGCAACTATTACGTTGGCATTCCAGCTGAATTGGTGCGCGCTGCACGTTTAGATGGGGCCGGTTTTTTTGCCATTTTTAGGCATATCTTCCTGCCTTTATCTACGCCGATTGTAGTGGTCAGTGTGATTTGGCAGTTTACTCAAATTTGGAATGACTTCTTATTTGGTGTGGTTTATTCCGGCCCAGGCACCCAGCCCATTACTGTGGCGCTAAACAATCTGGTGAATACCACCATGGGGGGCAAAGAATATAACGTGGATATGGCGGCAGCCATCATCGCTGCGTTGCCTACCCTAGTGGTTTATTTAGTCGCTGGTAAATATTTTGTACGCGGTTTAACCGCGGGTGCCGTTAAAGGCTAATAAAAAGATTAAGACAAAGGAAAAGAAACCACTATGGGTTCTATACAAATACAACAACTCACCAAGTCGTTTGGTGACACAGAAGTACTCAAGGGTATTGAATTAGACATTAAAGATGGCGAATTTCTCATCTTAGTGGGACCGTCGGGCTGTGGTAAATCCACCTTAATGAACAGCATCGCAGGTTTGGAGGAGGTGACTAGCGGTGACATCCTCATTGATGGCGACAATGTTACGGATTTAAGCCCTAAAGAGCGCGACATTGCCATGGTGTTTCAGTCCTATGCGTTGTACCCCACCATGAGTGTGTCACGCAATATTAGTTTTGGCCTAGAAATGCGCAAACTACCCAAAGCCGAAATTGAAAGCACCGTCGCCAAAGTAGCCAAATTGTTACAAATCGAGCATTTATTAGACCGCAAACCAAGCCAACTCTCTGGTGGCCAACGACAACGCGTAGCCATGGGCCGTGCCTTAGCTCGTGATCCACGAGTGTTTTTGTTTGACGAACCCCTGTCTAACTTAGATGCCAAGTTGCGGGTAGAAATGCGCACCGAAATTAAAAAGCTGCATAAGCGCTTAGGCACCACCATTGTTTACGTGACCCACGATCAAGTGGAAGCCATGACCTTGGCCGACCGAATTGCGGTGATGAAGGATGGCCAAGTGCAGCAATTTGGCACACCCTATGAGATATACAATAATCCAGCTAATCGTTTTGTGGCTGATTTCATGGGTTCTCCACCCATGAATTTTGTTGAGTGTGTGGTGCTGGATGACAAGCTGGTGATCGACAGCCAAGGCGAAAAATACGAACTCCATGTGGCCAACGGTGAGCGCCTAAGGCAAGCCGGTATAGATACCGTGATTCTAGGCATTCGCCCGGAAATGATGACCGAGCCTAAACCCCATGTGGCGGGTGCCTTAGTCCAGCAGATACCGATGCAGGTTGATGTGATTGAACCCATGGGCCCGGACACCATTGCTTTTGGTCAGTGGAATGGCGTCGAAGTACAAGCTCGGCTCAGCCCAGAAGCCGGCGTGGACGCTCAAACCCAAGGCAGTATTAACCTGCAAGTAGACACCAGCAAAGCCGTACTGTTTGATACCTTTAGTGGCGCACGCGTGCTTTAACTGGTTGCCATTGAAATAAAGTTTAACAAATGTAATGGGGTATCTTGATGTTAGGCGTAAGATTAGACGAGCAACTTGAAAACCGACTCAATGCTCTGGCTGTGAAAATACAACGTGCCAAAAGCTATTTGGCAAAGCAGGCGTTAACTCGCTATATCCAAGAAGAAGAGCGTAAACAGCACGAAAATGAGTTAGCGGTAGCGCGTTGGGAAGAGTACCAGGAAACCGGTGAAACGGTGAGTAATGAAGCCATGACGGACTGGCTGGGGACTTGGGGTACCGACAAGGAACAACCATGCCCTGTGAAATAGTCTGGTTGCCTGGGGCATCTAACGATATCCTTCGTGTTCGCCATAGCAAAGAAACCTCTTTTTAGCTTAACTATCCATGGAATAGTTGTCAAAACTCAAATCACCACGCCAAGCCCACAGCGCCAATAGGTCTTCATCTTCGGTTTGGGTGGCGTGGTCGATGCGGTCTAAGTGTTCAAAACTTGCCCCAGGTGGCCGTGCTTCAAAAGGTCGGTCGCCCGCTTGCCACAGTGCTGTGCCGCTCACGATGTGGTATAGCTCAAGGGCATCATGGCGATGTTTTGGGTAAAAGGTATGGGCTTGTTGCCAATAAATACCAAAGCGAAATTGGTCATGTGCCAATACACCTTCTGGTCCCACCAATTCAATATAGGCTCGGTTAATGTCTTGGCTATTGCTAAATACGCCACGCTCTACCCAAGTTAACCATGGCACAATCGCTGCCATAGATGTATTAAGCTCTGCGTCGGCCATGGCATTAAAGCACTTGCTCAGTGGCAGTGTATTGGATGTTTGATTCCAGCTCACTTTACTTTGGGCAAGGGGGCGTAGCAACGGTGCAACCTCCATACCAATGCCTGTGCCGCTGGCGGCGAATCGAGTGCACGCAAGTTCAATAAACTGCTGCCAGTGACGGTTGATTTCCAAATTGTGTGGC